>JBCCOV010000169.1:0-11573 GCA_039039985.1 Pseudomonadota bacterium | reverse complement strand
CTGCGCGAGCGCGGCGCAACGCGCCGGGGCGCGTTCGCGGGCTGGGTATCTTCCTCGCAGGATATCCCGCGCGGGTTGGTTATCGCTCACGGGCTGTTCCGGCCGTGCGGCCGGGCCCTCCGCGGGGGCGGCGCAACGCGGCGGGGAGCGTTCGCGGCCTAAAACAGTGCTCGACGGCAAAACCGCGCACGAGCCGCGAGCGTGCGAACAGCGCCAACTAAAACGCGCTCAAGTAGCGAGCGCTTGTCGCGAGCGGTAGCGCAATGAAAGACACGCGTGCGAACAGCGCAACGAAAGATTCACAGCGCACTTAAGGACTTACGTTGTCCGGTTGGTCTTCCGGTTCTGTTGAGTCGGGCTGATCGGTCGCCTCACCGTCATCTGCTGGCGATGCGTCAATCTTTGCGAAGACATCATCCAGGGACGCCGGTGGTTCCTCGGGCTCTTCCGCTTCGCCGGATGACATCCGGTTCAATTGCTCGAGCATGCGTGCGTCTTCGGTCTCATTGGTCTCCGCGGGTGGTTCCACAATACTGGGTTGCTCCCCGAGGCCAGGCGGCACGTAGTTTGTCGTCTCTGCGGTCGCCGCCAGTGTTGCGCCGGCCGGTGTAAACGCGTCGCCCATCTCGCGGCGCTCTTTTTCGACGCGTTGCGCGGCCTTTTGAACCTCGGCATCAAGATCGATCTGAGTGCAGAGGCCAAGAGCGACCGGATCCTGAGGTTGCAGGCTTGCCGAATTCCAGTGCGTACGATCCCGGATCTGCTGTATGGTCGGTTTGGTTGTGCCAACGAGCTTGATGATCTGCGAGTCTTTCATCTCGGGGTGGTTCTTGACCAGCCACAGGATGGCATTCGGGCGGTCCTGTCGCCGCGAAACCGGCGTGTATCGCGGCGCCTTTTTGGTCTTGATCTCGGGAAGCTTGACCTTCGATGTGCGCAGTTTCAGGCGATACGACGGATCTGCTTCACCGGCTTTGATCTCTTCGCGGGTTAACTCGCCGCCGGTGATCGGGTCTTTGCCCCTTATGCCCTGGGCGACATCACCATCGGCAATGCCCTTCACCTCCAGCATGTGCAGTTCGCAAAACTCCGCAATCTGATCGAATGTCAGCGATGTGTTCTCGACCAGCCAAACGGCGGTGGCTTTCGGCATCAATGGCTTGGAAGCGGTCATAAATCCTCTCTCTCGTTCGCCGCCAGAAGACGACGGGAGGCCGTGTAGTTAAATTGGGGGGAAGTTGCGAATATAGGCCGGGCTCATCCACATCGCAACGGTCTGTGGCGGGTTTGGCGGTCCGGGACAGGTTTGAATCGGCTCGGTCGACCCCGTGCGCACGAATTGCCCGATTGTCGACCATGCTGCACTGCAATATGACATGTTATAATGCCGATCCGGGATTAGCAGGTCCGCGCCAGGTTGCGGCGGGCCAGAGTGTGATGGGCCGGAGTGTGATGAGAAAGGGTGGCCGTGTGAGTCTGCTCAAAGAGGGTATCGCATTTGAGGATTTGGAGCTTGGGATGCGCGCTCAGACCGTGCATCGCGTGAGTGAGAACGATATTCGCCGGTTCGCGGACCTCGTTGGCGATTACAATCCGGTTCATCTCGACAAAGCCTATGCGAAAACAACGATTTTCAAGGATTGTATCGCGCACGGTATGCTCACAAGCAGCTATATTTCGGGCATATTCGGCATGAAGTTGCCGGGCCCCGGCGCCATCTACATCTCGCAAACCCTGAATTTCCGCGCACCGGTCTATGCCGGGGACGAAATCACCGCTTCTGTTGAGATCGTGGGGCTCTATCCGCAAAAGTCGCGGGTGAAGTTTGCGTGCGAGTGCTGTAACCAAGCCGGGACGATCGTTCTCCTCGGCGAAGCGATATTGATGGTGCCGTCGCGCGACGCTACCTGACGTGTGAGACAGGGGCTGACGTGTGAGACAGGGGCTGACGCGCGAGGCAGAGGCTGACGCGCGGCGCAGGGGGCCGTTGAGGCGATTCCGCCTATGGCGGAAATGAATTAAGACCGGCTCTGGAGTACCTCAACGGAACGAAACATGCTCATATTGAAGGACTTAGATGCGCTTCCGGAGCCGTACGCCGGGGGTGTGATTGCCATCGGCAACTTCGACGGCGTCCATCGCGGGCACCAGGCGTTGATTGCGCGCGTGCGGACGTTGGCAAAAACCCGAGCGGCAAAGGCCGGTGTGCTGATCTTCGAACCGCATCCGCGCGCCTTCTTTCGCCCCGATGACGATCACTTTGAGATTACACCTCTGCCGCGAAAGCTTGAGCTTTTGGACTCCTTCGGCCTGGACCTCGCGGCTGTTCGTTCGTTCAACCGCGCATTGTCTGAACTCAGCGCTGAAGACTTCATAGAGCAGGTGCTGCAGGAGTGGCTCAAAGTCGCCCACGTGGTTGTCGGCTATGATTTCTTCTTTGGCCACAAACGGTCGGGCACACCGGAAACACTGAAGGCGATCGGATTGACCCACGGCTTCGGCGTCGACGTCATCGCGCCTCAGGCGGAAGCTGGCGAGACGTTTTCCTCAAGCGCGATCCGCGCGAAGCTGTCCGCCGGAAACGTGGCGGGTGCGGCGCGGGATCTTGGGACGTGGTGGCGGGTGCGCGGGCCTGTTGTCGGCGGGGCGCAGCGTGGCACGCCCATGGGTTTTCCGACCGCGAATGTTGTGATGCCGAAAGGGACGGCGCTGGGGCACGGCATTTTCGCCGTGCGAGTCGTGGTGGATGGCACACGCTACGATGCGGCCGCCTATCTCGGCACGCGCCCGACCTTTGATGACGGCAAGCCGGTGCTTGAAGTGTTCCTGCTCGACTTTTCGGGCAACCTCTACGGCAAAGACATCGACGTGATCTTTATCGCCCACATCCGCCCAGACCGGAAGTTCGACAGCACCGAAGCGTTGATCGCGCAAATGGAAGTCGACTGCGACGACGCGCGAAAGGTGCTGGCAGCAGCGGATTGAGGAATCTTTCATTTGCGCTGTTCGCACGCTCGCGGGCTCGCGGCTCGAGTGAGTCTTTGTTTGCGCTACCGCTCGGGACAAGCCCTCGCTACTTGAGCGCGGGCTATCCTGAGAGCACGGTTTCCAGGCCGCGACCGCGGCCCGGCGCGTTGCGCCGCCCACGCGGAGGGCCCGGCCGCAGGCCGGAACAGCCCGTGAGCGAAGAGTCTTTCATTTGCGCTGTTCGCACGCTCGCAGGCTCGCGGCTCGAGCGCTGGCCATCCTGGTAGGACGGTTCCCAGGCCGCGCCTGCGGCCCGGCGCGTTGCGCCGCCCCCGCGGAGGGCCCGGCCAAAGGCCGGAACATCCCGTGAGCGGGAATCACCAAACCCTTCATATTGACTTGACGGCGTCTGTTGGGGCATTCGAGGAGCCCTGTTTCGCTCCGCGGCAGGAGCGCTGGCCGAATGGCGGATCCGATGATGCTCCGAACGGTAATAGGTCTGGTAGGTGCGAGCATTAGCACCGCCCGTGGTTGACCACGGGCCCGCAGGCGTGCGCGGGCGCGCCGACCTGACGCCTCTGTTTCTCGAAGTCCCGGTACAATCACGTCCACGCAGCCGCCATCGTGGCCTGGCGCGTGCCCGAAACGATGAGATCGATCATGTCCGATGTAAAATCAGCTGATGCGCAACAGGATAAAGGTGCGGCCCGTGACTGGAGCGACACGCTGTTCCTGCCGAAAACCGACTTTCCCATGCGTGCCGGCCTGCCGAAGCGGGAGCCGGAATGGCTGGCGCGTTGGGAAAAGACCAATCTCTACCAGCGCCTGCGAGACGCCTCCGAAGGACGCCCGAAGTTCGTCCTGCACGATGGCCCACCATACGCGAACGGTAACATCCACATTGGCACCGGTCTGAACAAGATCCTCAAGGATATTGTCGTCAAATCGCAGCAAATGGCCGGCTTCGATGCGAACTACGTGCCCGGATGGGACTGTCACGGCCTGCCGATCGAATGGAAGGTCGAAGAGCAGTATCGCTCCAAGGGCAAGGACAAGCCGGACTTCTCTGATCCTGCCGCCTTCAAGGGCTTTCGCGATGAATGCCGTGCATTTGCGGAGCACTGGCTCGATGTGCAGCGCGACGAGTTCAAGCGGCTCGGCGTCGTCGGCGACTGGGATAACCCGTACACAACGATGTCCTATCGGGCCGAAGCAGCGATCGCGAATGAACTGATGAAGTTCGCCATGAACGGCCTGCTCTATCGCGGGTCGAAGCCGGTGATGTGGTCGGTGGTCGAGCAGACGGCACTGGCTGAGGCCGAGGTCGAGTACCACGATTATCAGTCGGACACGGTGTTCGTGAAGTTTCCGGTGGTCAGTGCGGCTGCAACGGGCGACGCTGAAGATGTTGCCAAAGCGCTTGTGAATTCGTCGGTCGTCATCTGGACGACGACCCCATGGACGATCCCCGGCAACCGCGCGATCTCGTTCTCGTCGAAGCTGGCGTATGGGCTCTACGAGGTCACGGCTGCACCGGAGGGCAACTGGGCAAAGGCGGGCGATCGCTTCGTTCTCGCGAATAACTTGGCGTCCGATGTCATGAGTTCAGCAAAGGTCGAGGACTTCAAGAAGATCGGACCAGTCGACGGCGCTGATCTCGCACAAGTCGTCTGTGCCCACCCCCTCCGTGACGCAGGCCTGGGCGGTTATGGCTACCACGTCCCGCTTCTCGACGGTGATCACGTCACCGACGATGCGGGCACAGGCTTTGTCCATACCGCGCCGGGGCATGGCCGCGAAGACTTCGACATTTGGATGGCCAATTCGCCGAAGTTGCCAAGCAGGGGTATCGAGACGCGGATTCCGTTCACGGTCGGCGCGGATGGCAAGTTCACGGACGAAGCACCGGGCTTTGCTGGCGAGCACGTGATCACGGCCAAGGGCGACAAAGGCAAAGCCAACGATGCCATCATCAAGGCCCTGGTTGCTGCGAAAGGCCTGATGGCGCGCGGTCGGCTCAAGCACCAATATCCGCATTCCTGGCGGTCCAAAAAGCCGGTGATCTTCCGCAACACACCGCAGTGGTTCGTGCACATGGACACGCCGCTGAATGACGATGTCGGCGGCAACGCGACATTGCGCGATTTGGCCTTCAAGGCGATCGAAGAGACCGAATTTGTGCCGAAGGTCGGCCAGAATCGCTTGCGTGGCATGGTGGAAGCAAAGCCGGACTGGGTGCTGTCACGGCAGCGCGCGTGGGGTGTGCCGATCACCGTCTTCCGGAACGTCGAGACCGATCAGCTGGCACCAGGACCTAAGTTCGCCAAATCCGATGAGTTGGTGGCGCGGATTACTGCGGCTATGCGGAAGGCGGGCGCAGATGCCTGGTTTGCCGGTGATGCCAAGGCAAAGCTGTTGGACGGTTTGGTCGATGATCCGGATGCCTGGGAGCAAGTGACCGACATTCTGGATGTCTGGTTCGATTCCGGTTCGACACACGCGTTTACGCTGGAAGATACCGAGGCGTTTCCTGGCTTGTCCGGCATCAATCGTACGGTCGATGGCGGCACCGATACCGTCATGTATCTCGAAGGCTCCGACCAGCATCGCGGCTGGTTCCAGTCCTCGCTGCTGGAGAGCTGCGGCACGCGTGCGCGGGCGCCGTACGATGTTGTTCTGACCCATGGCTTCGTCTTGGACGAGAAGGGTCAGAAGATGTCGAAGTCGCTCGGCAATACGGTCGCGCCGCAGGACGTGATCAAGCAATACGGTGCTGATATCCTGCGGTTGTGGGTTGCTTCATCGGACTATACGGATGACCTGCGGATCGGGCCCGAGATCCTGAAGACGTTTGTTGAGACCTATCGCAAACTGCGCAACACCATGCGCTGGATGCTTGGCGCGCTGGCTCATCATGATCCGGCGAAAGATGTCGCCTATGCTGACATGCCGCTGCTTGAGCAGTACATCTTGCATCGTCTGTCCGAAATCGATGTTGAAGTGCGCAAGGCCTATGCGGCTTACGAGTATCGGCGTGTTGTCAGTCAGTTCGCGACATTTCTGAATGCAGATCTGTCGGCGTTCTATTTCGATGTGCGCAAAGATGCATTGTATTGCGAGCCGCCCTCATCGCAGAAGCGTCTGGCGGCACTGACCGTGATCTCGAAGCTGTTTGACTGCCTGGCCGTATGGCTGGCGCCCATTCTTTGCTTCACGGCCGAGGAAGCCTGGCTTGAGCGGCATCCGAGCGACAAAGGTTCTGTCCATCTCCAGACCTTCCCGGAGTTGCCAGCTGAATGGCGAGACGACGCGCTGGCAGAGCGGTTTGCGCGGGTTCTCAAAGTGCGGCAAGTGATCACAGGTGCGCTGGAAGTCGAGCGGCGTGAGAAGCGGATCGGGTCGAGCCTTGAGGCCGCGCCGATTGTCTATATCGATGACGAGGCTCTGCGCGCGGCATTCGATGGCCTGGATGTGTCTGAGTTGGCCATTACCTCTGGTGCCGTATTGCATCCATTCCCGGCTCCCGATTATGCCTTCACCTTGCCGGACGTTGCCGATGTGGCTGTTGATCCCAAATTGGCAAAGGGGACGAAGTGCGCACGCTCCTGGCGGATCACGGATGATGTCGGGTCTGATCCCGACTATTCGGACCTCTCGGCGCGGGATGCAGCTGCCGTGCGTGAGCTGATGGCGCAGTCAGAATAAGCGACGAGCGAGAAGATGGCGACGGAACAGACAGGAAATGGCTGGTTTTGGGGGCAATGGTCCGCGCTCGGGCTAGGCATGGCCGCGGTGGTTGTGCTCGTTGACCAAGTCCACAAGTGGTGGATGATTAACGTCTATGAGATCGCGGAGAAGGGACGTGTTTCCGTCACGTCGTTTCTGGACCTCGTATTCGTCCTTAATAAGGGAATCAGCTACGGGCTGTTTACGCAGGATAGCCAGGGCGGCCAGTTGATGCTGGCGGGCTTTGCGCTGGTTGTCTCGATCGTGATGGCGATTTGGCTCGCGCGTGCCGGTTCAGGATGGCTGATGGCCATTAGTGTCGGACTGATCATAGGCGGCGCGATCGGAAATGCGATTGATCGGGTGCATCTTGGTGGGGTGGCTGACTTTTTTTCGCTACATGCGTTTGGTGTCTATTGGTACGTGTTCAACGTTGCGGATGCCGCCATTGTTGCCGGAGTCGTCGGACTCCTGTACGACGGTTTTATCGCAACGGGGGGAGCTAAGCGCCAGATCGCCGACTAAATCGGCCTGAATCCAGGCGCCGAGAACCACCGGATGACTGTCCGGTCGACCGTGAGGGGACCACGGCATGTTGAATGATGCAACGCAAAATCGCGCGACTCGCGCAACCCGAAATCGCGCGACTCTGGCCGGCATGGTGCGTGGATTCGCCCGGTTCGCTGCAGTAATCACCGTGAGCGCGACTGTCGCAGGATGTAGCGGTGGCGTGTCGCTTGAAGGTGGCGTGTTCGACGCCCTTGGCGTCAGCGACAAGGCTCTCGCCGAGTCGAAACGCGAGAAAAAGCTCAAATCACGCGCCGGCTTGGTTATGCCACCATCAACCGAGCGCCTGCCGCAGCCAGGTTCGGCCCCGCGCCCCGAGCAAGTTGCGGTTACGAATACGAACGAGCGGTTCCCGGTTAACCCTGAGGACGTCAAGCGCGCCGATCTCGAACGGAAAAAGGCAGCACACGACGCCTACTGTAAGAAAGCGCTGGATCATGCGCGCCTCATGAACCGCAAGGACGAGCTCATCGACGGGCCGATGGGGCGATGCAACCCGAGCATTCTGGAGAAGCTATCGGGCTCCAATCCGCTTGATAATCCGAACGGAACCAATCCGAACTAGCTTCAGCCGTCGGTTCATTGTGATGTGAGCCGTGTCGGACTTGCGGCGCACCACGATCATCCGCGCCTGATGAATGATCTTGCCGGTCTGCGAGCGCTTGAACGAGAGCAGAACGTTCGCATCGCACAATTCGTCTGTATTGGACGTGAACGGCTTGTCATTTGACTTGAAGCCATCCCACCCCGAACTGTCCAAAAGAGCGAGGGCACCGGGTCTCGTATTACGTTTTCGATTGGTGAGGTCTTTCGCATGCGCGCAGGCTTGATGAGGCCCACAACGGGTCTTTTGACGTCAGTTTGGATGATAATCATGCTCACACTTGCCGGGTCAGCATCCGCCGAATCCGCCATCAAGCGGGAGGTGACGGAATTCAAGCTCGACAACGGCATGCATGTGGTGGTGGTGCCGGATCGCCGGGCGCCGGTCGTCACGCACATGGTATGGTATCGGGTTGGCGCGGCCGACGAGCCGATCGGTGTCTCGGGAATTGCGCATTTCCTCGAACACCTGATGTTCAAGTCCACTGAGAACCTTGCATCCGGCGAGTTCTCGAAAATCGTGTCACGCCTGGGTGGTCAGGACAATGCATTTACGAGCCAGGACGCGACGGCATACTTCCAACGCATTACACGCGAGCACCTTGGAACGGTGATGCGCATGGAGGCGGACCGTATGGTCAACCTCAAGCTCAACGAAGAAGATGTCCGAACCGAACGCGACGTCATCCTGGAAGAGCGGCGCTCGCGGGTTGAGAACAGCCCCTCCTCGTTGCTGTCCGAGCAAATGAATGCGGCGCTCTATCTTGGTCATCCCTACGGCATTCCGGTGATCGGCTGGATGCACGAGATGAAGACGTTGAGCCGCAAGGACGCGCTGGATTTCTACAAGCGGTTTTATGCACCCAACAATGCGATCTTGATCGTGGCGGGAGATGTCTCGGCAGATGACGTGCGCCGCCTCGCAACAGAGACCTACGGCAAGATTCCTGCTGACCCGGCGATTTCGCCGAAGCGAGTGCGCGTGAAGGAGCCTGTCTCGCGTGCAGCCCGTCGCGTTGTCTTGCGCGATGCCCGAGCTGGCCAGCCTGTCTTCCGCCGCTTTTACAGCGTGCCAAGTTACTCCACAGCCAAGGCTGGCGACGCTGAGGCCTTGGACCTGCTGCTCAAGATCCTCGCATCAGGCACGACAAGCCGCCTTTATCAGACGCTGGTCTCGGCCGACAAAGTGGGCTCAAGTGCGGGCGGCTATTACAGCGGCTCCGCGTTGGATACGGGCAAAGCCGTATTCTACGGCGTGCCGGCCAACGGCGTCACGCTGGAAGACTTTGAGGCTGCCTTCGACAAGGTCATTGCTGACGTCATCAAAAACGGTATCACGCAAGCGGAACTGGACCGGGCGCGCAAAGCTTACATCGCGGACTTCGTTTATGAGATCGACAGCCAGTCAACTTTGGCACGGCGGTACGGCTGGGGCCTGGTTGTCGGGCATACGATTGCGGAAATTGATGGCTGGCCAGAAGCGCTTAAAAAGGTGACGGTTGATGATATCAAGCGGGTCGCTGCAAGCTATCTGAACATCAACGCATCTGTGACCGGCTACCTCATCCCGGAGGCGGTCCCGTCCCAACCTCAATCATCTTCTGCCAAGCCGGCGACGAGATCCTAAGGTGAAGGACCGATCACAATGATTTCCACGTTGCGTAGCTTTACCTTCAGCCTCGGGATTTGCCATCATCTCGCCGTCGCACTTGCTGTGCTGACGATCGGCGCATGGATCTTGGCACCCAAACCGGTTCAAGCCATGGACATTCAAGTCGTCAAAAGCACCAGTGGGGTTGAAGCTTGGCTGGTTGAAGAGCGGTCCGTACCGTTGATCGCCATGCGCATCGCGTTCGACGGTGGCAGCGCGCAAGACCCGGACGACAAAGCCGGGCTCGCCAACTTCCTGTCGACCATGCTGGATGAAGGTGCCGGTTCGCTTGATGCGGCAACCTTCCAGCGCCTGCTCGAAGAGAACGCTGTCAAACTCTCGTTCAGCGACAGCCGCGATCATTTCAGCGTCAGCTTGCAGACACTGACTGAAAACCGCGCGAAGGCCATTGAGCTGTTGAAGCTTGCTCTGACTCAGCCGCGGTTCGATGCGGATGCGGTTGAGCGCATGCGGAAACAGTTGCTGTCTCGTTTGGCGTTCGACGCCAAGAACCCGAACCGCGTTGCGGGGAAGGTTTGGGCCGAGAAGACGTTTGCCGGGCACCCTTATGCACGCCCATCGCGTGGCACGCCGGAGAGTGTGAAATCCATTCAGGCTGCCGATCTCGAAGGGTATCGCAAGCGTGTCTTCGCGCGCGATACCGTCAAGGTTGCCGTTGTGGGCGACATTGATGCCGCAACGCTGAAGACCCTGCTCGATGAGGTCTTTGGTGATCTGCCGGAGCGTGCAGACCTGAAGCCGATTCCCAAGGCCAAGCTGAAGACGGGGCTGCAAACCGTCATCAAGATGCCCGTGCCGCAATCGGTCGCCGTTTTCGGGCTGCCAGGCATTGCTCGCAAGGACAAAGACTTCATGGCGGCGTTTGTTCTGAACCAGATCCTGGGTGGTGGTGGTTTTGCGTCGCGCTTGATGAACGAGGTGCGTGAGAAACGCGGGCTCGCGTACTCCGTCTACAGCTATCTTCAGACATTGGACGGCGCTGCGATCCTTGCGGGCGGGGTGGCGACCAAGAATGAACGTGTCGCGGAAAGTCTTAAGGTCATTCGCAGCGAGTTGAAGCGTATGGCGGATGACGGCCCGACCGAGAAGGAACTGGCGAACGCCAAGAGTTACCTGACCGGGTCCTACGCTTTGCGGTTCGACACCAGCAGCAAAATCGCGCAGCAACTGCTCGGCATTCAGCTCGAAGACCTGGGTCTGTCGTACGTCGACACACGGAACAAGCAGATCGAAGCCGTGACGATTGAAGACATTCGTCGCGTTGCCAAGCGGCTGCTGGATATCGATGCTCTGAACGTCACAGTTGTTGGTCAGCCGGACGGTTTGCCGGGGTGAGGGTTCGGGCTGCTTCTGCTGCTGTCGCGTCGGGGTCCGTTGCCGGACTGAACTGGCAGATCCGGTGCCCCGAAACCCAGTCTGCAGCGTCTCGATTGGATTTCGCGCACAGCCTCGTGGCTGGAGATCACGCGACGTCGCATCAGTTCGCGCGCACCGTTGGTGCTATACTCGCGCACATCGATCAGAGCCTTTGGGCAGATCAGTTCGAGGCTGACGACGATGTGGCCCGCATATTGATTGCGGGCCTTGAGGTTCACACACGCCAAATCGCCTTCTTTGGCAGCGGCCTGAGCAGCTTGTCCAATCAGGCCGCCGCGCAGTTCCAGGGCTGGAACATTCCGGGCGTTGGCGAAGGGGCGCAGCGTCTCAGACCGCGCACGCGCATCTACGACACCTGTGATCCGGATACCTTGCGCCAGGTTGGCGAGACGCTCGACTTTTCGCGAACCGGCCTGATCTTCATGGCGGATGCGTATCGCGACACGTCGCTACAACAGGCCCGCATTCTGCTGCCCGTAGCGCAAGAAGCGATTGGTCGTGATGGATTGGCACAGCGTTTGGCCTGCGTGCACGGCGCGTCTGGCGCTATGCACCATCCTGAGCTTGCCGACCTGATTGAGGCGTCCGGCGGCAAGGTGCTCACGCTTACGAGCGCGGAAGAAGCGTTTTCGGTGCACGGATTGCTCGTGGGACTGTCTCG
>JBCCOV010000168.1:0-11698 GCA_039039985.1 Pseudomonadota bacterium | reverse complement strand
CGAGCGAGTCATTACGTGCGCTACCGCTCGCTACTTGAGCGCGGGCCAGCCGTCTGGCACCCCAGGCCGCGAATGCGGCCCGGCGCGTTGCGCCGCCCCCGCGGAGGGCCCGGCCGCAGGCCGGAATAGCCCGTGAGCGAGGAATAGCCGTGAGCGCAAGCGCATCACCGGCTCACGCCCGCCAACTCAACCTGGCCAGACTCGTTCCGCCGACATCCCTCCGTCCGAAGCTCTGCTTCGTTGTCGGCAGAAACCGGCGACTGTGGTCTTGCTGAACCACCAATCAAGCTTTACGCAAACAGGGCCACGTAGAATGTTGAAATTTAGCGCTAAGTCGCTCAAGTCCACTGAAGCGCTGACGCCAATATCATGCGCCAATAATCGCACACGAATTAATCGCGATGCGCGAAAAAAACTGATCGACACAACTGAAGCGGGCGTTGTACTCTAGAGATCGAAGGGTGTGCGGCATCTCGATCTGCCCTGGTGCTACTTTCACGTGCGTTGGTGCACTGACCTGCAAGCATCAATCTGCTTAAATCGCACACTCCAATGAACGTGGTCACATCTCTCGGAGTGTTCGAAATCAGACAGCCTCAGAGAGCTCGCATCTGAGTTGGGCTGACCTTAGAACTCTGTAGTTCCAGGCAGATTCGTCTTCAGATTTGGTGAAATCGAATAATTCGTGTGCGAATCTAATGGATACGGACAATTTTGGGTTGTGCTACGGCGAAGTTCTACAATATGAAGTAATTGTGTAGATTCTGACGACTAGTTGTCAGTTCCGTGCTGAAAGGGCTGATTATGGCAATCGAATCCGCAACTACCGCCGGTCGCGAACGTCGAACGTACGCCGGTCCTCTATACGTGCAGCTGATCGGTCGGCTGCGCGACCGCATTCGTTCGGGAGACTGGACTGCGGGCATGGTGCTGCCAAGTGAGTCGGACTTGGCGCGTGAATATGGCGTAAGCGTTGGAACCGCTCGAAAGGCTCTGGAAGGGCTCGAAGACGGTGGCTGGATTATCCGGAAACAGGGACGTGGAACGTTCGTCGCCGACCTGGCGGACCTTCACAAAGACCGCCTGTGCCGGTTCCGATCACTTGAGACCGGCGAAGATTCCTTTCTCGGTTCCATCTCGACGGTGATTGGACAAGAACAGGGGGAGGCGAGCGACGCTGAAGCGCATGACCTCGATCTGGATCCCGGAGCCGACGTTGTTCGGACCGCGCGTGTCTGCAAGCGCGACAGCAGATTTCGCGTGTTTGAACGATTGATCACGCCGGTCGAGTACTTTCCCGACATGCAGCAGAAGACCGAGCCGCTGCCGACGAATCTGTTCGCGATGCTGATCGAGAAGTTCGGCGCTATTCCGCAGCGCTCGCGGGACCGGGTTTGCGCGCGCGCCGCAACGGATGACGTGGCAAAGCACCTCGGTGTTTCGGTCGGAAGTCCGGTTCTAATGGTTGAGAGCCTGATCTGGGATATCGACGACCGGCGCATCGCGTTGATCGAGCGATGGGCAATGCTCGAAGATGCCGCTTACGAAGTCGAGTTGTCGTAGTCGCCATCAGCGTTTGAGCCGGGATACGCACGCCCGGCTCATTCGCCAACGACAGACGTTGGGTGACGGATGCGGAGGTGAGACAGCACCTGCCCGCCCGGCCAGTCGACGATCGCAATTCCGTCGCCGCTCTCGTGCCGATAGTGGATAGCGAGCCGATTTCCGGCCAAGGCGATCGACGCAATAGTTGCGCCAGCCGGCAGTTCGATATCGTGCAGATCGACGCCAACATCGGCTTTCGCTGAGCCCGGGTCAGACTCTGTGTCCGCCAGGGAGCGGCTCGCGCTTGCCCGTTCGATTTTTGGCGAAGCGCCCTGCTGCGATCCGGCCTCTTGCGCGACCATGACAAAGCCGACGAAGACGCCAACAATGCCAAGAAGCATCAACGCGCTCATTCCGAACACCAGCGCCTTGAGCCAGAAAATCTGCCGTGGCGTATAGGGATTGGCCGGCGCAGTCGCGTGGCGCTCGCCACTGTCGTCACTGCCGGCAGCCATCATGAACTCCTTGCGTTTCAGCTCGTTGCACACACACATAAGGCTCTGCGCTTGCGCTCATCAACGGAGCAGTCCAAGCCGAGGCACAAGATGTTAGGGCAAAATGACCCGGTTGACGTTTCTTGCCGACCAATCCGGCGCGGGCCAACGGCTGGATCGCGTTTTGGTCAATGCGTCCGGTGACCTGAGCCGGTCTCGGATTCAGGCGTTGATCCGGCTTGGTCACGTCACGATCGATGGCGCCGCAGTGCACGATCCAAGCCGCCGCATACTGCTTGGCCAGGAGATCGCGCTGGATGTTCCCGCCGCTCTGCCATCCGAGCCGGCGGCGGAAGCCATGCCGCTGGACATCCTCTATGAGGACAACGATCTGATCGTCGTCAACAAGCCGGCCGGGCTGGTGGTGCATCCTGGAGCTGGGCGCGAGGCTGGTACATTGGTAAACGCGCTCCTCGCCCACTGCGGAGACAGTCTATCCGGCGTCGGCGGCGTAAAACGCCCTGGAATTGTCCATCGCCTCGACCGTCTGACGTCGGGAGTCATGGTGGTGGCGAAAAACGATCGCGCCCACGTCGGTCTTTCAGAACAGTTTGCCGCTCACGGTCGCGATGGACGGCTGGTGCGCCGTTATCGCGGTCTGGCCTGGGGGCGTTTCGCACGCCCGTCAATCGTTATCGATGCCCGCATTGGTCGCAGTCCGGTCAGCCGTCGCCGCATGGCGGTCGTTCACGAACCAAACGGCCGGTCGGCGATTACGCGCATTGCACGTGCAGAAGAGTTCAATCTCGATCTGGCGCCTGTGACGGAGTTCACGGCGGAGCTGGAAACGGGTCGGACTCACCAGATCAGGGTGCACATGACGTCGATTGGGCATCCGCTTCTGGGGGACTCTGTTTACGGAAAGGGCTTTGCCTCGCGGGAGGCGCAATTGGGCGATGAGCAGCGCGCGGCGCTTCTTGCCATGGACAGGCAAGCGTTACATGCAGAGCTTCTCGGCTTCGCGCATCCCATTCGCGGTGATCATCTGGAGTTTCACGCAGACATGCCGTCAGATTTTGCCCGCCTCCGCGACGCCTTGCGCAAACGATCTTGATTTGTTCTGCATAATTGGGTAAAGTCTCGCAACATTCCGAGAAATACCGTGAACAATCCCCACCTGATCGGCTTTAGTGGCAGGGCAGGTGGAACCTGAATGGCAGCATGGATGTTGCCTGAGACGGGTTTGAGTCGAAATGTGAGGCTAGGATTGACGCAGTGTTCACCCGAATTTGCGAGCTCACGAGCGCTTTGTGAGATCCAATCGG
This sequence comes from Pseudomonadota bacterium, assembly GCA_039039985.1. GTDB lineage: Bacteria > Pseudomonadota > Alphaproteobacteria > Rhizobiales > Hyphomicrobiaceae > JBCBWG01. Next base: position 8,334 of record JBCCOV010000168.1, on the reverse strand, counting down.
GACGAGTCGCGTTGCAAACTATAGGTCAACAAAACGTCGCAGCGACGGAACGGTTCGGGTTAGACCGTTGACTAACGGAATGCCCGCGCCTGCACAGATGCAAAGCGGTCGTTATGGACCAAGTTGGGTCGAGCTTCACCGAGTAACGATGGGCTCGGCCCGAGAGACAGCTTAGAGGACAGCACGGCGACTCCGGTCGTCAGCTGGTTACGCACCATGGCAACGAAATCGCTTCCAACCATTGCGGAGGGCTCGGGTGGCCTCTCCCGCTATCTTGAAGAGATCCGGCGGTTTCCGATGTTGGAGCCGAACCAGGAGTACATGCTCGCCAAACGCTTGCAGGAGCATGATGATGCCGAGGCGGCGCACCAACTTGTGACATCCCACCTCCGCTTGGTCGCGCGAATTGCGATGGGCTACCGCGGTTACGGGTTGCCGATTGGTGAAGTCATCTCCGAAGGCAACGTCGGCCTGATGCAGGCGGTGAAGCGCTTTGATCCGGACCGTGGATTCCGGCTGGCCACATACGCCATGTGGTGGATCCGGGCGTCGATACAGGAGTACATTCTGCGCTCGTGGAGCCTCGTCAAAATGGGCACGACGGCGGCACAGAAGAAGCTGTTCTTCAATTTGCGTCGGATGAAAGGGCAGATCCAGGCCCTGGAAGAGGGTGATCTCAAGCCGGATCAGGTGACGTCCATTGCCACCAAGCTGGGCGTGACGGAAGACGACGTTGTTTCGATGAACCGCCGCCTCTCAGGCGATGCGTCGCTCAACGCACCGCTTCGCGCGGACTCGGAATCGGGCGAATGGCAGGACTGGCTCGTCGACGACGAGCCGGACCAGGAACAGACGTTCGCCGAGCAGCAGGAGCTGGAGCAGCGCCGGGCCTATCTCTCTGATGCGATGGAGGGGTTGAACGACCGTGAGCGGCGCATTTTCGAAGCGCGGCGCTTGGTTGAAGATCCCATGACGCTTGAAGATCTATCGACCGAGTTCGGCGTAAGCCGAGAGCGCATTCGCCAGATCGAAGTTCGTGCGTTCGAAAAAGTTCAGAAAGCTGTGCAAAAAGCAGCGCGCGCTCAGGTGTGAATCCTGGATGCAACACCTCGGGCGTCAGGTTTTCTGGCGTCCGGGTGCCAATCGCCGAATCATGTACAAAACAGAACGCGGTTCCAATTTGCTTTCTGGTGTGCGTCGGATCTAAAGGCACGTGCCCTTGGTTCTGAACGTTAAAGCAAATCTGCTGGTCCCAATTGCCAGCAACGCGAGGGGCTATCGAGCCAGATTGGTCGATGGCCGCCGCAAACCGCTTCGTGGCCCGTCAATGACGGTGCCGTTCTCAGGGTCGCTGTGGGCCCAATCACCGTCCGCTCAGTTCCTGCATCGCTACGCTTTCGGATCACCGGATCTCGGGACGTCTCACGCGACGTCTTCGGGCATGCGGTGCATGCGTGCGCGTGGTGGCGTGGGCGGCATGAGCCTGCAGCCCTGGCATGACGACGACTATGGGGTGCCCGATGCCGAAGCGTCTCAACCTGCGGTCCGTAAAGTCACTCAAGTTCCGCGCCTGTGGTCTGGCGCATTTGAATCGTCAGGATATCGATTGGCTTCGCGTTGTTCAGTGGCGACTCTGTACAACTTACCCACCAAGTAGCATCTGAGTCAGCTTTGTCAGTCACGTACGACTGACCAGACGTGGAGAAACCGGCCCGATTGGCCGGTTTCTCTCATCCCAATTCAGCCGTGGCTCTCAACACTCCGACTCTCAGCACACCAACTCTCAGCACCATGTCGCGAGCGTGCGATTTCCATCAAATCGGAAGGCGGGCAAGCGTGTTGCTGAAGTACCGGTCGATCGCCTCAACGATCGAGGCGGCGACCTTGTCTCGCCACGCTTCGGATTTCAGCTTCCGCGCATCACGCCGGTTCGAGACATAGGCCAGTTCGATCAGCACGGCGGGAACTTTCGCGGTACGCAGGACCTTGAACGCAGCCTCCCGGTCTGGGTCGCTGCGCATCTTTGTCGAAACCGACATGTGCTTGACAACCGTGTCCGAGAAAAACGACGTGCGGTTGCGGGTGACTTCGACTTCACGCTTTGCCAGATCCGACAGAATGTTCCGGATCAGTTTGACGTTCGCAGCCGCCTTTTGAATTGCGTCTTTTTCGTTTGCGCTCAGCACGGTCCGCCCAACTTCGCGCCGCGCCGACTTCTTCAGTCGCGAGGCGACCCGCTCACGCAAGGAGTAGATCGTGGCGCCGCGCGCACTCGACCGCGCATAGTCGGCATGGATGGATATGAATAGCGCCGCACTGCGCTTTTCCGCGAACGATCTGCGGACCCCCAATGGAATGAACCGATCCGTATCGCGTGTCATTTCAACGCGGTAGCGGCCGGTCCGTTGGAGGCGTTCGCGAAGGCGCAGGCCAAAAGCCAGCACGACGTCCTTTTCGAGAATCCCGTGTTTTTTTGCGCCGGAATCATGCCCGCCATGGCCCGGATCGAGAACAATCAGAGGCTTGAACGACTTCTTCTTCAGCAGCTCCGGCGTTTCGGCTGCGCGCGGCAGCGGCGGTTGCACGCGAGCCGGACCTGCGCCGAGGCTCATGGCGCCGGCGCGGACATTGGCCCGGGCCTTCGCTCTCGCCAATGCCGAGCGGGAGCGAACGGGCAGAATATCAATGACAAGTTCGGTTCCACCACTTGGGCCGTTCGGGCGGATGACCGCGTTGTCGACAACGACGGGCTCTGCCACATCGATGATCACGCGAGAGCGCTTATCTCCGGAGCGTCCTCCGCGAAAGGACGTGACTACGCCAATGGGTTTCGCAGGCTGCGGCGGCAAGCGCATGCTCACTGCGGGCATATCGATAATGACGCGGTTGGGGTTCGTGAGCGCAAACACCTGAAATGGCCGGGGCCGCGCAAGTGAAACAATAAAACGGGTGCGTGGGTCTTTCTTCTTCGCAATCTCGCCGGCACCGGTAATCCGCGCCACGAGGCTGGTCAGCTGTGATCCGAGCGACGATGTCGGCGGGGTCGCACCGTCTTTTGCAATCGCGCCGCTAACGGGTTGGATCAGCCCAACCAGTCCGAACATGCCAATGGCGCAGTACTGCCGAAGCGCAGACCACACGCACATGCGCATTCCCATGCAACGACCCCCGATAACGCAGACCCCACCCAGTACCCCCCGGGCTGAGAACGTGTGTCGCTCCGAAAAGTGGCGTTTTACAGATACAGGTAAGAATTAAACTAGATCTTTACCCTGAATCCTCAGTTAACAGGGCTGTCGTACGGCGATTTTTGTGACCGCACAAGAACGGTCCACGCCGCCAGAACCCGGCTCGCCGCGGAAATTAAGCGTACTGATAGGGTTTCGGGTGCGATGAGGCGGCAGGCGCCGCGCCGCAATCGCCCAATCCGCTAGATCATTTCCGCCATAAGCGGAATCACTTCGCCGGCCACCCACGAATTCGTCCCGTTGGGTGGCCAGGGGGGGCTGTGGGATGGTTCGAGCTAAACCTGAAACGTTCTAGCTAACAAGACGCGCGAATCCGTGCTGCGTCGCCTCGTCCAGTTGCTTGCGATAGGTCGCAAACGCCGGGTTATCCTGGTGAATCTCGCCGAAGTCGCTTGGAAGGAAGGTTTCCTTCTTCATGTAGATGATCGGCGCGCTCACCGGGATCACTGTGGCGCCGTTGCGGCTCACCGTGGTGATCAGGCCGCGCATCACCTCATGCTGGTCGAGCTGTGAGACGATGATCATGCGCATCGCGCCTTTGGTCAGCGAGACGAGATGCATGAACATCGATGACGACGGCACATGCAGTCGTCCGCGGTGATTATATGCCGCATCCGGCCGGTCGTACTCCTCGAACACGAGGCTGGGCCATTCTGGATCCCAGGTGATGTCAGTGCGGTATGCGATGACGATTTCCGGGATCGCGAATCCGGGCCGAAGCGTGAGATAACTCCCAATCAGATGGTCCACGGCCGGACGCGTGTAAGCGCCCATGTAAACGGGTGCAACGTCCGAGCCTGGCGCCGGCTGTCCGGGCACGTCGGATGGCACATCGTAGTAGGTGGCTTTGCCGGTCCATTCCGCCCGGACTTGCTCGAAGTCCAGGCCAAGAACCATGCACACGTCAAAAAGGGTCTGATCGCGAACACTGCGTCCGCTCAGCATGTTCTGAATCGTCTTCTCATGACAGTCGGACGCATCGGCAAGTTCCGCTTGCGTCATCTTCTTTTCAATCAAAGCCGTCCGGATGCGGGAGATTGCCTCCCGTCGGGTCGGAGTCGGGTCTGAGCCGCTCATACCTGGATCCACGTTGCGCAAACGATTTGCCGCAATAGCGTAGTCCGGGAATGTGAACAAACAAACCGCTTAGCGGTCGCATTTGATAAACGGCACCGTGATCGCAGGCCGAAACAGCGCACGGCGACGGCGCAGCATCCTGCACCGTCGCCAGACTAACGTTATGCTTTTCTTCTACATTACTTGCATGCGAACCGGTACCACACCGGCCTTCCGCATACCGATGACGGTCGCCGCTCGCAGCGAAAGATCGATAACACGGCCACGGATGTAAGGTCCGCGGTCATTGATACGAACGACAACGGAGCGTCCATTTCGGGTGTTGGTAACGCGCACGCGTGTGCCGAACGGCAACGTCCGGTGGGCAGCCGTCAACGCCTGAGGGTTAAAGCGTCCCCCGGATGCGACAGGCTGCGGCTGCCAGTAGTACGACGCCAATCCCTTCAGAACGGTACCACGTGCCCGCTTGCGGATCTTGTACGCGCGCACTGGGATCCTGCGCGAACTTGCGATCCGGCGACCGTGCGTGCTCCGGCGTTTGGTGTAGCGACGTTTGGCGTATCTCCGCTTTGCCGCGTACCGACGCTTAGCATAACGCCGCTTGGCGTACCGACGCTTGGCATAGCGGCGCTTCGCGTACCGGCGCTTGGCATAACGACGTTTCGCATACCGACGCTTGGCATAGTACCGGCGCTTTGCGTACCGCCGTTTCGCGTAGCGACGCTTGGCGTACCGGCGCTTGGCGTAGTACTTGCGTTTCGCATAGGACCGACGTTTCGCATAGGACCGGCTTTTAGCTGATCGACTGCGATAGCTGCGCCGGCGTGACGACCGGTAGCTACGGCGCTTCACGGACTTGGCACGGTTGCGACGCACCGACCGCTTCCAGCTCTGCTTGGAACTCTTCGCCCCTTGAGAATGGGCTTCGACAGATGTTGCAGCGGACTGGACGAGGCCCAGCGTAAGAACCGCCAGCATGATCATCAGGAAGGTTCGCATATGGACCCCCTCGTTGCGCAATGGCTGGCTGCGGAAACTGATAAGCCGGAATCGCCAACGACGAGCACCGCAAACCGATCAGTTTGCGCGCGATCAACGTGTGATTACCAGCTTCCCCTCTTGCCGCAGCAGAACGCCAGAACCCGCTCAGCCATCGCATGAAACAAGAGCACAGCTTGTGCTCCGTTCCGGCGGCGGGGCTCAGAGCACGGCAGCAGGGTCATGGTCAATTGACGAAACGAGCGCGACGGCAATCCATGCAGCATCTGCATGGCTCTCAAGTGAGCGCGATTAAGGGTGGGACAACGGGCGCTGCAGCCAGAAATGCGATGTGGTCGGATTGGGTTTTGCGCCAGAACGCCGTTCAATGACAAGCTGATAGATTGTTATTCAGACCAATGATAAATCAGGTCTCTAACGCCCCACCTCGCACGAGGAAAACTAATGTGCATGCAAGCTATAAGGCGTATCGCTTGCGACATCATGTCAACCGGGATGGCTGAGCCCGACGATACGGGACAGCCATCCGGTCTTTGCAGATGGACGTGATCCTAGGTCACAGCGTTCCCGGATAAGAGCCGCCATCAAGGACAATATTCTGGCCCGTGATGTAGCCGGCATGAGTCGAGCACAGAAACGCCGCCATGGCGCCGAACTCTTCTGCCGTACCGAAACGACCTGCCGGAACTTCCTGCATGCGCTGGTTGTGCGCCTCGTCGAACGAGACGCCCAGGGTTGCAGCCATCTTCTCGGATGTGCCGCGCAAGCGATCCGTGTCAAACGGGCCCGGCAGCAGGCCGTTGATGGTGACGTTGCTTTTGGCAGACTTGCGCGCCAACACGGCAACCGCACCGGTTAGCCCTGCACGCGCACCGTTCGAGAGTTCCAATTGCGCGATTGGCCCCTTCACTGAAAAGCTGGTGATGTTGACGATCCGCCCGAAGCCGCGCTCTTGCATGCCATAGACGGTTGCTTTGATCAGCGCGAGCGGCGTGATCATGTTGCCTTCGACGGCCTTGCGCCAATCGTCCATCGAGAAGTCTTTGAAGTCTCCCGGCGGCGGACCACCCGCGTTGTTGACGAGAATGTCGGGGTTTGGGCACGCGGCGAGTATCGCGTTGCGTCCGTCTTCGGTCGTCACATCCCCGGCAACGGCTGTTACGGTGACACCTGTGGCGCTGCGTATTTCTTCGGCCGCGGCATTCAGAGCTTCGGCGCCGCGTGCTGTTACAACGACATCGACGCCTTCTTTCGCGAGGGCCATCGCACAGCCCTTTCCGAGCCCTTTCGATGCCGCGCACACGATCGCCTTTCGGCCCTTGATCCCAAGATCCATCGGTTCCTCCGAACTGTGTTGGTGTGATGAGCGACGTTAAACCGTTTCCCGTCGCTCCGAAACCTGTCCGCCAGTTCCGTCAAACACCGAGTCGCGCCCGCCCACCATACGGGTCCAGGTCATCTGAAGCGCACACACGCCTATCTCGGCTGCGAGAGCAACGCCCCGGCAGCGCCGGCAAACACCCGCCCGCCCACGACGATGTCGTCATCACTCGTGTTCTCCGACCAGTGATGACTGATCCCGCCGATGCTCGGCACGAACAGCATGCCGGTCGGCAGGTGCGGGGCGATAACCTGCGCATCGTGTCCGGCCCCACTCGGCATCATGATGTGTTTGGTTGGTGCGAAGGCGTCAGCTGCAGTCACGAATGCGGATTGCACCTCGCGCACCATGACCGCCGGCGTGGTCTGGCTGATAACCTCAAGTCGCGCCGAACACGGGCCGGCGCTGTCTTCCTCGGTAACGATCGTGGCGAGGGCGGCGTGCAGGCGCGCGAGCACGTCGGGGTCGGCGTCGCGGAACTGAAACAGCATTTCGGCGTGGCCAGGAATGATACTGGGACCGCCCGGTTCAAGCGTCATCCGCCCGACGGTCCACACGCTCCGCTCGGCAGCAATGTCCGGGAACGTCTCTTCGATCCGCCGACAGATCCGGCGCAGAGCGGCGCCGGCATCTTTGCGCGTTGCCATGCGCGTCGTGCCCGCGTGGTTTTGCGCGCCCTCGCAAACAACCCGATACTGCCAAATGGCAACGATGCTTGTGACGACACCAATCGACAGGCCGTCACTTTCCAAGGAGTCGCCTTGCTCGATGTGCGCTTCGAGGAACGCGCGGTAGCGATCGCGTTCCAATGTGACGCGGGGAACGCCTGCCAGGCCGGCCGTTGCGAGCATCTCGCGCAGCGGCGTGCCGTGTGTCCTGTCGCAGGCTGCATCAATCGTGTCTTCCGAAAGATCGCCGACGAACGACTTGCTGCCGAAAAAGCCACCGAAATGGCCTTCCTCGTCCGAAAACGCGATGACGTCGACGCCGGCACCGCGCGCCTTCAGGTCGGCATCTTCCGCTACGGCTCGGGCGGCTTCCAGCGCGTAGACGATGCCAAGTGCACCATCGAGCCAGCCGGCATGGTTCTGACTCTCGATGTGCGAACCGGCCAGGAGTTTCGGGCCGTCGCCGGGCGCGCGTGAGATTACGGTTGCGATGCCGTCGATGTGTGCGACATGACCGACGGCCTCAAGCTTGTCGACGAGCCAACGCCGCGCACGCATGTCGTCTTCTGAGAGCGTCGGCCGATGGACCCCTGTTTTATAGGCGCCGATTTGCCGAAGTTCATATAGGTCAGAAAGCAGGCGATCTGCATTGATATTGAGCATTTGCAAGCAACCTCCATCGGTATTCCAAATCAAAGCACCTCACGGGGGAGATTTCCATGACTTCTTGGTTTGCGCCGGTCCGGAACGTCGGCGGCCGCTTTGCTGTTCGTGTGGTCGCAGTGCGCTTGCTGTATGAACGGCTCGTTACATTAAAAGTTTTACATTTCGATATTTTACTGTGGCGTCAACACGAATGCCCATTTCGCATTTTCATTATTTCTGAGTCTTAAAACAGCTATTTTGAAAACATGATTCTCGGCTTTATGGATTTTAAAACGAGTAATGCAAATCAAAGCGG
>JBCCOV010000167.1:0-11826 GCA_039039985.1 Pseudomonadota bacterium | reverse complement strand
TTCCGCCGCAATCTTTGATCAAACCGGGCAAGACCATGCCGTCGTGTCACTTCCGGCGCGCGGCCACGACGTCGCCGTGTGTCAGCGCACCAAGCAATGTGTCGTGTTTGCGCGGCGGCCGGGCAACTTCGCCGTCGCATTCTCAGTCGCACGCCGCAGCGCACCGGTGTCGTTCACAACACCACGTGATCGCCATTTCTATGGTCACGGGACATTCTCAAGCGACGGATCCCTTCTATTTGCAACAGAAAATGACTTTGAAGCCGCACGCGGCTGCATCGGCGTCTACGATGTGAAACGCGGCTTTCATCGCGTTGGCGAGTTTCCAACGCACGGCATTGGGCCGCACGACTTGGCGCTGTTACCTGATGGGCAGGCACTGGTGGTTGCGAACGGCGGCGTCGAAACCCACCCGGACATCGGGCGTGGACGCACATCACTGAACCTGGCCACCATGGAACCGTCGCTGGTCTACATCGATACCCGAACCGGAGATGTGATTGAGCGGCACACGCTTCCAGCCGCCAGTCGTCGCCTTTCGTTGCGCCACCTCGACATCGGCCAGCGCCGCACTGTTGTAATCGGCGGTCAGGTTAAGGCGTCCTCCGGTCGAACTCTGCCGCTGATCCTGACCCATCGCCTGGGAACGGACCTGGCGCCGGTGACCCTTCCGAACAAGCTCGCGCGCTCCCTTCGCGGCTATATCAGCTCGGTCGCCGTAAGTGCGGCCGGCGATCTCGCAGCGCTGACGTCGTCACGCGGCGGTGCCGTCGTGTTCGTAGACGTCGCCAGTGGCCGGTACTTAGGCACGCGGCATGCGCAGGACGTATCCGGTGTTGCACCTGCTGCCGCCAACGGATTTCTTCTGACTAGCGGAACAGGCGCGCTCGCGGTCCATGAGCGCAGCGGTCCAGATGGCCCTGTTTCCACCTCCCCCTGGCACTGGGACAACCATGCTGTTCGTGTCCGCTAAGCAGCGCTGTTAGATGCAGATGTACACAGCACCTCAAGGAATGGAATGGACGCTTGACCTTCCAGTTACTGGAACGACCATAGTGGATCCATGAACAAGACGGACATCAAAAATCTGACGGGTCAGCCCGCCGAAGCGTGTTGCGGGAACCGCGCCGTTGCGGCGGCGCAGGCGCGTCCGCATACCCCCGCACGCTCCTCGTGCTGTGACACCGACACCGCCTCGTCTGCCGGAGGGGTGCGAAGGATCGATTGGATGCTGTGGGGCAGCGGCAGCATAGTTGTTGTTGCCTATCTCTGGCATCTCACGTTCTCAAGCCCCAGCGATCACTCGACGCTTGCACACTTTGCCGCCGGCGCCTTCGAGCTAATGAACACGATGTGGTGGGGCATATTGCTCGGCATCGTTTTTGTTGGCCTTCTTGACGGCGTGCCGCGCGACGTCGTCATAGCGGCATTGGCCGGAAAGCAGCGATCGACGGGGATACTGCGGGCCACAGCGGCAGGCGTCTTATTCGATCTCTGCAGTCACGGCATCCTGATGATCGGGATGAAGCTCTACGAACGCGGCGCAACCATCGGACAAACCGTCGCGTTCCTCCTTGCAAGCCCGTGGAACTCGCTCAGCCTTACGGTGATCCTGATCGCGCTCGTCGGTTGGTGGTATACGATGGCGTTCATCTTGCTCTCTGCATTGATCGCCATCACGACCGGTTGGATATTTGATGCGCTTGTTGACCGCGGCTATCTGCCGGACAACCCCGCGCGGCAGTCCGCACCGGACCAACAACCGACGCTGGGAGAGGCTTTGCGCGCCTGGCGCGCCGGCTTCAATCCGAATTGGCATGACGCACGTCGCATGCTGTGGAATGGCCTCCTCGGCTCGCGGATGGTTTTGCGATGGCTACTGTTCGGGGTTGTGCTGGCTGCAACGTTGCGCGCTGCACTGCCAGCCGAGGCTTTTCGCGATTGGTTCGGTCCGACCTTGTTCGGCGTCCTTGCAACGGTTACGGCGGCCACGCTGATCGAAGTGTGTTCGGAAGGCTCGACGCCGATTGCAGCGGATCTCGTCACACGCGCCGACGCTCCCGGTAACGGATTTACGTTTCTCATGGCCGGTGTGGCAACGGACTACACGGAAATCATGATTTTGAAAGACACCACAAAATCGTGGAAACTGGCGTTGATGTTGCCGGTACTTGCCGTACCGCAAACGCTTTTCGTTGCGGTCCTCCTGAATGCCATGGCGTAATACGCGACAGTGACACGTTCAGCAGCGCATGGACGCCTACGGCATTGACTATGAGACACTGGATAACACCTTGTTAGGCGTATTGCATCGTTCTGCCCAGAATTTTCGCACGTTCACCTCTCATTACTGGAGTTAAACTACACTCCCGGCATTAGGCTTATCCGTCACGAAATATACGGGATGCCGGGGCGATCCATAGTGAACATATGCCAGAGATTTTGGCGTAACCTCGTACCATTGCGATGGGTATTGGGCCAGCCGGGCCGCCTGGATCTGGGCCTTGAGGCCATCAACAATCCAGCCGTCCGCAGCCAACTCCTTGCGGTCGCCGAACTGACGACAGACTGGATCTGGATTACCGATAAAGACCATCGCTTTATCTATCTCAGTTCCCGCATGTACGACCACGTGCGGGCAAGGCCCGAAGACTGCATCGGTAAAACGCGCAGCGAAGCCTTCAATATCGTCGACAGTCCCGGCATACGATATCTGAATACGCGCGTCGCCGCATACGAAGAGTTTCGCGATATTGTCTACGGCTGGCTTGGAACTGATAATGCCGAACATTTTGTTGAAGTTAGCGGCAAACCGCTTTGGGAAACCGACGGTTCATTTGCCGGCTATATCGGCTCGGGGCGTTGCGTCACTGAGAAGTCGATAAATGCAAAAATGCTCGAGCACGCGCACAGCGAATTGCGGCACCGTGCGGAGACGGATCCGCTGACCGATCTTCACAATCGCAGTGCTTTTAACGCAGCAATCGCAAACGCGATGACGTGCCCGTCCCGGCTACCCACTCTTTTGCTGCTTGATCTCGACAACTTCAAAACAATCAATGACACCCTCGGGCACCAGGCAGGAGACGAGGTGCTGATTGAGTTCGCGCAACGCCTGCACAAAGTTTCAAGAGGCCGCGATCGCGTCTTTCGCCTCGGTGGCGATGAGTTTGCGATACTGGCCGAGGCAGGCGACGCCAGTCTTGGTGGGCGGCGCATGGGCGCGCGCCTCCTTGAAGAAATGTCGACACCGTTCCAGGTGAGCGACCGGACGTTGACTGTCACGTGCAGTATCGGCATCGCCGGCCCGGGCGCTTCGGAGCAACCGACAACGACGGACGAGTTGATCCACAATGCCGACATGGCGTTGTATCGCGCCAAAGCGCTCGGTCGAAACCGGTTCGTCGTCTACCACGACCATATCGGTAGCGCCTATCGGGAAGAAAACGCGCTGCTCACCGAGCTGGAACGTGCAATCGAGACCGACGAAATCACGGTCAATTATCAACCGATTGTTGATGTCAACACATGCCAGATCATCGGTGTTGAAGCCCTTGCGCGATGGTCACGCGCGTGTGGCGAACGCGTCGATCCCATGCGGTTTATCCAGATTGCCGAGCGCAGCGGTCTTATGCCCACGCTGGGTCAGCAGGTCTTGGACAAGGTTTTCGCAGCGTGCCAGCAAATCGACAAAGACCTTTTCGTCTCTGTGAATCTGTCACCGCACCAACTTGGCGAAGGCATAGTCCTCGACCACTTCTACCGTTTGCTGGACCACTATGATGAGCCAGCGCATCGCTTTTACTTCGAGGTCAACGAAAGCGCCTGCAAAGACGAGCGCGAAGGGATACTGCGTGAACTTGATGCGATAAGGAACCTAGGGGCACGCATCACGCTTGGCGATTTTGGTGCAGGTCAGTCTTCGTTGTTTCATTTGAAGGCCGTCCAGTTCGCGAAGATCAAGCTGGACCGCAAGTTTCTGTGCGACATTGACGACCATCGATCCCGGGCGATCCTGCAGGCCGTCACCACGATCGCCGAAGCGATGAACCTCACAATCGCCGCCGAAGGTGTTGAAACCGACAAACAGTATCAGGTCATAAGGGCGGAAGGCATCGCGCAGGCGCAGGGCTATTTGTTCTCGCCGCCACTGACGGTCGAACAGCTGTTGGAGCACCTCTCGTCGCAAGGGCCCGCCGATCATCCGACGTGCCCTGTCTCGATCCTTCCGCCGTCCGGTACCGCCGCGGTCTGACATCGCCCGCCATATTACGACGTCTGGCTGAGACTGTCTCAAACCCAGTCCGCCACAGGCGAGATCATTTCGTCCTGCCGCAATGCGCGGATTACAAAACACGATAGTACCACTGGCTCGGCACGAATGGGCCGAAACCCGCTTTTTCATATGCGCGCCTTGCCGGTGCGTGGCTGGGATCACCGCCCGTGCCGACGACAGCGACCTTCATGCCGGCTGCCCGCATTTCATCCAGCGCAAACTCGTAAAGCTGCGTGCCGAACCCCTGTCCCGCATAATCAGGGTCCACCGCGTTCAGGCCGACTTCGCCGAGCTTTTGCGTCTCATCCAGTGATATCGCAACAAACCCGACGATGCGGCCAGCGCGTTCCGCGACAAAGAGCTTTTTTTGCGCAGCGTCCGCCTTGCAGAGATCGGAGAGATGCCGCGCCTGCTCGCCTTCAGCCGTCGCAAAAGCCACGCTGCCGATTTCCGGGCCGACAATGTCTCTGAACGACTGGAAAACCGGCGCAAAAGCCCGCGCGCGTATGTTTTGAAGCTGCTCGGCGTCGCCAGCCTTAAACGGTCGGATACTCAAAGCGTCATCCGCCATCACGTGAACCCTGCAATTGCGGCCCACCGTGAGGCGCTAGGACCCTCGGGCCTTGTCTGATGTGGACTTTGGCGCAACATCCCGATCGTCTGCGGAAACGTCCTGTTCCGCTGGTTCGGATGGCTGCCGCGTGAAACCCCGCAATCCAGCCATTGCCTGCCGATCACGCGGTATCTCAACTTCGCTCATGCTGTAGCACGTCAGCAGTTCCGCAAGGGACCGCAGCGCGTGCATGTGTATGCGCTCATACCCGTGACTTGCATCAACACCAAATGTCACCAGCGCGGTTCGCACATCTGCTCCCGCCTCGATGGCGGACGCGCTATCCGAGCGGTAATAGCGAAACACATCCTTTTGGCAGCGAATGTCGTTTTCCTGACAAAGCTCGACGAGCTTGCGGGTCAAATGATAGTCGAACGGACCTGTCTGATCCGCCATCGAAACGGTCACGCCGAACTCGGATGAGTTCTGGCCCGGCGCCGAGGTGCCGTTGTCCACCGCAACCATCGAAGAGATGTCCGGCAGCACAATCGACGCCGCACCGTGACCGACCTCTTCGGCAATCGTGAACAGCCAGAAGACGTCGACTGGCGGCGTCCCATCTGACGTCGCCAACGCGCGCAATGCCGCCAGCATCACCGCGACTCCCGCCTTGTTGTCGAGATGTCGGGAAACGATAAAGCCGTTTTCCAAAAACTCCGGCTGGGGGTCGATCGCGACAATATCGCCGATGTCGATCCCCAGCTTCGCGATCTCGTCCGGCGTCGTGCCCAGCGCGTCGGTTCGCAATTCGACGAACGGCCAGCCGATCGGTTGTGCGTCAACATCGTCGCCATAGGTATGGCCCGACGCCTTCAGCGGCAGGATGGTCCCGCGATAGGTCCCCTTTTCGGTGAACACCGTGGTGCGTGCGCCCTCGGCAAACCGCGCGGACCACGTGCCAATTGGCACCAGCTCCAACCGCCCGTTGAGTTTGATCCCTTTGACCTGGGCACCGAGCGTATCGACATGAGCAACGATCGCGCGGGCACCGGCATTTTCATGCCCGGGCAAGACACCCCGCACGGCGCCGCGCCGCGTCAAGTCGTATTCAATGCCGATCCGCTCCAACTCACCACAAACATAGCGGACGATGTTGTCGGTGTAGCCCGTCGGGCTTGGAATATCGAGCAACACCTGCAGTTGCTCTTGCAGGTAATCCGTATCGATATCGAGGCGCTGCGTCGTGATCGTCACGTCGCCATCTTCCTTTGTTGCTGACGCACGGCTTGCGGAATTGTAAGCGGAAACAATAGATCAACGAACCGTTCCGCCGTCGGTTGCGGCTCGTGATTCGCCAGCCCCGGACGCTCGTTCGCTTCAATAAAAACGTACTCTGGTGCGTGTGGGCTTTTGACCATCAGGTCAATTCCGGTCACCGGGATCTCAATGGCGCGCGCGGCCCGGATTGCCGCCGCAATCAACTCCGGATGCGTCTCACCCGTTACGTCGTGTATCGTGCCACCGGTATGCAGATTCGCCGTCCGACGCACGGAAATCTCCTCACCCGCCGGCAACACATCAGCCAAGGTGAAGCCCGCATCCCGCACACAACGCTCGGTTTCGCCATCCAGTGGGATTGTACTTTCACCCCCTGTCGCCGCCGAACGACGGCGGCTCTGCGCCTGAATCAACGTCTCGACCGACGCCACGCCGTCCCCGATAATCCGCGCCGGGCGACGAACCGCGGCGGCCACCACCCGGTAGTCGATCACAATAAGGCGCAGATCTTCACCCTCGAAGCAGGATTCCAAAATCACATCAGGACAGACATCGCGAGCCGCATCCACAGCCGCCTCGACATCGTCAACCGTTGCCAGCCCGACAGCCACACCCCGCCCCTGCTCACCGCGGGCCGGCTTTACCACGACGCTCCCGTGTGTCGTCAGGAACGCCGTCCGCTCCTCAGGGCCGTGCCGAGTCAGCTGCGCCGGAACCGTGACGTCGGCACCTTCAACGATACGCCGCGTGACGCGCTTATCATCGCAAATTGACATTGCAACGGCCGACGTGAACTCGCTCAACGACTCGCGACAAGTCACCGAGCGACCACCATAAGACAACCGAAAGAACCCACCTTCCGCATCGATCGGCTCGACCGATATGCCGCGGCGGCGCGCTTCATCGATAATCAGGCGCGCGTAGGGATTGAAGTCCGCATCATCAGCCGATCCGGCATAGAGGCGTTCGTTGATGACGTTCTTACGCTTGATCGCAAACACGGGTGCACGGCGGAAACCCAGCTTCTCGTACAACGCAATCGCTTGCGTATTGTCGTGAATAACCGAGAGGTCCATGAACGCCGCGCCGCGGGCTTTGAAATGCTCCGCGAGCCGCCGCACCAGCGCTTCTCCCAAGCCGGCGTGCGGCGCCTGCGGCGACACCGCAAGACACCATAACGATGATCCCGCCTCCGGGTCCCGAAACGCACGGGTGTGATCAACGCCCATGACAGTGCCCAGAATCTCACCACTCTCGGCATCTTCGGCAACAAGAACCGTCAACGTCCGGTCATCTCGCCGCGACCAAAAAAACTCAGGTGGGACCGGGACCATGCTGCGCGCGGCATAAATGACATTTACCGCTTCCGCGTCTGCGTCGGTTGTCAATCGCCGGATGAAGAACGACGTCAGCCGCCGCTTTGACGCACGATACGTCGAGAGCTCCAGCCGATAGGTGTGGGACGGGTCGAGGAACAACTCCTGCGGCGCTTGCGCGAGCGCGACGTGCGGATCGAGAACGTAGAAGGCAATATCGCGCCGGTCCGATCCTTCGGTGCGCAACATCTCGACCAGTCCTTCCGCCGACTCGAACGTGTTGGCGAACACGAGCCGGCCCCAGCCGCAATCAACGCTGGCATTATGGTCGACAGTGGCGAGATCGACGCCGGTCGTGGCGACGTGGCTTTCCTGATGCTTGCGCTTCAGCCGGTGCTGTTGGCCCCGCGCTTTTCGTTGCGAACCTGCGGACATTACTAGCCCTCCCGGGTCTGTAGCCACATTTCAAGCAACGCGACTTGCCAAAGCTCGGAGCCTCGCAGTTTTGTAATGTAAGTTTCCGGCGACGCGAATAGGCGATCGAGATATTCCGTTTGGAAAACGCCGCGCGATCGTGCCGCGCCATTGGTGAGTGCTCCGCGCACCAGGTCCAGATACGGGCCCTGGAGGTACTTAAGAGCGGGAACGGGGAAATAGCCCTTCGGCCGGTCGATCACGTCGGACGGAATGATCTTGCGTGCGGCCTCCTTGAGCACGCCTTTGCCACCGTGTGCAAGCTTATGCTGCGCGGGAATCCGGCCGGCAAGTTCGACAAGTTCATGATCGAGAAACGGAACGCGCGCTTCAAGGCCCCAGGCCATTGTCATGTTGTCGACTCGCTTCACCGGGTCATCGACGAGCATGACGTTGGTGTCGAGACGCAGCGCCTTGTCAACGGCGCTATCCGCACCGGCGCGCGCGAAATGCGCTTCGACATAGGCGACACTCTCATCACGGTCCGCAAGATACTCAGGTGTCAGATGCTCCGCCAATTGCGCGTGCGTGCGATCAAAAAAAGCGGCAGCATAATCCGAAACGGCATTATTCGAATTGGTCAACGGTGGATACCAATGATAACCGCCGAAAACTTCATCAGCCCCCTGCCCCGATTGGACGACCTTGATCGTCTTGGCGACTTCACGAGACAGCAAAAAGAACCCGATATTATCGTAGGACACCATCGGTTCCGACATTGCCGCAATTGCCTTTGGCAAGTTCTCCAACATCTCAGATGATGGAATAAAAATCTTGTGGTGATTGGTACCGTAGTGTTGCGCAATCAAATCGGAATAAACAAATTCGTCGCCCTTTTCACCGTGCGCTTCCTCAAACCCGATCGAGTATGTTGCGAGATCTTGTTGCCCTTCCTCGGCGAGCAATCCGACGATCATCGAGCTGTCGACCCCGCCTGAAAGCAACACGCCAACCGGCACGTCTGCGACCATGCGGCGACGCACGGCCAGGCGCAGGGCCTCCAGAACATCGTCTCGCCAGGCGTCGAACGGCCGCTCCGCATCTTCAGCGGTGCGCGTGAAGTCTGGTGACCAGTAAACGCGGTCTTCAGCGATGGTTCCGTCAAGATTGATGACGCGGATGGTGGCCGGCGGCAGCTTACGTACACCGCGATAAATCGTGCGCGGTGGCGGGACTACGGCGTGCCACGTCATGTAATGATGAAGCGCAACCCGATCGAGATCGGTATCGATATCACCTGAAGCCAGCAAAGCCGGCACGGTCGACGCGAAACGCAGCGCCCCGTCCACCTCTGCGAAGTACAGCGGCTTAATGCCAAATCGATCGCGCACAAATGCCGTGCGACCGCTGTCGCGCTCGTGCAGTGCAAACGCAAACATGCCGTGCAATCGCGGCACCGCATCCGCCCCCCAGGCGTGCCACGCCTTTAAGATCACTTCGGTGTCGCCGGTCGATGCAAACGTGTAGCCAAGCTCAACCAGCTGCGCGCGAATGTCTTTGTAGTTATAAATGCATCCGTTAAACGCGATCGTCAGGCCCAGGTGGCTGTCCACGAAAGGCTGCGCAGACGCGTCCGAAAGATCGATGATCTTCAAGCGGCGATGGCCAAACGCAACACTGTCGCGTGCCACAACGCCACTGCCGTCGGGACCACGCGGGGCCATCGCGTCAGTCATGCGTCCGACGCGCTCAACCGACGCCCGGTGGCCGCCGAATGCCACCTCCCCGCAGATACCGCACATACTCAGATCCTCGTGATGGTCTATTTATTGCTTTATCTGCAAACAGTTAGAATAAGTGTGACTAGATATCAACTGGAACCGGCCCGTCTTTAACCCTGGAGCCTTCCCACTTCGTGACCGCGTCCGTCGGCCAAACGCGGACAGCATCTTATGCGCGCTCAGTCTCAAGGTGCGATAACGCGCTGGTCGATGAGCAGCACTGTCCCAAAGCGCACAGACAGCAACACGACGACAGGCGCGGACAAGGAGCCCCGCGCGGGTGCGAGCGTGATGGCATCACAGACATCGACGGACTGAACGTCCGCTCGGCCCTCACGCACCAACTCAGCCCGCACAAGGCCCTCGATTGCGGCTCCGTCACGCAAGTCCGACGCCGCTGCGAGATCAAGCGCACGGCTGAGAACAACCGAGGCAGCCCGGTCCTCCGGAGACATCAGAACGTTTCGAGACGACATCGCCAATCCGTCCGGCTCGCGAACTGTCGGATGGCCGATGATGGTCACGTCCAAATCCAACCAGGCAACAGCCGCCCGTATGACTTGCAGCTGCTGATAGTCCTTTTCACCGAATACGGCACAGTCCGGCCGCACGATATTCAGGAGTTTCACAACGACGGTCGCAACACCACGGAAATGACCCGGCCGCAGCGCCCCGAGCAACACATCCGACAGCTGCGGCACGTCAACAACTGCTTCCGGTCCGTCACCATAAACTTCGGACCGGTCCGGGACGAACACGCCATCAACGCCTTCCGCCCGCAAGAGTGCGAAGTCTCGTTCGTTGTCGCGCGGATAGGTGGAGAAGTCCTTGTCCGACTCGAACTGTGTCGGATTGACAAAGATGGAGACAACGACCCGGTCCGCTTCGCGCTTTGCGTGCCGGACCAGCGCGAGATGGCCGTCGTGCAGGTATCCCATGGTCGGGACAAACGCGATACGCGCGCCCGTGTTCCGCCAGTCCGAGACTGTCGCCCGGATGTCGCGTTTCGTCGTGTGGAGACGCATCCGATCCAGCTTTGCCACCCCAATCATTGCGCTGCGTGATATCGCGGCAGCAGCCATTCCAAGTCAACCCTCGCCGGGACTGGAACGACGGCAGCACAATACCCTCGTTGTCGCAAGTCCATCAGCACACCGAAATAACTGTCGCGCTTCTGTCACAGACTTTCGCCACCTATCGGGCGTGATGGTTTTGATGCGGGCGGACGTATTGTGAGTGAAACAGATAATCCAATTCCCGGTGACGACGAGAACGGCGAACGCAAGGACCGCGATGTTTTCGGCTTCCTCTGGCGGTGGTGGGATCGCCTGTCCGGTTGGAACGACTGGATCCAATGGCTTTGGTCCTTCCTGCAAACCAAGGCCGGCGTCGCGGCGGCCGTCACCGCCGGTGGTGTCGCAACGGTTGGGACGGTCGCCATCGTCCAACCCGATCTCCTGTTTCGCGCGCCACCCCAGGTCGCGACCGAAGCCAAAAGCGAGAAATGGTCGGATGATGCGGTTGTTTTCACAATCGTCGGTTCCGACAAAAGCGGGCGCGAGGCGCGCTTCGACGTTGTCATTCTGACCAACAAATACACGTGGGTACGCGGGAGCGCGGAGCAAATCGCACGTGACGGCATCGCGCTGACAGGTGCAGACATTCAGACCCAGCTCTTTACTGATCGCCTGCGCGCCGGATTGGCACGATCCAAAGACATCATTGCGGTCGGCACGGCATCAGAAGAAGGAAACAGTGCCGTGGAAACAAACCGCGCCGGCCAGCGCGCGCGAACTCTGGCCAATTGGCTGAAAGGCGCCACAGACACAGATACCCGATTGCGGGCCCTCAACCTCGGACAATTCGACGGTCGCTGCGCCAAGGCCGGAGAGACCGAAAGTACCAGCTGGCAGCGCCCGGTCATCATGATTGGCATCCGAAGCCAGCAAGCCGATGTGACAGTCGCAGAAGCGCTGGCCAACGCCATGTCCGGCAAAAGGAACCTGCCAAGCCCCGATTGCTATTCGGTGTTTCAATTGTCAGATGCCAACTGAAGCTCCGTCGGTGACCAATCGCGACCTCACGCCTGCGTTGTAGATTCAGTCGAGACGTTGCAGGCGTTCGCGGGCGGAAACTGAACCCATGTTTGGAGTGACGCAGTGTTTGGAGCGACACAGACCTATGGCACGCCAGTTTCCCGGAATTGTG
>JBCCOV010000166.1:0-11861 GCA_039039985.1 Pseudomonadota bacterium | reverse complement strand
TCTGCGCGAAGTCGGGCTGGCTCACCGGTTGAAGAGTTTCCCGGGCGGCATGAGCGGCGGCGAACAACAGCGCGTTGCCGTGGCGCGGGCGATCGCGTCGCGGCCGTCGCTCATCCTGGCTGACGAGCCAACGGCGGCACTCGATAGCGAAAACGGACACGCCGTGATGCGGCTTTTGGCAGAGATCGCCCAGGACGAAAGCCGCGCCGTTCTTGCCGTAACTCACGATCCGCGCACACATGCGTATGCGGATCGGATTGTTCGGATCGAGGACGGCGAGATCATGGGTGATGAGGAACGCGCGACCGCTACGGGTAACGTCACGCAGTATGATCTGACAAGAAAGCGTAAGCAGCATGCCTAAGCTCAATTCGACAGCGACGACTTTTGTCGTCTCGATTGCACTGGCAGCTGGGATCGTGTTCCTGGTTGAGCGTTTGCAGCGAGACTCCCTTGCAAACGGTGCAGTCGGCTCCGCAGCGGCCGAGGTTGCAAAGCCGGAAGCGAATGCGCCCGCTCCAGAGCCGTCACGCTGGGCGGCCACGGCACCGGGAAAAGTGGAACCGCGTGGCGGAG
Source organism: Pseudomonadota bacterium (assembly GCA_039039985.1). Lineage (GTDB taxonomy): Bacteria > Pseudomonadota > Alphaproteobacteria > Rhizobiales > Hyphomicrobiaceae > JBCBWG01. Next base: position 11,285 of record JBCCOV010000166.1, on the reverse strand, counting down.
AAGTCGGGCTTCGGCCGGAAGTCGCCGGCAAAGTCGCAGCCGTTCATGTCGCCATCGGCGATACAATCGCGGCTGGCGATATCCTGTTCCAACTCAAGGATGACGAACTGCAGGCGCGCCATCGCTCCGCCCTGACTGAGGTTCGCATTCGGCAACGCGAGCGTTCCGAAGACACGCCGGCACGTGCAGCGCGCGATCGTCTGCGTGCGGCTGACGCCGTCTACGATGCGGAACGCGCGCTTCATGACGCGAAGACCAAACTCGACGAGGCGCGGCTGGAGCGGCAGGCGGGGCGCGGATCCGACACGGCCGTGACGACTGCACAGGCGGCGGTGAACACGGCAACAACCGAACTTGCGACCAAGCGCAAGGAACTCGACGACATCATCGCGAAGGATGGAACGCCATTGCCAACGCGTCTTGAAGGCGGGTTGGAAACGGCTCGTGCAGAGTTACGCATTCTGGAGATCGCGATTGAGCGCACCCGTGTGCGCGCGCCGCGAGATGGCACGGTTCTGGCAGTCGATACCAGGGTCGGCGAACTTGTCGGCCCGAACTCGCCAACACCCGTTGTGCGCTTCGGCAGCACGAACGATCTCACCGTGACGGCAGAGGTCGCCGAACGGGACCTGGGGCGGATCAAGATCGGACAAAGCGTTGTCGTCGAAACAGCGGCATTTCCAGACCAGCAGTTTCAGGCGACCGTCGCTAAAATCGCACCGTCACTTTCTGCCCCTCAAATCGGCGGACGGGGGCCACGCCTCCAATCCGACGTTGACGTGATTGAGGTGACAATCGACTTGCAGCCGGGCGTACGCTTGTTGCCCGGCATGCGCGTTGACGTCTATTTCCGCCCGACAGACGCCGCGGCAAATACAGCCGCAAAGTAGCGGGCTCCACCGTCTGCGAACCGACCACGTTATGCGCGCATTCCGCGTGCCGCGCCTCCGCGTGCGTGCCATGGCGGTCAACGCCGTCAGGCGGCCAGAAGATCGCCGATCCGGTCAATCGCGCGCAGGATGTTTTCTTCGGAGTTGGCGTAGGAAAAGCGAATGTATCCTTCACCGTGAATGCCAAAGCTGGTTCCCGCAATGGCGGCCACGCCGGACGTTTCGAGCATCGCCGACTGCAGCGCATTGGATGACAGACCCGTTCCGGTGATGTTGGGAAACGCATAAAATGCGCCCGCCGGCTCAACGCAGGTGACCCCGTCGATCCGGTTCAAGGCGTCCACAATAACCTTGCGGCGGCGGTCAAATGCCGTGACCATTTCGTGCACTGCAGTTTGCGGGCCTTCGAGCGCTGCGATGCCGGCATACTGAGTTGGTGCGTTGACGCAGGACACGGAGTTGACGTTCAGCCGAACAATCGGCTCGACCAAAGGCTCCGGCCAGACGCTGAACCCCAATCTCCAACCCGTCATCGCGTATGTCTTGGACCAGCCGTCGAGAATGATCAGGCGGTCCGCAATTTCGGGATACTTCAGAAGGCTGTGAAAGCCCTCGTCCGTATACAGCATTTGGCTATAGATTTCGTCCGATAGAATTGCGACGTCCGGAAACTCTGCGAGTCCGGCGACCAGCTTGTCGATCTCGCGCCTTGGAACGGCACCACCGGTTGGGTTGCCAGGACTGTTCAAAATAATCAGGCTCGTCTTGGGTGTGATCTGAGACAGAACGCTTTCCGCATCGAATGCGAACTTGTTGTCTTCACGCAAGGCGATCGGAACCGCTTCGGCTCCGGAATAAAGGATCATGGAGCGGTAAATCGGAAATCCGGGATCGGGATAGAGGATCTCGCGACCTGCACCGCCAAACAGCAGCATCGCAAAAAACATGGTTGGTTTGCCGCCCGGCATGATCACAACGCGTTCCGGCGACACGGCGACGCCATGGCGCGTTTGCAGATCGCGGGCGACGGCCTCGCGCAATGGCAGAATGCCTTGGGCCGGCGTGTAGCCATGATGACCGTCGCGCAAGGCTTTGACTGCTGCTTCAACAATGTGCTCCGGCGTTTTGAAGTCCGGCTGTCCGATGCCGAGGTTGATAATGTCGTGGCCCTGGCGCTCAAGTTCCGCTGCGCGCGCAAGGACTTCAAACGCGGTCTCGGTACCGAGGCGGCCAATCTGATCTGAGATTTTCACGCTTGCTTCCCCCTGACGATCTCATTGGACAGCAGACCTGGAGCCGGTCATTCCGGCTGGAGGCATTTGAGCTGACAGGCAAGCTTAGCTGATGAGCGACGGCCCGTGCCACCATCTCGTGCCCGTCAAACATACGAACCGGGCATCAATAGATGAGACGGAACATCAAGACACCGAGTACCGTAACGAAGATGCCCGCCAATTCCATCTGAGTCAGGCGTTCCTTGAAATACGCCCAAGAAATCAAAAGTGTAAAAACCACTTCGATCTGGCCCACGGCGCGAACATACGAGGCGTTTTGGATCGCAAACGCCGTGAACCAGAGGATTGAGCCGACAGCGCTGGTGGCGCCAATGAAGCCAACGATGCGCCTGTTGGGCCAGATCTGTCGGAACACACCGGGTTCGGCCCAGATGAGATACGCGCCGACAGCAACAACCTGCATGGTGGTTGCGATAACCACCGTCCAGGCGGCGCGCCAGAGAAAGTCGCCTGGTGCGATCACCAGTGTCGCTTCCCTCAAAAACAAATAGGACAGCGTAAATCCGAACGCACTGCCAAATGCCACAAGCGTCGCCTTCGACAGCAGCGCACTGGAAAAATCGGAACCGCCGGCCGCAAGTTTGCCGACGCCAATGCGTCCGACCGTCATCAGCAGGACACCGGCGAGAACGACCAGTAGCGCGAGCAGGCCGCCGCCGCTCAGCGTTTCGGAAAACAGAAGGGTCCCGATGATCGCCGTCAGAAGGATATCAACTTTCGTCAGCATGGTGCCGATTGCAAAGTTGCGGAGTTTGAAGACATAAACCAGCAGCATGGTCGCAACGACTTGAGCGGCTGCGCCCGCAAAAGTGTATGCTAGATATTCAAACGAAAGCTCTGGCACGCCGCCGCCAACGACCAAAAGAATGACGCCCAGATAGGCGAGCATGATCGGCAGTCCGACCAAAGAGCGCACATAGGTCGTGCCCAAGTTCGACATACTCTGATTGAGAGTTTTCTGAGCCGCTGTGCGCACGGCCTGCATCAGAGCCGCGAAAACGCTTATCGGGATCCACAGGTATTCCACGTTCACGACCTCGCAGCTTGGTCCAAGTCTTTGGATGAATGCTCTGGGACAGCGTCAGGGCAACGCGTAGCACTTCTGAAGGGTGGCCTGCTGTGTTAGCCAATCTTGCAATTGGCGGAAAGCACTTCGCAGACATACCTGGAGGCCGATTTGGCTGAACTTCATAAAATTGGGTTCGTTGGCGTAGGCAACATGGGGGCGCCAATGGCGCTCAATCTGGCGAGGGCTGGCTACGCCGTCATCGCTTTTGATAATCGTGAGGACGTACGAGACGCGGCTGCCAACCAGCACGAGCAGATTACAGCGGCTGAAACTCTGGCGAATGTTGCAGCCCAATCGCAAATCATCATTGTCATGCTGCCGGACAGTCGTGTTGTGAATACCGTGGTGCTCGGCGATGGCGAAACGCGCCAACGCGGCCTGGCAGATGACCTGAAGGCCGGCGCCGTTATCGTCGATATGAGCTCGTCATTTGCGCCAGCAACGCAAAAACTCGCCGACGCCCTCAAACACAAAAGCATTGCCATGGTCGATGCCCCCGTTTCCGGCGGTGTGCCGAAAGCCGTAAGCGGCGAGCTTGCCATTATGGCCGGTGGAACTGACGTGGATTTGGACCGGGTCGAGCCAATACTCTTGGCTATGGGACACGTATTCCGCACCGGCGCCGTCGGTTCCGGCCATGCGATGAAAGCCCTCAATAACTACGTCTCCGCTGCCGGACTTATCGCGACCAGTGAGGCCCTTTCTGTTGGTGCGGCCTTTGGGCTCGACCCGGAACGAATGGTCAACATACTGAATGCATCGACTGGTCGAAACAATACGACCGAGAACAAAGCAAGCCGCTACATGCTGTCAGAGGCTTTTGACTCCGGCTTTGCTTTGGCCTTGATGGCGAAGGACGTGGGCATGGCCCGTGACTTGGCTGCAGATATGGGACAAAAGCCTGACGAACTTGCATTCGTCAGTGAATTTCTCAACATGGCGCTATCTTCACTCGGTAAAGACGCCGATCATACGGAAATCTATAGGTACGTTTTGGCGAATCGGACCCAGAATCGCGCCTGAAGCCAAGTCAGCGCGATAACGACCTGGGCCAAGTTTCAAATTGTCGTTCAGTCAAAATCAACACCCGTTGTATTTGCGCCACATATAACGATGCCAATGCGCTCGTTGTCTTCCGGCACGTAGGCACCACTCAAAAGTGCGGCCAATGCTGTCGCGCCTCCGGGTTCTGCAACAATCCGAGTTTTGTCCCAGAGTAGCGCTTGCGCGTGGCGAATTGCGTCATCAGAAACCGTCAAAACGTCTTCTACGTAGCTCTGGATAAGTGGGAACGCCAATGATCCAACCCGGCGCGCGCCCAGTGAATCTGCCGCCAATCCATTGACATCGACCTCAACATCAACCGGCCGGCCGACATCCAGCGCGGTTTTTGCGGTTGCGCATGTTTCGGGTTCTACACCAATCAAGCGCGTACTGCCTTGATACCACGCGGCCATCCCTCCAATCAGGCCACCACCACCGATCGCAACCAATATGGTCGACAGGCGAGGCGATTGCGCATCAAACTCAAGTGCGAGACTTCCCTGACCAACTAATGTTTCAGGCTGGTTGTATGCATGGATGTTTTTCGCACCGGTATTGATGCAATGACGCTCGGCGGCGTCCGAAGCATCTGCATACTGACCCTTTATCACCTCAAGATTCGCGCCGAGCGCGCGAATACTCGCTTGTTTGGCTGGTGATGCTATTTCCGGAACAAAGATGGTTGCCGGCTTATGCAGCGCTTTGGCAGCATAGGCGACAGCCGCACCATGATTGCCGCCAGAAGCCGCAGCAACGCCGGCTTCCGGAATGTCGCCCAATAGAAAATGGGTCAATGCGCCGCGTGCTTTGAATGAACCGGAATGCTGAAAAAGCTCCAGTTTCAAGTGTATCTCGGAACCTTTGAGCCCGAGGTCCTCAGCTGCCACGAGGAGAACGGGCGTGCGCCGAATGTGGCCGCGTAATCGGTCATAGTTCGTCGAAATCGTGTCGCGATTGATTGAGTATTGGGTCACGCCATCTCCTTATTCACCAAGCGCTGATACGCCCAAGAGTTCTGATACGAGCCCGGCATTGAATCAACATTCAGTAATGGTGAGCAATCTGACGTCTGTATCAATTGACACTCGGCTTTTGTGCAATCGCAAGCGGGATTGCGCTCAGTTCTCAGCGATTGAATCTCGGAATAGGTCCCAAACATCAAGTGATCTGTTGCAACCGTGGCTTGCGGAAGTTCTCGGGTGAATGGATATGCTGTCAACCAATTCCACGATTGGGGTTGATGTCTTGGGGAAATCTGATAAGCCGAAACCACAGATAATCGTGCTGGTGAATTGTCTATCTTGGGCTGGTGCGGTAGATTTGAAAATCATGAGTTCAAGGTAGGTTTAGCGGTCAGCAAGAGCAACAGCAAACATGTGCGGTGTTTCCGGATATTGAAAAAAATGTCTAGCGCTTGTAAATCATTAAGAAAAGCGGTCGTAGGCTCCTGACCGACGGTTACCCTCGAATAAAAAAGGAAATCCCAAATGTCTAAACGTCCGACGAAAGCTTCGAGCAAGGCTGTAAGCTACGAAGACATGCCGCTGAAAGATCTTCTCGGCATGGAAGTTCAGATCAAAAAGGCGATTGCTGTCGCAAAAGAACGGGAGCGGAACGCTCTTAAACAACAGATCGAGGCTATGGCCCAGGATTCCGGCTTCTCGGTTGGCGAGCTCTTTTCCGGCCGCAGCACCAAAGGCAAGACTGTTGCTCCAAAATATATGAACCCAGATAACAGAACCGAGACCTGGACAGGCCGTGGTCGTAAGCCACGTTGGTTGGTTGCGAAACTGGACGAAGGCGCAAGCCTGGACGACTTCGCAATCTAAAGCGGCGTCGCACACGCAAATGTCGCGTACTCAAATGTTGCGTACTCAAATGTCGCACGTGCAAATCATGAGCCAGGGCCACAGCCCTTGCTCATGGCATGGCCGTTTAGGACTTCCCGCAGTTCTCGACGTATACCGCCAGACGAGCTCGCCGGTCTGATCCGGATTTCTCCGTTGCGGCCCCAGGTGTTTCCGCTCTCGCGCCCTGCCCAGAAGTGAAAAAGCCAACAGTACTGAAACCGACGTCCTAAGGCGCTATAGGCTTCGCGCCGTTGTGCCTGACGTGGTGAGGACGGCCTGCGGCACCGCATTCGCGCTGTGCTGTGGCGCGATGTTGGGCGTCATAGCCGCACGTGTGCTGAGGGCCACTCGAGGCGCCAACGAGAGCTATGGGCGAAACGGCGACTTTCAAAGCTTGTGTGTTTAATCGCTGCCAATCGCGTCAGCTATCGTTTGAGCGATTGATTTGCTGCGCAGCGAGTTCGAGAAGCTGGTCCCTTTGAAGGGAGAAGTCGCTTTTGCGCCAAAGCGTCTGGATGTCGCGTACGAGGTTGCCGAGCGTGGGGCCTGGCTCGGCACCGAGCCGAATCAAGTCTCTCGCTGCAATTGGAAATTCGGGAGGCCGCCAGTTTCTTGCGAAGCGGTGGATATCCTGCCACTTGGGAGAGTCGGGTGGTGCGCCATCATCCGCATGTAGCAAAATCACTGCGCGTTCGCGCTGATCCGGGGATAAGTCGTATAACACGTCCCGAGGCGCGAGCTGGATGTGGGCCCGCAGCGTTCGATCGCACACGACGTGCGCCAGATCGAGTGCGGCGCGGCGTTCCAGTCTGCTGAGCTTCAGTCGGCTTGCGAGGCGGCTCGCGTCGCTCGGGTCGGCAATGCAAGCGGCAACAAGCCGGAGCACAGGATCTGGCGGTCGCCTGAGATCGTGCTCGATTTGCACTGTCCGACGAAGCCGTTGTGGCTGGGGAGCAAACGGCAGGAGTTTTGTCAGCACACCGGCGCATCGCATCGCATCAAACGCATCGCACGCGCCAGGGCCGCACATAAGCGAGAACATTTCCTTCCGGATCCGTTCCCCCGAAAGGCGCTTCAGGCCGTTGTGCTCGGCCGTCACGGCCAGGTTTGCGCTTGGGTCCCGAACAAATTCGGGCATTGCCGCCGAAAGCCGAAACATCCGCAAGGTTCGCAGATAATCCTCGCGAATGCGGTCCCGGGGCTCGCCTATAAATCGAATAACGCCGTTTTGGAGATCGGAAAGGCCACCAACCGGATCGTAGACTTCGCCATGTCGGTCGGAGTAAATCGCGTTGACGGTAAAGTCGCGTCGTTGCGCATCGCCCAACCAGTCTTGCGTGAAAACAACCTCGGCCATGCGACCATCGGTATTCAAGTCGCTGCGCAGCGTTGTTGTCTCAAACGTCTGGCGACCCGAAAGGATCGTGACCGTGCCGTGCGAAATACCGGTTGGGCGGGTTTCCAGGCCGGCGGCAATCGCGGCTGCATCAACAACACTGGGCTGCGCCGTCGTTGCGACGTCGATGTCGGGGTCGTGCGGTGGCGGCTGACCCAAGCGATGTGCCCGCAACGTATCGCGAAGCGCCCCGCCAACAACCCGCGCCTCGTGGCCGGCGGCCGCAAGTGCGTCAAACACGGCCAACAGTTCAGGCCAGGCGAGCCAAGGTGCCGCGACGCGTCCCATCGGGGTAATGATCGTGTCGGACGGTCGGGTCGGTTGGGTCATCACTCGTGGCGGCCTGGAACGATCTTTCCGTCGCGGAACACGGGCGGCTGATAAGTTTTGCCGGGCTCCGCAAACTCCGTCGAACCGAAGATGGCCAGGACACTGATGGCGAGCGCCGCACCAATGGCAAGCAGCCAAAACAGCGGCGCGTCATCAAGCGCTTGTGTTGCAGTATTGTTGGCCTGCCCACGGCGGCGGATCATGACGAACGCGATGTACAGGAGCGTCGGCAACGCGAACAGGACGATGTTCTCGATGACGATGCGTATCATGGTGCAAACAATCTCTCATGAAGGTTTTTCAGGATTCCGGCAGTCGCACCCCAGATATAGTGATCCTGATAAGGGATCGCATAAAAATGCCGCTCCTGACCGTTCCAGACACGTGAATGTTTTTGATGGTTCTGCGGGTCCATCAAAAATGAGAGCGGAACTTCAAACACGAAGTCCACTTCTGTCGGGTCGGCTTGTATCGTGTGGTCTGCCGCGACCAGCCCGACAATTGGAGTCACGTTAAATCCGGTTCCGGTACGGTAGGCATCCAGGTAACCGATTGGCTCGATCAGGCCGGCCTCCACGCCTATTTCTTCCTTGGTTTCGCGCAGTGCGGCTGCAAGGGCGCTTTCGTCCGCTGCGTCGATACGCCCGCCGGGGAACGCGATCTGTCCGGCGTGGCGCTTTAACGCCGCGGACCGCTGGGTGAGCAGTACGGTCAGCTCGCTGCGCACGACGATCGGAACCAGCACGGCGGCCTGCCGCGGCGGTGGCATGTCGCGGAGTTTGTCGATCAGATGCGGGTTGAGGTCGTAGTCGCTGCGCCCGCGCGATTGTCCGAACGCGGGTTCGGCGGCCGCATCCGTCGGCGCATCGTCAAGCGCAGCTCCCGCGCGAACGCGCAGCGTTTCGACGTCCAACCGATAGACCATCAACTCACATTCATACTCGGCAGCCGGCAGCGTTTACGTGGCGCGGCGGAAGCAACGAGCCGCACGTCCTGCAAACACGACCATCACGCCGCACGTTTAACAGCGACGTCCGGCACGGCGGTTCCAATCATGCAATCACGTGTCACGATTTCGGCCAGCCGTGCTTCATCCCATTCTTCTGTTCCGGGCGGCCGCAGCGGAATGACGAAGTACCGAAGATCTGCTGTGGAGTCATGCACACGGACGACCTGATCGTCAGGGATTTCGAGACCAAACTCCCGTAACACCGGGCGCGGCTCTCGGACAACCTGAGATCGATATGCCACGCTTTTGTACCAAGCTGGCGGGATGCCCAACAGCATCTTCGGATAGCACGAACATAACGTGCAAACGATAACGTTGTGCACGCCCGGCTCGTTGAAAATCGCACGGATCTCTGGCAGCTCACCAATATCGATATCAAGCTCTGCTAAAGACGCGCGCGTATCCGTGCGAAGGCGCTCGGCGAAGTCTGCGTCGGCCCAGGCACGCGCAACAACCTGTGCACCCAGTGCCGGGGAACGGCTATCCATGATATCGATCGCATGCGCAATCTCGTCAGCTGTGAGCGCCCCCTTTTCAATCAACAACTCGCGGATGGCGCGCTCCAGAACTTCATAAGGGCTTGCGGGGCCGGCGTCATGATCCGGCTGAGGTGCGTGCGGATCACCGTCGCCATGTCCTGGGTGATGATCATGCATGCGCGTATCCCTTCAGGCATGACCGGCCGGCAACAGCCAGTGCTCGTAAATGTCAACCTCGATTTCATCGCCGGAAAACCCAGCATATTCCTGCCAGATGTGGGTTTGTTGTAACCGGACTTTGTACAGAGTCACTTCCGGAAGACCCGGTTTCATATATGCCAACTGTTCCGGATTGCGAAAGCGACCATGAATGGCCGTTACGGTTCCCTCCTGGCCACGCAAATAAGACGGCGATCGGCAATGGCCGGCGGATGGACGGGAATCAATGCGAACCCGGTCGCCGATGTTGAAGCGCTGCGCGCGCGCGGAAGCGGTGCGGCTCATGGTGCAACGCCTTTACCTGTGTCGTGCGGTACGGCTTCGTGAGACGCACCACGTCCTTCCGCAATGAACGCGGCACGCACGTTATCTATTTTTGCATCGAGTTCAGCTGCCGTGAATATCTCCTGCTCGAGAAGCAAATTCCGCAATGCGCGGACCCACTTCTCATAGTAGTCGGTCGCGTCATACTGCTGTTCGCTATAGCTTTCGATCATTCTGCGCATGGCATCGACGGTGAATGCCCGCTTTGTCGGGCTTCCGAGCGCCCGCATCATAGCGTCCACGCGCTTTTCCCAAAGCGCAAGATCGTGCTCTTCGCGGTCAATCGGTCCGAATGCAAGCCCGCCAACGTCATGTACGGAGCGCCCATCGGAGCCGGCGCGTAAACTATTGAAGCGCTCCGTCATTGTGTCCTCCTGCGAACTGGTCCGCAATACTCGCCGCAAATCCGGGCGCCTGGCAAGCACCGACCACGCGCCTTTGTGGATGTGTAAAGTTCACCATACAGACTCGGCGTTCCGCAGCGTTTGCGCAGGCATGGCGATGGGCCGGATGGTCTGACATCGAGAAACACAAATCCAGAGGAGACTGACCGCCTTGTACCAAACGTTTGTTGCCGCCGGCCTCGCCGTCTTGCTTCTTGGAACTGGCCCGACTGCAATTCGGGCAAGTCAAGTAAGCGTCGACGTTGAACTGGTGATTGCCGTCGACGTATCCGGCTCAATGCGTACTGAAGAGCATGAACTGCAGCGACGGGGTTTTCTGGCAGCATTCTCTGACGAAACCTTGATCCGAGCGATCCAGTCCGGGCCATACGGCCGGATTGCCGTCACGTACATGGAATGGGCGGATCAGTATAGCCAGTCCGTGCTCGTGCCCTGGCGGATCATCAAAGATCACGCAACTGCGCGTGTCTTTCGTGAAGAATTGGCGCCAAAGCCGCGATCGGCAATCAGCGGGACTTCGATCTCAAGTGCTTTGCTGTTTGCGACGTCGCTATTTGCGAAGTCGCCTTACCAGGGATCTCGCAAAGTGATCGACGTGTCCGGCGACGGGCCAAATCGCACCGGCAAACATGTCAATGCTGTGCGAGATGCCGTTCTACGGCAGGGGATCATCATCAATGGCCTGCCGCTCATGCTGTCACCGATGCTCCGTCACAAAACCCACGGTGTTGATCTCCATCACTATTTTGAAGATTGCGTCATCGGTGGACCAAGCGCCTTTGTCTATCCTGTCCGGGTGAAAGAGCAGTTTGCCGAAGCCATCCGGCGTAAGTTGATCATCGAAGTATCGGGCCAGCCCGCGCAGGTTGTCTTGGCTGCACAACGCAGCCGACGATTGGTAAACTGTCAGATTGGAAGGAGTAACATCGACAGTTGGTGATCGAGCGCGTGCGCGCGTGCAAAGCTGCTATGCCCG
>JBCCOV010000165.1:0-11947 GCA_039039985.1 Pseudomonadota bacterium | reverse complement strand
CGCGGGCCAGCCGTCGGGCACCCCAGGCCGCGAACGCGGCCCGGCGCGTTGCGCCGCCCTCGCGGAGGGCCCGGCCAAAGGCCGGAACAGCCCGTGAGCGAGAAACAACCAGCGCGAGCCAGCCGTCTGGCACCCCAGGCCGCGAATGCGGCCCGGCGCGTTGCGCCGCCCACGCGGAGGGCCCGAGTGAAGCGAGGAACAGCCCGTGAGCGAAAACAGACACACTTTAGCGCCCCTTGAAGTCCGGTTTGCGCCGCGCAAAGGCAGCGCTGACGCCTTCCCGGAAATCGGACATGCGCCGCAGCCGCGCCTGCTCGCCGTGTTCTCTGAGACTTGCATCACGGACCGCGTCCGCGAGGCCAAGCCGGAGCGTCTTGCGTGTCGCCTGGACCGCAAGTGGCGCATTGGCAGCGATCTCGATCGCGAGTTCCATCGCTGCGTCCCGCAAATGGGACAAGGGCACCACTTGATCAACAAGCCCAATCGCAAGCGCGTCGTTACCGGTGATCCGTCTCGCAGTTGTAAAGAGCAGCGCGGCAGTCTGATGGCCCACCAAGCGCGGCAACGTGACTGTCAGCCCAAACCCAGGATGAAGCCCGATTGCGGTGAAGTTCGCCCCGAACCGCGCTTCGGGCGCAGCCACGCGGAAGTCGGCGGCCAGCGCAAGCCCGAGACCGCCGCCGATTGCCGGACCCTGCACCGCACAGACAATTGGCTTGGACGTCGCAAAAATCCGGACGGCGTCGGCATACAGGCGTCGCAAATCCTCGTCGCCCGGCGATGCATCCGCTTGTCCGGCGTCATCCAGCGCCTGGCCGTCACCAAAATAGGCTCCGGCACAGAACGCTCTGCCATCAGAACATAAGAGGACCGCGCGGCAGTCTGGGTCGGTCTCGAAGGCCTCAAGCCCATCAGCAATGCGCCGGACGAGTTCGTCATCGAAGTAGTTGTGGGGTGGGCGACGGATCTCAATCACTCCGACATGACCCGCGCGCGAGACTGCGAGGTCATCGTGAGACGTCGAACCGGGAGCAGCGACCGTCATCGCAGTTGTCCTATAGTGAATAGTTGTCTGATGGAATTAATGTGGCACGACAAGCCAGCTGTCCCGTCCCAGACGGCGCAGAACGTGTGCGAGATCGCGCGCGCGCAAAGCGACGCACCCTTCGGTCGGCAAGAACCCCGCGCGTGCGACATGCAAAAAAATTGCGCTGCCGCCCCCTCGAACCCGCGGGCATTGATTGTGGCTGGTTACCAAGACAACATCGTAAAGGTGATCCATACGCGCTAGGTGCTCCGCGCTTGCTGGATAGGGCAAACGCACCTGTCGGTTGTAATTGCGATCTCCCGGCTGGTCGCACCAGCCGTCGTCCTCGCGGATCGGTCTGATCGCAAGGCCAGTCCGGGGGCGGAGACCGCGGCATTTCCGAAAGAAGCCATGCGAGATACGCCAGCGACCAATCGGCGTCGCGCCATCGCCCTCGCGCTTGATAACTTTGCGCCCTGTACGCCCGAGCGCGCACGGAAACCTCAGCGAGCCAAGCACAATGTGTCCCTGTGTTGACCGAGCAGACAGAGCCCGCACAACAATCTGGCGCCGACTTCGTCTTGGATTTCGTGATTGATCACTTGCATGCTCACGCATTTTCACCACCTGATCACAAATCGCTCACACGCCGCATGCAGCAACGTGACGAACGTTGATCACACCTCGGCTTCTTTAGACCGAGCCACGATGCTAAATACCTTTCAGGTGAAGCGCGATGGGGAACGAAACAATGAGCACAGCCCGACGCATTCTTCTCGTAGACGATGATGAAGATCTCCGCGAGCCACTTCGCGAGCAGTTATCGTTGCATGACGAATTCGAGGTGGATGCGGTCGGCACTGCAACGGCAGGAATTGACTCTGCCCGTTCCGGCCATTTTGACCTCGTTATCCTCGATATCGGCTTGCCGGACATTGATGGGCGTGAAGCCTGCAAGCTTCTGCGCAAGAACGGCTTCAAAGCCCCCGTCATTATGCTGACTGGTAACGACTCTGACGCTGACGAGATCTTGGGCCTCGACGCAGGCGCGAACGATTACATCACCAAACCCTTCAAATTCGCGGTCCTGCTCGCCCGGATTCGTGCGCAGTTGCGCCAACACGAGCAAAGCGAAGATGCCGTATTCACGATCGGGCCGTACACGTTCAAACCGGCATCGAAGATGCTGGTCGAGGACGGCGGCGCGAAGGTGCGCCTCACCGAGAAGGAAACCTCGATCCTGAAGTATCTCTACCGCGCCGGCGAGAAAGTGGTGACGCGCGACGTCCTTCTGCATGAGGTCTGGGGTTATAATGCCGGCGTGACGACACACACGCTGGAAACGCATATCTACCGCCTGCGTCAGAAGATCGAGAAAGACCCATCCAACGCGGAACTTCTGGTGACCGAAACCGGCGGCTATAAACTCGTTCCTTAAGTCGTTCCCCCAAGACCAGTCCTCAAGACCAGTCGTAATGGCCAGTCTTTCGGTTGTGGATCATCGCGCAGACGCAGCGCGCGACGTGACTTGTCAACGCGTATGTGCGGCTGAGGCGCGACAGTCCGCTGGCCGGAACCGGGCGGCAGCTCCCCGCGCAAGATCAGAGATCGTAAAACTGCGGCCTGGCGCGATCCTTGTGCGTCGTGTCGGCCTACGATCCGACTGAGTCGCTGCGCCTCAATCGACACGTGTCAATCAAACATCAAGCGAACACCCAATCTCCGCAGTTCTCCTGCGGGCCACTGGCGACGACTCTCCGAATCAAGACAGCGTCCCATCAGTTGCGCGCAAGTGCAGTGCCCAGCGCGTTCGAAATGCTGGAACGATTATGGAGTGATCGTATGTCCATGACGGATCAAGTATTCCGTGCGGTGCGGGAAGTGCCTTTGCTTCGCGGGCTGAGCGACAAGCAGGTACAGAGCATTGCCAGTAAGGCAGAACGCATCGTCTACGAAAGCGGTGATGTTCTTCTGGAACGGGACACAGTTTGCGAAGCGGCAACGATTATCGTCGCCGGCGACGCTGAAGACGTCAGCAGCCTCGACGACATGCCCGACCCCATTGGTGCCGGATCGGTTCTTGCGGAAATGGCAATGGTTGTCGACATCGAAGCGGCCACTACGGTTGTCGCGAAGACCAACATCAAGGCGCTGCGCATTCACCAGGCGGATTTGATTGCGGAACTATCGGACGACCCCGCAATGTCGGAGCGACTGATCGACGAAGTAACCGCGCGCCTTCGCAGCGTTGCCGCCGATCTGGAGACGATCGAGACCTCTCTCGCCACCGAGCAACCGAGACTGTTGGCAATCACCCATGCGACGGCCTCGCCGAACGGCGAGCCAGGCCTTGCGCCGCACTAAATGACGTCCGTCATAGGCGGCCGCACTCCGACGGTCTACGAGCGACCGATTAAAGCAATGACGAACGCGCAGGACCGATCAATACCAATGCAGCTTGGAGAAATACTGATTGGCTGAGATTGAACTGTTGTTCGAGCCAACGATTTCAGGCGTTCATGAGGTCCCAAGCCAAGCATAAAGCAAAAGCGCCCAGCTCTGGGGGAGGAGCTGGGCGCGCGTGCGCTTGGCGCGCTGCATCGGGAGGGACACCGATGCCACAAACGCCACAGTCGGCGAGACGGGGGGCACTACCGACAGTTCTGTGACGCTTGCTCTTCACAACCTAATTGCTGTTGAACGCCAACAACAGACGCTAGACACACTGTTCACAGAAACGTGAACAGCTATGCTCTCGTTATCCCCAGCTCAAACTTGTTTGTGTTCGATCGGCAACGACTCGCTGATGTTTCTAGCGTGGGGGTTTTACTGCGCTGGCGCTGTGCCCAAACCCCAATCTGACCCAATGTAGCCCGGCACGCCTGCCATAAGGCCTACACCTTATACAGTCTACTGTTGTACGCTCTTCAAAAACAGCTTCTCGCGTTGAAACAGCTTCGGGTCGACGTCTTTGCCGTGGACGACATCAGTTGCCTCGACAGTGGTTTCCAGCCCTTGTGCATCTCGCGTGATCCAACCGCGCAGCACCAATTCGGGCTTGGTCGTCATGACAACTTTGATCGCCGCACCGATATCCGGGTCCTTGTCCCGCAGAACGAGGGATATTTGGCTGTCGGTCTCTTCCACCTGCAAGACAATCGCATCCCGAACCAAATTCACATCCGCGCGCAGCAACATGCGAAACGGCGTATCCGAAACCTCGTAGGTTTCCTCCGTGCCGGCATCACGATCCTCAATCGCGAGGAAGCGGCCGTCTGACACAACAACCTTCACACTGGGCCGCCCGTACTCGAACCGGAACATGCCTGGCCGCTTCACGTAAAACTTGCCGCGTGATTTCGTTCCATCAGGATCGGTCTGCACGAAGCGCCCTGCTAGCGTCTGCAGGTTGTTGAAGTAGCCGCTGACACGATTGACGGCGGCCATCTGCTCAGGCGTAAACGTGCCGCCTGTCGTGCCGTTGTTCGTCGTAATTGTTGTTTTGCCCCACCCTGCGCCGACAGGATTAGCCGGGGCTTTCTTCGTCGGCTCATTTGCAAAGGTCGCCGATCCAAGAAGGCCAAACATAGCCGCGGCCGCCGCCGCGCTGAGCGTCTGACTAAGGCGCATTCGCATTCTCCTGCTTGAAGGTCACCGCCGCACCGACAACAGCTGCCAAGCGAACTCGGCTGTCAAATTATGACGCAGGATGAGTTCTGGCACGATTGCGACAAGATATAGGCATTCGTACGATGTCACCTGCGTGTGACGCGTTCTATGGCGGGCCGCGATACGTTTTGTAAAGCGCTCAGCTTTCAAGCCACACCTTGTCGATTCGAGGCAACCGGAAAGTCCCGGAGACAACCGCTCCGGCCGCTGGCGAGATTTGTCAAAGAGACCAATGCTTATGCGGCCGGGCCATCGCTTAGAATCTGCCTGCG
Source organism: Pseudomonadota bacterium (assembly GCA_039039985.1). GTDB lineage: Bacteria > Pseudomonadota > Alphaproteobacteria > Rhizobiales > Hyphomicrobiaceae > JBCBWG01. Next base: position 6,979 of record JBCCOV010000165.1, on the reverse strand, counting down.
GCCCGATGAATCGGGTGCACTGATGAGACCGTCCGCTTCCATGCGCTCGATCAGCGTCGCGGCGCGATTGTAGCCGATCTGCAATCTGCGTTGCACATAGCTGATCGACGCCTTCCGGTCCCGCATCACAACGGCGACCGCCCGATCAAACAGATCTTCGCCATCGTGACGAGCCGATTCGCCGTCCGGCGTCCGATTGTCCGCCTCGTCGGTGATTCCGTCGACGTATGCCACAGGGCCCTGGTCGCGGAGAGCTGCCGCGACGGCCTCGATCTCGGTATCGGAAACAAACGCGCCGTGGACCCGCAGCGGCTGCGCGCCGCCGTTTGTCAGCAGCATGTCACCTTGTCCCAGCAGCTGCTCGGCACCTTGCTGATTGATGATCGTGCGGCTGTCGACCTTGGACGCGACCTTGAACGCGATCCGGCTTGGGAAATTCGCCTTGATCGTTCCGGTGACCACGTCGACAGACGGCCGTTGCGTTGCCATGATCAAATGCAGACCGGCGGCACGCGCCATCTGGGCCAGACGCTGAACAGTACCCTCGATCTCCTTCCCGGCGACGCTCATGAGATCGGCGAACTCGTCAACGACGATGACAATGTGAGGCAGAATGTCCGCCTGCATCGGCCGCGTCTCGTAAACTGCTTCCTCGGTGTCGGGGTCAAATCCAGTTTGCACGGACGTTGTCAAATGCTCGCCGCGCTCCTGCGCGCCGCGCACGCGATTGTTGTAGGCTGCAATGTTGCGAACACCCATGTCCGCCATGCGCTTGTAGCGCTCTTCCATTTCCCGAGCGGCCCAGTTCAAAGCCGCAACGGCCTTGCCGGGATCGGTAACAACTGGCGTCAAAAGATGCGGAATGCCGTTATAGACGGAAAGCTCCAGCATCTTGGGGTCGATCAGAAGCAGGCGGCAATCGGCAGGGCTGAAGCGATAGAGCAATGAGAGGATCATGGCGTTCACGCCAACCGACTTGCCCGAGCCCGTTGTGCCGGCCACCAGCAAGTGCGGCATTGCGGCCAGATCAACGGCAATCGGATTGCCGTCGATCCCTTTTCCAAGTGCGATCGGCAACCGTCCGGACTGCGTGCGCACCGCCTCCGCTTCCAGAATATCGCGCAGGTAAACGGTCTCGCGCTTTTGGTTCGGCAGCTCAATCCCGAGCATGTTCGACCCCGGAATGACGGAGATCCTCGCCGACGACGCGCTCATTGACCGTGCGATGTCATCAGCAAGACCAATCACCCGCGACACCTTCACGCCACGCGCGGGCTCGAAGGCGAACAGGGTGATCACTGGCCCAGGCATGATTTCGCGAACTTCGCCCTTTACGCCGAAATCAGCCAGGGTGTCTTCCAGCAGCCGAGCATTGCCGCGTAACACGGTTTGCGATTGCTCGAGGCCAGGCCGCTTCGCGGCTCCGCGCGTCAACAGACCGAGACTGGGTTGAGCCCAGCTGCCCGTCGGCGATGCCGAAGGCTTGGCATCACGAGCGCGACGCGCCGAACGGCTCCCAAATCCAACCTTGCGGCTACGGCCTGGGGCGGCATTTTGAGAATTCGGATCTTGATCGGAAACTGATGCACGCGGCCGGCGTTCGATCTCCACATCGTCGCGCGCAGCCGTCGCGTCAAAGATCGGATCAAGTTCACCACCAGCTGCATCGTCCGTTTCCGGCATCGATGACAAAAACGTCCGCCACGACGGTTGCACATCCTCGGGAACCGGGCCGCGTTGCGGTGCAAATCGCGCAGCCAGCTTCCGGCTTTCTTCGCTCAGATTGGAATCGAAGCCATCGTCTGCATCGTCGTCCAACCCCTCGCCGACATGATCGCCTGCCTCCATAGCTCTTTGGCGAGCGTCACGGTCGAGCGTTTCGCGCAGCGGGCGCCCTTTGCTGCGCCGAAAGTCTTCACCGGGAAGGTCTTGCGGTGCATGCGACCAACTCGGTTCTCTTCGATCGACCGCAACATTGGACATCCGCACCGCTGGCGCATCTGCGTCGATGCCGTCATCCGGCCAGCGGATCGGGGTTCCAGCCTCTAGTGCAGCACCAAGCCAGGCATTGCGCAACTGGCGCCAATCGATGCCCAGGCCGTTGACGAACATCCAGCCTCCGACCGAAAGCAAGACAACACCGGCAACAAAGCCGGCACCGGTCGCTGTGAAAATGCCAACGATCCCAGCGCACAAACTGAGAACAAAATCGCCGGTAAAACCGCCATAGCCATGCTCGAGCGGCCAATTCATGTGCTTCGGCAGGGCAGCCAGGCCACCCGTCAGCACCATGACGGACGAGATGAACTGTATCGGCCGTACGCGCGAGGCTTCAGCCGAATCCTTGAACATTAGCTGAAGCCCCCCTGCGATGGGCCCAATCAGCATAAGGACGGCGGCCAAGCCAAGCGACTGAAGTAGGATGTCTGAAACAATTGCTCCGACGGAACCGAGGAGGTTCTGGATCTCGCCGCTGCTGACAGCCTGGGTCAAACTCGGATCGGTCGCCTGCCAAGAGACGAGCATCAGCCACACGACCACGCTCGCAACAAGCATCGCGGCACCCATACCCCGCGTCAGCCACTCCTGCAGGAGCAGCTGCATTTCGTTGGGCAGCAAGTGGACCGGCTCATCATGTACGCCGTCATAAGACATCGATCTGACCAGACTTAACGCAGAGCCTGGACTAATCAGCCAGGCGTACAACTCGTTTCAGCGCGTCCCGAGTGGTCTCCAGATCATGAACAAGCGCAACGCGAACGTAGAAATCGCCCGGCGTGCGCCCATCTGCCTCTGACTGGGCAAGGAACGCTCCAGGTACGACTTTGACCCCGTAGCGTTGCCAAAGCGTTACAACGAAGTCTCGACTGTCGCCAAATTCTGAAACATTCAGCCACAGGAAGAACCCGCCATCGGGTTTGCGATAACCGAACTTGCCACTCAGCATAGCGTCGCAAACTTTGAATTTCTCTTGGTATGCACGTCGAATAATCTCAACATGAGCATCATCGTCCCAGACAGCGACGGATGCATGCTCAACCGGACCCGGCATTTGCGGCGCGATCAGATTTCGAATCTCAGCGAGTGTTTCGAGAAATGCGCCGTCGCCTGCGGCAAAACCGGACCGAAGTCCCGGCAGGTTTGACCGCTTCGACAGGGAATTGAACGCGATGACGTTCTCGAACCGTTCGGAAGTTGCCGCGGCCACCTCCAGCACACCCGGCGGAGGCACCGTTGTATAGATCTCCGAATAACACTCATCGCAGAAAAGCATGAAATCATAAGTCCGAGCGAGTTGTATCGCCCGGTGCAGATATTCGGCGGACGCCATCCTCCCTTGCGGGTTCGATGGAGAACATAGGTAGAAAGCCGCGGTACGCGAAAGCAGATCAGTGTCAGACGCAAGCGCATCCAGATCCGGGAGAAAACCCGTTTCCTGCGTGGCCGGCAAATAAACGGGCTCTGCCTGGCACGCCAGGGCCGAACCGTTGTAGGTATGATAGTTCGGATTGGGCATCAGCACGGCCGGCGGGCCGCTCGTCCGTTTGCGACCGACGGCCGGCATCAACGCAAAGAATAATCCTTCGCGGGACCCGTTCAGCGGATGAACCTCACGCACCGGATCAAGGTCTGCGATCCCGTAGCGACGGCTGACCCACGCCGCAATCGATTGCCGCAACGCATCAGAGCAGCGGATCGGCGTGTACTTCGTCAGACTGCCTTCAGCCGCCTTCATCGCATCAGCGACAAAGTCCGGCATCCGCTCATGAGGTTCACCGACTGTGAGGTCAATCGGTCGTTCATGACCGGGGGCGACGTCGACCAGAAGACGCCTGAGCCGTGTAAAGGCGGATACTGTGTCACCTGCGGCGAGACGTTGCAGCCCGGTCAACTCTGACGTCATGACATCCTCAGGTGTGTTGGCCGCCAAAGCGCGACGTGCGCCATGGGCCAAGTTCCGGGCCAAGTTCCGCATCCGCAAGCGATGCCGTGCAGCCTGATCAAGCAGCCTAATCAATAAGGGCCTGATAGACGAGGGCGCGCATCAGTTGCCGGTAGCGCCGTCGCAATAGACTCGGGATCGCAGCAAGAAAAACCACGGATAGCTCTTCCTGCGGATCGACCCAGAAGTGGCCGCCATAAACGCCGGACCAATGATAATCGCCAGCGCGTCCGTATAAACCCGAACCGCCATCTTGATATCTCACGGCAAAACCGAGACCGAACCCGTAACCGTTGGCAATTGCATCCATGGTGCCGACTCTGTTGACAACATCATCCCCAAGTTGATCCGCTGTCATCATATCTACGGTCATGCGGCTTAACACGCGATCAGCTCCGAGCCGCCCGCGGCCACGCATCATTTCGAGAAATCTCAGGTAATCCAAGGCCGTCGAGACCGCACCGCCACCGCCGGAATACCATTGCGGGACAGCGCCGCTTGCGTGCAGCACCTCAACCGTCTCGCCGGTCAGAGGATCCGTAGGAAAGGCTAACGCATACCGACGCTGCTTCTCGTCAGACAGGACAAATCCGGTATCCACCATGCCAAGCGGCTGCCAGATCCGTTGCGCCAAAACACGGTCCAAGCCGCCACCGTCGACGGCCTCCGTAACGTGCCCCAGCACATCCGTCGAAAATCCGTATTCCCACGCCCGGCCAGGATGATAGAGCAGCGGCGCGTCGCTCAACGCAGCCAAGAAGTCCTCGCGGGCAAGGCGAACCGATGCCGCCATGGACGAACCGGGCGAGCGCTGATGCGCCGGTGTTGTCCCGCGGCCCTGATACGTAAAGCCGGACGTATGGCGAAGGAGATCAAGGACGGCCGGAGGGCGGTCCGCCGGCACAAAGGAGTAACCGCCGTCTGCGTCGGCTTGTGCAACCGTGAGGTCCTGCAACGCTGGCAGATAGTCCCCGACCGGGTCCCCAAGCGCTATGTGACCCTCTTCGACCAACTGCATTGCAGCAACCGACACCATCGGCTTGGTCATAGACGCGATTGAGAACACCGCATCCAGCGGCATGGGCTGGGAGGTAGACGCGTCCCGATAACCAACCGCGTCGTGCAGAACCAAGCGACCACCGCGTGCGACCGCAAACACGGCTCCGGGCAGTCGCCGCTCAGCAACCTCGCGATCGAAAACGGAGCGGATTCGGGCAAGCCGGTCGGAACAGAACCCGGCAGCATCCGGCGCGATTGTCGCGAGAACATCCCCGCTCACAGGTGGCGTTGCCAAATCAAACCCTCCATAACCCATCTCGACCTGAACGAGTCTCGGTCTGAATGCGTTTCAATCGAGCCGGAGCGGTTCGACGCCACGGCACGTCCCCTGCTGGTGCGAAGCCGTCTCAGCGGTTATCCGCCGGTGCTCGTTCTGGTGGCGCTCAAGTCGTGTTCCGGTGTCGCGGAAATCGAGTGTATGGCCAGGTCTGCGCCGCGCTCTTCGTCTTCCGGCGACATGCGGAAGCCGAATGCCATGTCGACGACGGTGTAGACGACAAAGCCGGCAAGCACGCCAAATCCTGCACCGAGAATGCTCCCGACCAGCTGCGCACCGAAAGAGACGCCGCCGATGCCGCCAAGGGTCTGCGTTCCAAAGATGCCGCACGCGATCCCGCCCCAAAGCCCGCAAAGTCCGTGCAAAGGCCAAACGCCGAGCACATCGTCGATCTGCCATTTCGAAGACATGATCTGAAACACCTGGACGAAGATGACACCAGCAACGCCGCCGGTGATCAGCGCGCCGAGCGGATGCATCACGTCTGATCCGGCACAGATCGCGACAAGGCCGGCCAACGCGCCGTTGTGTACGAATCCGGGATCGTTATCGCCCGCAATGACCGCAGCAATGATGCCACCGGCCATCGCGAGTAGCGAATTCATGGCAACCAGTCCCGAAACCCCCTCGAGCGACTGGGCGCTCATGACATTGAAACCGAACCAGCCGATGCAAAGCAGCCAGGATCCGAGCGCCAGCCAGGGTATCGACGACGGTGGAATACCAACCGCACGCCCGTCGCTTGTGAACCGGCCCCGGCGCGGGCCCAGAATACGAACCGCAGCCAGGGCTACCCATCCCCCAAACGCGTGCACGACGACCGATCCGGCAAAGTCATGGAATTCGGCACCGAACAAGCCAGTGAACAATCCACTTTGAAGGCCATAGTTTCCATTCCACACGGCCCCCTCAATGATCGGGTAGAATAGCGCGACAAGCAGAACAGTCGCAGCACACTGAGGAACAAACCGAGCGCGCTCGGCGATGCCGCCGGACACAATCGCCGGGATCGCCGCAGCGAACGCGCAGAGGAAAAAGAACTTAACCAGCGTCAAGCCCTGGCCGTCGAAGCCGGGCGCAGCCCCTGAAATCGCCTGAGCGCTGGTGAAGAACGAGATGCCGTAGGCGACACTGTATCCGATCAGGAAGTACGAAACCGCCGACAACGCGAAGTCGACAATAATCTTGCACAGCGCGTTCACTTGGTTCTTGGCGCGAACAGTCCCAACCTCAAGGAAGGCAAACCCGCCGTGCATTGCAAACACAAGTATTGCGCCCATCAACAAAAAGAACACGTCGGCGCCCGGCTGCACTTTGTCCATTGTCCACTCCCAGATCGGTCAGTCATTTTTTGGCTTGAGGTTTCAGAAAGTTGGCGGGGCCACCTTCGAGCGCATGTCACATAGATGCTGCCAGCGATACGCAGCTGAGGCCGCTCAAGGCAAGGTGGTGTCCTTATAATGCTGGCGTTGGCAACACCATGGTTGTGGAAACGGCGGGTCACGCGCCATATAACGCGGCATGACCACAGAGATCGCGCCACGCTACTGGAAAATGAACGGAGCCGGTAATGACATCGTCGTGCTGGATCTTCGACAGTCCGCATATCAACTCAGCCGTTCGATTGCGGCTGAGATCGCCGGTGCGGGGCCGACCGCCTGCGACCAGCTCATGGTGTTACATGCAGCCGAAACGCCGGG
>JBCCOV010000164.1:0-12004 GCA_039039985.1 Pseudomonadota bacterium | reverse complement strand
CTCAACAAAAGATGAAGAATGCCTTATCTGAGAGATTTCTGAAATTTTGAGGTGGCATGGATCTACTGCTTCGGTGTCAGTAGCTTTCAGCATCCAGACACAAGTGACAAAACTGGATCATAACGTTTCGTTGGAGCAGCGATGGGTGGAGCGGGCGATGGGAATCGAACCCACGACATACAGCTTGGGAAGCTGTCGTTCTACCACTGAACTACGCCCGCAGAGCGTGCGACGCTACCATGCGGTCCGGCGGAATGCCAGATCTGCCGGGTTTGGTCCGGGTCGCCGTTGTTCCGTCGCATCCCATAAAGCGAATGTGACTCCTGCGTGTCCGCTTCGCCATGCTAGTGCGCCACCGGGAATGTAGCGTATGGAAGACAAGTCCAGCCGTGGACGCGACATGAGGTGATCAGTTGAACATTCAGGTGAAGCCGCCGTTGGGGGGCGAGACGGTCCGGAAGTTTACCGACCCTGACGTGACGGCCGGTGGCGAAGCGCGCGCGACGGTTCCCCTCGAGCGTTTGGACACGCTTTGGATTAACACCGGGACGCTGTGCAACATCGCGTGCGTCAACTGCTACATCGAATCGACACCCACGAACGACCGCCTTGTCTATTTTTCGCTCGCCGACGCGCGTGCGTACTTCGACGAGATCGAACGCGATCGCCTTGGGACGCGAGAGATCGGGTTCACAGGCGGCGAGCCGTTCATGAACCCGGAAATGATCGACTTGTTGAACGAAGCACTTGGCCGCGGCTTCGAGGTTCTGGTGCTGACGAATGCCATGCAGCCGATGCAGCGTCCGCGTATCGTTGCCGGTCTTCTGTCTCTGCGCGACCGGTTCGACGATCGATTGACGCTTCGGGTCAGCCTTGATCACTATTCGCAGGAGTTGCACGAAACGGAACGCGGCCAAGGGACCTGGGGACGGGCCATCGCTGGATTGGATTGGCTGTCGGAAAGCGGTTTCAAGATCGCGATTGCCGGTCGGACGTGCTGGAATGAGAGCGACCAGGCTTCGCGCGAGGGTTATGCGGCGCTCATTGCCGAGCGTGGTTGGTCGATTGATCCCAACGACGCGTTGCAGCTGATGCTGCTGCCGGAAATGGACGGCAAGACAGATGTCCCCGAGATCACAACCGCATGTTGGGACATTCTTAATAAGAAGCCCTCCGACATGATGTGCGCGCACACTCGAATGGTGGTCAAGCGCAAAGGCGCAGACCGGCCGACGGTGCTGCCATGCACGCTTTTGCCGTACGACACGGCCTTCGACATGGGCGCAACGCTCGAAGATGCCGCGAACGCAAACCGCGGTATGTTTCGCGACGGCGCGGTCAAGCTTTGTCACCCGCACTGCGCGAAGTTCTGCGTGCTTGGCGGCGGCAGCTGTTCGTGATGCTCGGTCGAGAGATGCGCGCCTCGATACGTGTCGCCTGCCCTGCGGTCTTATAAATCGCAGAGCCGGCGCATGAGCGATCAGACCGCGTGCTTTATTGCTTCCGCAATTCGTCCCGGATCTCGGTGAGCAACGCGTCGGTTGTCGACACGGTCGGCGGCTCTGCAGCCTGCTCTTCCTCAAACCTGCGTCGCAATGCGTTGATGAACTTGACCATCAAGAACACGACAAATGCGAGGACGACAAAGCTAATCACATTGTTGAGGAACGCGCCGATGTTGATGGCCACGGCCGGCTTGTCGCCGACGGCTTCGGCAAGCGGAATGCTGTATTTCGAGAAATCGACACCATTCAGGAAGAAATGTCCGATCGGCGGCATTATGACATCTTTGATCAGTGAGCCTACGATCGTGCCGAAGGCGCCGCCGATGATGATGCCGACCGCCATATCGATCACGTTGCCTTTGATGGCAAACTCTCTGAATTCGTTCAAAAGGCCCATTGGCAAATTCCTACAAAGTTGAGAAGACCGAAGTCGGTGGCTTGTCGCACGCAATAGGTCAAGGTCAAGACCATTCATTGGTTCATGTGGGTTGGGCGCTGCACAGAGGCGTAACCGGGTGTCACACGCGCGCATGACGGACGTGCCAGGTCCTGTTTGCATTGCGGCACGTCGCCCATCTCGCTTGGGCCGAGAACGTCGCGCCAGTTGTCGATGTTTACTGCGGCGCTGGCAAATTCCATCAGATTATGCTGCGTTGGGTTATAGAGTGACGTTCGCGCCGACGGAGAAGAATCGGAAGCTTGGGTCGTGTTCGATGGATACGGCATTTTCGCGCTAGCATTTCTGTATGCTGGTGTTTTGTTCGCCATCGCATGGGTCGGCGATACTTGGCTGCGTGCACGCACGCCCACCGCAGGGCGCCCACTGATTTATGCCTTGTCCCTTGCCGTTTACTGTACAACCTGGACCTTTTTCGGCAGCGTCGGGAATGCCGCCCGTACGGGTTATGACTTTCTGCCCGTCTATATCGGGCCGATCCTCATGTTCCTGTTTGGATGGCCGCTGATCGTTCGGGTTGTCCGTCTCGCCAAAGCACAGAACATTACGTCGACGGCTGATTTTCTGGCGGCACGCTATGGCAAAAGCCCGATGGTCGCCGCCGTCGTAACCCTGGTGGCGGTTGTCGGTCTTCTGCCGTATATCGCCCTTCAACTCAAAGCGATCCTGATCACGACGGACACGCTGCTGTCCGCGCCCAGTCTGACGGCGGTCGGCGGCAGTATTTCCGCGGCCGCACAGTCTACGGCATCCGGCCTTTTGGTGGCGGCACTCCTGGCGCTCTTCGCCATTCTGTTTGGGACGCGGCATATCGATGCCACGGAGCATCAGGATGGCATGGCACTGGCTATTGCGGCCGAGTCCGTCGTCAAGCTTGCGGCCTTCCTGGCGGTTGGGATTTACGTCGTGTTCTGGGCGTTTGGCGGCCCGGGCGCGTTCTTTAACGCCGTGTCGCAGCATCCGGAAGTTCAGCGTGTTTTCAGTCAATCGCCCAGCGGCGGCGGATGGTTGACCGTAACCATTCTCAGCTTCACCTGCATTCTGCTGTTGCCGCGCCAGTTCCATGTGACGGTGGTTGAAAACCGCTCCGAGTTCGAGATTCAACGCGCAGCCTGGCTGTTTCCACTCTACCTGGTTCTGATCAACTTGTTCGTTGTTCCTATTGCAGCTGCGGGGCTGGCGGTCTTCGGACCAGGGTCAGTGGACTCGGATCGCTTTGTGATGCTTTTACCGCTCTCACAGGGGAGCGAGGCGATTGCGTTGATCGTGTTTGTTGGCGGCATATCTGCCGCAACGGCCATGGTTATCGTCGAGGCGGTCGCGTTATCGATCATGGTCTGCAACGGGTTGATCATGCCGTTGCTGCTGCGGCATCGCGTGCTCGAACTCGACGCGCGCGGAGAACTCGGTCCACTCCTGCTGTTCATGCGGCGGATTGTGATCGTAGCGATCGTGCTACTCGGCTACATGGTTGAGCGCGCTCTGGCGGGCGCCGAAGGTTTGACGGCAATTGGCCTCATCTCATTTGCCGCGATTGCGCAGTTGGCACCCGCATTTGGTTTCGGGCTGTTTTGGCGCGGCGGCACGGCGCGTGGTGCGATTGCCGGAATTCTAACGGGGTTCGCTGTCTGGGCGTACACACTACTGTTGCCGTGGGTCGTCAAGGCGGGTTGGTTGCCGGCCGATATTCTCACTCACGGACCATTGGGGATCGGATTTCTGAAGCCTCAAGCGCTGTTCTATCTCTCGTTCGACCCGTTAACGCACGGCGTATTCTGGAGCCTCACCGCGAACACGATCGCCTTTGTTGCGGTCTCGCTGTCGCGGAGACCCGAACCGGTCGAGCGTTTGCAGAGCCAGTTCTTCGTCCAGAACGTGGCGCCCGTTGCCTCTGACGATCCCTCATTTCGACTATGGACCAGCTCGCTGACAATCGGTGATTTGCAGGCGACTGTGGGTCGGTATTTGGGACCCGAAAGGGCGAAGTCCTCGTTCGCAACCTATGGGGCAAGCCGTGGTCTTGTGCTGCGCGATGACTTGCCGGCAGATCCACAGAGCCTTCGGTTTACGGAGCACGTGTTGACCAGTGCCATCGGCGCGGCGTCATCACGCCTCGTCTTGTCGCTCCTCCTGCGTCGTCGCAACATCGGCGGCAAGATGGCGCTGAAACTTCTCGACGATGCATCCGAGGCGCTTCAGTACAACCGAGATCTTCTCCAATCCGCGATCGATCAAGTCCAGCAAGGGCTCGTGGTGTTCGACCGCGATATGAGATTGATCTGTTGGAATCGCCGTTTCGGCATGTTGTTGGAACTGCCGGGTTCGTTGACGCAGGTTGGTGTTCCGCTTGATCGGATCCTCCATTTTCTGGCCGAGAGAGGTGACCTGGGCGAAGGGGATCTCGACGATCTGGTCAATGATCGCTTGAACCGTATGGTGACGACGCGGGAAATGCTGCACGAGCGCCTAAGTTCCGGGCGGCGTTACATTGAAATTCGCAGCGCCCCGATGCCACAAGGTGGGATCGTCGCAACATTCGCCGATATCACGGAACGCGTTGAGGTCTCGAACGCACTTGCGCGTGTCAATCTTACGCTGGAGCGGCGCGTCGAAGAACGCACGGCCGAACTGCTGTCACTCAATACGGCGCTCGCGGTCGCAAAGTCCGAAGCGGACGAGGCCAGCCGCGACAAAACGCGGTTTGTGGCCGCTGCCAGTCACGACATTCTTCAGCCGCTTAACGCCGCGCGGCTTTATGCGACCAGCTTGACCGAGCGCGAACTTGAGCCCGGTGTCGCAAGAATTGCCGCAAATCTGGATTCGTCACTCCGTGCTGTTGAAGACATCTTCGGCGCGATCATCGAGATTTCTCGGATTGATGCCGGTCGCGCCGACCCGCAATTGATGCCAACCCCCGTCAGCGAGTTGTTTGCAAATCTGGCAGTCGAATTCGAGCCCTCCGCTGCGGAGAAGGGTGTTCGGCTGACATTCGTACCCACCTCGGCGTGGGTCAACTCCGACCGAAAACTGCTACGACGCTTGCTGCAGAATCTCTTGTCCAATGCAATCAAGTATACCGAAAGTGGTCGTGTTCTTGTTGGTGTCCGGCGCGGGGCGGAAACCCTCGAGCTTGTCGTTGCAGACACTGGGCTGGGTATTCCATCGGAGCATCAGAAGGCGATATTCCGGGAGTTTCAACGTCTGCACAACGAGCGTTCAGCGCCGCGCGGACTCGGTTTGGGCCTGTCCATTGTTGATCGGCTGAGTAGCGTACTCGGTGCCAAGATCCGCGTGTCATCCGAGGTTGGGCGCGGGTCTGTGTTTTCGGTTTCCCTGCCTGTGGCGGAACCGGCGGCGCAAACACCGAGGCCACGCAGCGTCGCTTCGGTTTCAGGTAATCTGAGCGGATCGCTGGTTCTGTGCCTCGACAATGAGCCAACTGTTCTCGAAGGAATGGAGACGCTGTTGCGGAACTGGGGCTGCGACGTAATCGCGGCGCACGATATCGAGTCCGCAATTGCCGGTTTCCAGGGTGCGGAGCGCGTCCCCGACTTCATCTTTGCGGACTACCACCTGGACGAGGGGACGGGTGTCGACGCCATCGTTGCGTTGCGGGACATGGCAGGTCAGCCATTGCCAGCGGCGATTATCACGGCCGATCATGGCGAGGCGACTGAGAAGGAAATCCGCGGTCACGAGATTGCATTGTTGCGCAAGCCAATCAAAGCGGCTGCGGTTCGCGCACTTTTGACGCGCTACGCGCCGACGGCGATACAACCCGCGGCAGAATGATGCTGCATACGGTCGGCGTCTTCAGCTCAGCCGAACGTACGCTGTCGTGCCGTGTGGGCCAGGGGCTATCGGACTTGACCTCTAAGCGTTGACGCTTGAGTTCTGCCAATCCTCGGAGCTGATCTTGTTGACGGCAATGACGGCTTGGGTCCGGCTGTCGACATCCAGCTTCTGAAGGATGGCTGAGACGTGTGCCTTGATTGTGGCTTCGGACACGCCGAGCTTGTACGCGATCTGCTTGTTCAGAAGGCCTTCGCCAAGCATCATCAACACACGCACTTGCTGCGGGGTTAGCGTCGCCAGTCGCTTCACCAGCTGCGCCGTCTCCTGGTCCGTTTCAGCACTCTCAAGGTCAGACGGCACCCATATCTCACCGGCCAGAACGCGATCGACGGCTTCGCGAATAACCTCGACAGGTTGCGATTTGGGAACAAAACCCAGGGCACCGAACTCGATCGCGCGCTGGATCACGGTCGTCTCGTCACGGGCTGACACAATCATAACCGGGATTTCGGGATGTTGTGCGCGGAGATAGAGGAGACCAGAGAAGCCTTGAACGCCTGGCATCGTCAGGTCCAGCAGTATCAGATCGATGTGGGAATCCGAGGCCAGCTCTGCTGAAAGTTCGTCCAAAGAGCCCACTTCCGTGACCGCGAAGGCGTCTGATCCATCCGCGAGCGCGCTTCTCAGTGCGCCGCGGAATAGCGGATGGTCATCAACAATGATCAGTCGTTGGTCTGCCACGGTTTCCTCCTGACGGCTTTTGCGCCTTCATGACCCGACATGCTATCCGATTTTGGATAGTCGTATTGTTGAGATCTGCGACATGTGCGTGTCTGATCCGCTTATATTGCATAATAAAAAGAGTGTCGCTCATTCGCGCAAGCCCGCTTGGACATGATGGTGAGCATCCGCCGTTCGGCATCAGCTCGTCAATGAACAACGTGTGCGATCAGGCGGGCTTGGGACTTGCGATAGACCTGTTAGAGTGCCGGCACCCCCGTGGAGGACAAACATGATCGATCGCCGAGAAAGAAAGCCGTACTGGATGCACACCAAATGGCAGATGTTTGTGAGCCTCGTACCATATCTGCTGTTGGTTATCGTTATACCGATCTACACGGATGTCCTGAATTCTAACAAGTTCTTGGGATATCCGCTCGGCTTCTTCATGGCTGGCCATGGCGTCATTATCATTGCTTTGTTTACAGTCGCAGGCTTCGTGAATCGCCAAGACGCAGTCGATCGGTGGCACGGCGCCAGCGAAGACTCGTGACGGGCGTGTTGGTGTACGTCCTCTGGTTGTTCGCCGAAGCAGAATTCGAAACTCACTGTTGGGCAACCTGAATGTCCGTCACCGTCCGGTCCCGCTTCGTTAACCCGCGCCTTGGGACGTTCTTTGGGATATTCGCCAGTCTCTTCGCGGCGATCTTTCTTATGCTGCTGATCTCGGCGGAGCTCGGCGCGAACGAAGCCTGGTTGCGGATCGTCGCCTTGATCGGTCCTCTTGCGCTCTACAGCGCGTTTGCCCTGGCATCGTTTACGACAGAGCCGTTTGAGTTCTTTGCGGCCGGTCGGCGCGTTCCTGCCGTCTACAACGGCGTGATTGTCGCATTTGCGGCGAGTGGCGGCACCGCCTTCATTTGTCTCACGGGTACATTGTTCCTCAATGGATACGACGCCTGGTGTATCGTGATGGGCATCACGTCAGGCTTTGTCTTCATGGCGATGCTGGTGGCGCCATATCTGCGGAAGTTCGGCGCTTACACGGTTCCGACATTCTTGGCCCGGCGCCTGGAGAGCCGCTTTGTGCGGGTCATGGCTGCTGCTTTCTTCGCCGTACCGATGCTTCTGATTCTAATCGCGGAGCTTCGGCTCGGTGTTTGGGTGGCGCAGCAACTCACCGGTGCCCATCAGGAACTGCTTTTTGCAATCATCGTCGGGTCTGCCGGCTTGGCTGTTGTGGCTGGGGGCATGCGCGCGTCGACGTGGTCCGGAACCGCGCAGGCGATTGCGGCACTTATCGGTGTGGTTTTGTTGTCCGGCATTGTCGGTGTCATGATGACCAACTTGCCGGTGCCGCAGTTAAGCTCGGGACCGCTGCTGCGCGGCATTGGCCGGCTTGAGTCCGATCTGGGCGTGCCAACGCCGCAAACGTCGCTCTTTGCATTCGAGTTTGCCGCTAACGAGCTGGCCAGCGTAACCGGCCGGATCGCAGAGCCTTTCGCGAGCGTCGGGCTCGCTGGCTTTCTGTTGACGGTACTGACGCTTGCGTTGGGTGTTGCCGGTGCGCCCTGGCTGGTCGTGCGGTGCACCACCACACCAGGCGTGTACGAAGCGCGCAAGACGCTTGGCTGGGCCGTATTCTTTTTCGGCCTTCTCGTGGTGTCGGCTTCGAGCGTCGCGGTGTTCTTGCGACATGTCTTCATGAATGATCTGGTCGGGCGATCGCGCGAGGGACTGCCGGCGTGGTTTAACGATCTTCAAAGCGTCGGGCTGGCGAACGTGACGGGCAGCGTGCCAAATCTGCCAGTTAACGCCTTTCAGATTCACCGCGATGCCGTTGCGTTTGTCCTGCCGCAGGCGGTGGGCATGACTGAAGTCCTCAGCTTTCTCATTCTCGCGGGTGCGCTCGGAGCAATTCTTGTTGCGGTCAGCACGACGGCCCAAGCCCTCGGGGCCATTGTCGCCGAAGACGTGATCGGCGGTCTCAGATGGTCGCCACCACCGAAGGTTGTGCGGTTGTGGACGGGGCGTATCGCTGTTGCTGGCGTTTTGCTGCTGGCTGCGCTTGCGGCGGGGCTGTTTAACGGAGATCCTCTCGCTCTGACGCTTGCTGCGCTGTCGATTTCGGCGGCGACGGCATTTCCGGCCTTGGTCATGGCGATATGGTGGCGAAAGTGTACCAGCCTCGGCGTCGTGGCAGCGCTGACATCGGGATTTGTTCTTTCGGTTCTCGCTATCCTCGCCATACCCGCTGGATGGGGGCCCGTTGCCAATCCGCTCGCGACATTAATAGCGGTTGTGATATCGGCGCTGGCAGGTTTGATTGTATCGACGTGGACTCCGCTACCGAGCCGCGTGGCGGTTGAGCGGTTGCGCGATATGCGAATTCCCGGCGGTGAAACAATCTACGATCGCGAAATGCGATTGCTCAGGTTGCGGCAGCGAGAAACAACTCAGCCTGCTGGCTCGTAGGGTGCAGTTTGGTTAGTAGTCACCATCAACTCTGAAGCGGGTTTCAATGGGTCAGGACGACAAGTCCCAACAGATCGACGCACTGCCGCTCTTTCCTGTGATAGAGCCGTACGCGACCGGCTACCTCGAAACGGCCGACGGGCATCGCATTTACTATGAAGAATGCGGGCGGCGGGACGGCACGCCCGTGCTGATCGTCCATGGCGGGCCTGGCGGAGGTTGCAGCCCGCTTATGCGGCGCTACCATGACCCGAGCCGATATCGCATTGTGCTGTTCGATCAACGTGGGTGCGGACGCTCCAAACCCCACGCCGCACTCGAGAACAATACGACGTGGCACCTGATTGACGATATGGAGCTGCTGCGCAGGACGCTTGGGATTGAGAACTGGCAGCTGTTTGGTGGCTCTTGGGGGTCTACGTTGTCCCTCGCCTACGCCATCAGTCACCCGGAGCGTGTGCGCAACATGATCCTCCGCGGCATCTTTTTGATGCGGCAATCTGAGATCAACTGGTTCTATCGCGATGGCTGCAATTGGCTGTTTCCGGACGCCTTTGCGACGCTTGTCTCGGTTCTTTCGGATGATGAGCGCTCCGATATCGTCTCGTCATTTTACAAGCGTCTGACCGGCACGGACCGCGCCGCCCAGGTTGAAGCCGCGAAAGCCTGGAGCCGCTGGGAGGCGACGACATTGTCGCTACGCAGTGATCCGGGGCGTGCCCGTGCCTTTACTTCGGAGTCCTATGCGGTGGCTTTTGCCCGTATCGAGAGCCACTACTTCGTCAATCTCGGTTTCTTTGGCGAGCCGAACTATCTGTTGGCCCATGTCGATCGCATCCGGCACATTCCGGCGCGGATTGTTCACGGGCGATTTGATGTCGTGACGCCGGTTCGCAACGCTTGGGACCTCAAGCAGGCGTGGCCGGAGGTCGATTTGAACATTGTTGCTGGCTCCGGACACGCCATGAGCGAGCCAAGAATTGTTAGCGAACTCGTGCGGGCAACACGCGCCTTCGCTTAATCAGCCTCACGCGGTTTGGCTGGATTGTCGCGCACCGTCGCCGCGGCGGTGCAGCCGCAGTTCATCTTCGGCGACCTCCGCCTCTTGATGCGATTGAGCCGGCCCGGACCGATTACAAACGCCTCTCTTCGGCTGGCGGCTCGGGTGGTTTCTTTTCGAGGCGTTCCAGGCGTTCTTGGAACTTCCGAAGCAGGCGCTCGAAGTAGTTCAGCGCTTCATCGATTTGTTTTTCCGACGGCAGGGTCAGGCCGGGTGCCTTTTCGCGCGGTGTGGGTGTGGGGGTGCCGCTGCTGCGATCGTCGAGGCCGAGCATCTCCTCCAGGCGCTTGACTTCAGTCTTGAGCGCCGTGTTCTCGCGGCGTAATTGTGCAAGCTCGTCGCGCTGGGACTTGGCGGTGTCGTTCATGGGTTCGCACGACCAATTGTCACCGGCCTTCCGGCACAGCGACACGGCGCCCGTTTGCGTGTCGAGGCGCACCAATCCGTCATTGGTCGGGTGCATGGTGTAGCGGCCGGGGCTCGCGTCCTGCGCCATGGCCACGTCGATCCATGCGAAGCCGGATATCAACGCGCAACAAACAGTCATCCAGAGACGGGGAGTCATTTTCGATCTCCTAATGCTGGACCGAACCAACCGTGCTTCACGGCCCAACCACTGTATTTGATGTAGGCGCACCTAGCACAAGACTACGGCGACACCATAACGCCTCGGCGACGCCAGCCCTGGATCAGCGTCGCACTGCATAGTTGTACCGGTTGATTCGAGATCCACGTCATGAAATCCCGGTAACTGTCTGTGATTAACTGAAGTTTTACCGTAATCCGGAATATTCGATCGTACTCAGGTCTCTTCTCGTGTCGCGTGTAGGCCAGACTGATGCGAACCGGCATATCGGGAGTTGCTCCGCCGCAAACTCCGGCCTCCGAACCAAGCCGATCGCTCCGCTACGACGCGCCAGGTGAGGTCGCGAGGAAAAGAGAATGTCTGACGCCGATAGGTCCAAGCTTGGGTTTGATCCGTTCGCCACGCAACTCGAAGATCGCCAGCCGGTGGCCGAGGACGATGTTTCTGCGCTCAAACGCCTTGTCGAGCAGCTGACCCAGCAAGTCGCTGATCTCGATCGACAAAACGTTGCGGCGACACACGAGCTGAGAACCGAAATCGCTGATCTCGAGGCGGCCGTCGGTCGCGCACGGTATGACGTTCCAGAACCGTTGGCGCCGGCCTTTGCGCGCGCTGAGGAAGCGATTGCTGACCTCGCGACGCTGGTTGCTGACGGCTATGCCGGAAGCGAAGACGCAGCAGTCCATGACGTGCAGCAACAAGATGCAGACCGCGCTCCGGATAACGCGGGGAGCGCACCGCCGGCGTTGTTATCGGCGGTCGAGGCCGACGCCGACTTTGGCGGTTGGGATATCGAGTCGGCCAATGCGCTGATGAAGCTCAACGAAGAACACGTGCCGGCTGATGACGAAGAACGACATAGCCCCGCCGATGAGGTGGGCGTCGACGCGGTCGCACCAGAGATGGTGGACACAGTGGCCGGCGGACACGCTGGCGCGACTGTCGTGACTCCGGGACCCTACACTGTTCCTTCCCAGGGCGGAGCGGTCACGCTCGAGTCTTCGGAGCGGTCTTGGTTTGACGAACGGTTTTCCGAGATTGCGCAACAGGTTGCGATGTCGGGCGGGCCGCCGGTTCACGACGTATCGCGCGACGCTTTGATGGCGCGCATCGACTCGCTTGAAGAAAATGTCGGCAGCGCGGTTCTGACAGCAGCGACACGGGTTGAGGTTCCAGCTGTTGATGAATTGGGTGAGGCTGTTCGGCTGCTGACGCAAGAAGTCGGTGAGGCCCGCATGGAGACCGCGCGTGTTGCTGAGATCGAGCGACATGTTCAGGCGCTCGGCGAGCGCCTGTCGGACGAAGGATTGCTTGAGGTCTTGACGCCTCTGATTGCAGCGGGGAACCAAGATAGCCGTGCGGCCGGCTCAGTTGACTTTGAAGAGCTGGCGAACACGGTCGCATTG
>JBCCOV010000163.1:0-12093 GCA_039039985.1 Pseudomonadota bacterium | reverse complement strand
GGCTGAGCGGTTCATTCAAACGGCCTTGCGCGAATGGGCCTATGCCACGGCATTCGAAACCTCAGATCAACGGCGAGACGCGCTGCCCGAATGGCAGCATCGCTACAACTGGCACCGCCCGCATGCTAGCCTCGGTGGAAATACACCAATCAGCCGCATCGGAATGACAAGGAACAACCTCCTGAGGCATCACAGCTAGAGCGTTTCAGATTTAGCTCGAACCATCCCACACCCCCTCCCGGCCATCCGGCACTTGAGCTGCGGCGGCGCGCGCATCCTCTGCCGCCTCGAGCGGATCAACTGCCCGGTCATAAACCGCACTGAGGCAAATCGCGCCCCTGCCGCGCGCACGACGGCGCGTTTGCCCGCCAGCCGCTCCGGCGTCAGCCATGCGGAATCTGAATAGACATGACCCTTGGCCATGCGCCAGATCACCAGATCGCTGAGATTGAGTGCATAGAATACCGAACCGATAACGGGCATATCGATAGCAGCGCGAACGCGTGCCAGCCAGCGGGGGCGACGGCGCATCATCGTGGGCAAAGGTCCACACCACGTCGGCGCGATGAGTACGATCCGAGGGGGCTCCTCTTCCGGGTGCCCGAAGAAGTGACGCAACACATACCCCGCCGCCGGCGTCCAGTCGACGCCCGGCTTGTCGCCTGTCCCGAAACCGGGCCAGTCGGGCGCAATTGTCTCAAAGCTCTCCGCGAGACAGGCCTGGAGTGGCTGCATTTCGTGACGCGTGGAGATCGACGACAGTGCCGGGAGAAGAAGAGCGCGCGACCTATAGAGCCACCTTTCCGTCGAACGGCCGGCAGACGACCTGATCGGCACCGGACGTTGCGAGGTTGAGAGATGATCTTCGCGTACGGATTGAACCTGCGGTCAGAGCCGTACCGGAACTTGCTTGGTCGCGTCCCCAACGGGAGCCTTTGTCAAGCAGTCTTCCGGTCTGCCAGGCAGGCGCCGCAGCGGCCATGAATCTCAATCACGGAGCGATCGGGCGTGAACCCGGTACGCTTGGAAAGCGCCGCGATGTCATGGGCAAAACGCGCTTCAAAATGCTCCGAGACGGCGCCACAATCGACGCAGATTTCAAAGACCGGAGTTTCGGCATGGCTTGGGTCGCAACACGCCATCCAGGCGTTGAGCGATTCAATCCGGTGAACGCGCCCATCGGCAAGGAGCTTATCGAGCGCCCGATAGACCGTCGTCGCCGCCGTTATTCCCTCGGCGCGAAGTCTTTCCAGAAGTTCATAGGCTGAAAGTGGCTTGTTCTGAATACGCAAATGGCCGAGCACCCGCTCGGCGTGATTGCGCCCTTCCGCTCTTTCAGCCATCTCATTTTCCCAGCGCGACGACTCTTGACACTTAACTAACAGAACCACTCGATATCTGCAATGTTATAACATTACAAAAATTCGACATGGATCAACGGCGCCACGACGGCCCAATCCTCTCGATCTGTCTGACCTGCCACGAGGGCGCGCACAGTGGTATTCGTGGCGTGTGGTGCATGAGTTGGTGCAGCGCCTCTGCGTCGCCGCCCCCCGTGCCCGCGACCGCTTCTCCAGTGTATTTGGTAATCTGGATCCTGGCGCGCCCGATCATGTCGACGCGCTATTCACGTTGCCGTCACTCTACCTTGCAGCTCCGGACGGGTTTCTTCGTCGAAAGGAACGGCCCGTGCCGTTATCGGCCCAGATCTTGGTACGACTGCCACCGCCCGACACCGCGTCTGACCTCGTAACGCCGCAGGTTCCCAAGCCTGCGACGTCATTGCAGCAGGGCCTCAGCGCATGTTGAACGGCATGGCGCTGCAGGACGCGCCCTGGCCGCGTTGGTGTGTGGACTGGCCGTTCAAAGACTCGTGGCTATCGATGTTATCGCTGCGTCCGAAGTCAGAAGTGTCTTGACCGAACTCCATGGGCGATATCCCTAACGCGCCAACAGGCTTGGTCCGGCACGTCATTTGCGAGCTTCGAAGCACACCCTATCCGCCATAGGTCGTTAGAGCTGTGTCGGGTTGGGGGCATCGCCATAGACGTCTTCCGGGTCGAAGGTTTTTTCCTGTTCCACGAAGGTTAGGGGCCGGCCGGCATCGCGCATGACAGGCACGGAGCGGTAGAAGCAGGACCGGTAGCCCACGTGGCAGGACGCGCCCGATCCAGCGACTTCGACCCGCAGCCAGATCGCATCCTGATCGTCGTCGATACGCGCTTCGACCACCTTTTGAACGAGGCCCGACGTGGCCCCTTTCGGCCAGATCGTCTGCCGAGCGCGGCTGAAGTAGTGGGCGTTGCCGGTCTCGATCGTCAGCCTCAGCGCCTCGGCATTCATCCAGCCCAACATCAGAACTTCGCCCGTACACGCGTCGCTGGTGATGCAGGGCATGAGGCCATCCGCGCCAAACTTCGGCGCGAGGTCCACACCTTCCTCAACCTGCTTCACCGAGCGCCGCGCATGGAATTCAAGACTCGCCATAACGACCTCCTTGCAGAAGTTTACTTTATAACATAACTCGACCTGGCGAGAAATGCAGCGATGTAAGACGGGAGACATTGCGATGGACACTCGGCACGGCCGGCTTCCGGCACCGTTTGCGGTCCTTGCGCGGGACATCGATGACGTAGGTCTGCAGGCTAGGCTCGAGATCGTGCGCGCGCACCCCAAGGATCCCGGCGCAGGTGCGAATGGCATGATGATCAACATAAATGGGATGCCGTTCTAAACCATGCTCCGCCTTTACAATTCCATGGGTCGAATGCTGGAGGCCTTTGCGCCGCGCGACCCCGGCCATGTCCGCATGTATGTCTGCGGGCCGACGGTCTATTCCTTTGCCCACATCGGCAATGCGCGGCCAGCGGTGGTGTTTGATGTGATGGCCCGGGTGCTGCGCGCGCAGTTTCCCCGCGTGACCTACGCCCGCAACATCACAGATGTGGACGACAAGATTATCACCGCGGCATCGGCCGAGGGCCTGAGCAGTGACGAGATCGCGACGCGCTTCACAGCAGCCTATCATGTCGACCTCGCCGCACTCAGCGTCGCTCCACCCGATATTGAGCCGCGGGCAACCGATCATATCAGTCGAATGATCACAATGATCGAGGGGCTGATCGCCGATGGCCGGGCCTATTCGGCTGAGGGGCACGTGCTGTTTCACATTCCCAACTTCCCCGCCTATGGCCAACTGTCAGGCGCGAACCCTGACGAGATGCTGGCGGGTGCACGCGTGGAAGTCGCGCCCTGGAAACGCGACCCACGCGACTTCGTGCTGTGGAAGCCCTCGGACGCGGCGCATCCCGGTTGGGACAGCCCCTGGGGGCGCGGGCGGCCCGGCTGGCACATCGAATGCTCGGCAATGATTCAGGCGCACCTGGGCAACCAGATCGACATCCACGGTGGCGGGATCGACTTGCGCTTTCCCCATCACGAGAACGAGATTGCGCAAGGCACCAATGCGCGCTTCTGGGTCCATAACGGACATGTCACCGTGTCCGGTGCCAAGATGTCGAAGTCGCTCGGCAATATCCTGTTGGTGCGCGACCTGCTGGCCGAAACTCCGGGCGAGGCCATCCGCTATGCGCTCTTGACTGCGCACTATCGGCAACCGCTGGACTGGACGGCTGACACGCCACGCGCAGCCAAGGCGGCGCTTGATCGCCTTTATGGCGCCGTTCGCGACCAACCATTGGCCGAGGCGCGGGCGACGGACATGGCACCGGTTCTTGCGGCCCTGAACGATGACCTCAACACGCCTGCAGCCCTAGCCGCCCTGCATACCCTCGCAGGGCAGCTTAATGCCAGCACAGATCCCTCGCGGCGCGCGGAAGTCGCCGCAGCCTTGCGTCAGGCCGGGGCATTTCTTGGCCTTCTGCAACAGGATGCGCAGGCTTGGGCGCAAGCAGGTGCAGGGGACGTCGCCCAGATCGGCGCGTTGGTTGCAGAGCGAGCCCGCGCCCGTGCGCAGCGCGACTGGTCACGCGCAGACGCGATCCGTGATGAACTCACAGCGCTTGGGGTCGAAGTTGAAGACATCGGCGGCGAGAGTCGCTGGCGGACGCGCGCATAAGGCGCGCATTTGCCGCGGCCGTGGGCGCGCAGTTGAACGATCTCTCCGCCCCTTTGCCCGATGGCGCGGAAGTCGACGTACACACGCACGACGATCCCCGCGCGTTGGAACTGATGCGTCACGACCTCGCGTGGATGCTGCCCGAAACCGTATAGGCGCTCTGGAGGACGACTCTAAGTCGGACTGGCTTCTGGAGATTGCATTATTTTATAAAGTAAAGTATTTGCCGCATGAAAGCTGCGCGGAGGCGTCCGATGAGCAAGCGGGGAGAGAGAATGCAGGCGGAAGTGCTGGCGGTTCTGCGTCGGCGCGGTGGACCGACGTCCGCCTACGATGTCCTGCGAGACTTGCGCGAGGGGCATCCGAAGATCGCCCCGCCGACTATCTACAATGCGCTGGCCGCTCTCACGAAGAGCGGGCACGTCCATCGGATCGAGTCGCTCAAGTCCTTCATTGCGTGCCCGTGCGACCACCACCGACACGACTGCATCCTATCGATTTGCAACGTCTGTGGCGCCGTTGAGGAGAGCGTCTCGCCCGATCTACTGACGTCGCTTTCAAAGATCATTGGCCAGTCTGGCTTCGCGCCGACACGGCATGTGATCGAGGTCCATGGGCTCTGTGCATCGTGCATCAGTGCGCCGGCAGTTGAGAGCTGAGTCCTTGGAGACTATCGACGGAGAATCGAATCATGAAAGTCGCATACATCTTCGCATCGGACATGGCCGCCACGTTCAAACTCGCCACCATGATCCTCCCGCAGCTCGAAGCCGGTGAGCACGGTGCCGAAGTGGTCGGCATGTTCTTCTTTGACGACAATCTATACTCCCTGCGTAAGGGTGACCCTATCGGTGAGCGTCTCGCCCGTGTCGCAGCAGAGCAGAACATGCTGCTAATGATGTGCGATCAGTGCGCCTTGCGGCGTCATCTTGCTGACGGAGAACTGCATCAATGCGGTAAAGGCGAAGTGACGCCAAAAGACGTGGTCGCCGGCGTTCAGGTGGGCTGCTTTCCCCAACTTTATGCAGCCCTGGCACCCGCCGCGCCAGATCAGGTCATTACCCTGTGACTTGCCAAAAGCGCCCATGAACAAAGTGTTTCGCAAGCCTTCTTATGCGGTTCGATGTTGTGACCATCAACGCGCGCGAGCTCCACCGCCTCACTTTCCGTTTTCCAGCAACACTTATGAGCGATCATGAGCAAACATTCCACATCTCCCGCGTTGCAACAAAGTCGGCAAAGACCGTCCCGTGAAATGGCCGAGGCGGCAGTCCGCACTCTCATTGCGTGGGCGGGTGATGATCCTGATCGCGAAGGGCTCCTAGGAACTCCGGACCGGGTTGTGCGTGCCTACGAAGAATTCTTCGTAGGCTATGAGCAAGATCCTATTGCCGCGCTGGAACGAACATTCGACGAGGACGTGGATAGCTACGACGATATCGTTTTGCTGCGCAACATTCGTCTGGAGTCTCATTGCGAACACCATATCGTGCCGATCATTGGACAGGCACATGTCGCCTATGTTCCAAATCAAACGGTCGTCGGGATCTCCAAGCTCGCGCGCCTTGTCGATATCTTCGCGAAACGGCTTCAAACGCAAGAGGTGTTAACGTCGCAAATTGCTGACACCGTTGCTCAAGTGCTTGAACCGAAAGGGGTCGCCGTGGTCATCTCGGCCGCCCATCAATGTATGACCACGCGAGGCATTAGAAAGCCGGGTATCGTAACCGTGACGCGTCGTTTCTCTGGGTGTTTTCAAACAAATTCTGATTTGCGCCGAGAGTTTCTTGCGATGGTCTCTTCGCCTGCGGCCGAGAGTTTCTGATGATTGCAACCATCAAATCGAACGGAACGGTGTGAAAATCAACTGGATCGCCTTGTTCGACCTAACCACCCTGAAAGGCAAGACACCACCAATATAGTGGATTGCTCATCCCGAAGATCCGGCATTGACGTGCAATCACGGATGCAGTGAGCCATCATTGGAAGCCAGGCTCAGGACAAGGCACTGACGCACATCAATGGAGTCAGGTATTAGCACGCACAAAACAGCTAAGGCGCTTTTGCTCAGGTGGTTTGCTGCTTTGGAAACAGGGAACTCGGAAAATGTAGTTGCGCTTTATGCGATCAATGCCGTTTTGCTGCCCACAATGGCATCTGGTGTGCTTCGAGGACATGATTGCCTGACAGACTATTTCTCTTGGTTCCTCAAACGCAAACCCAAAGGCAGATTGTTTGAACAGTACGCATTTGACAATGGGGCAACTTTGCTCCACGCAGGCTTGTATGAATTTCAGCTGGCCGACCCCGAGACTGGTGATGTAACGACCGTTCAGGCGCGGTTTTCTTTCGTTTATACAAAGACGGAGGATGGCGATTGGCGCATTCTGCACCACCATTCTTCAGTCTTCCCAATGGCCTAGAAACTGGGTGTCCGCTTCAAACCGCACAAGGATTCGTTAAGTTCCTTGAGGCAAATTTTGCCAACAACTCGCAGAGTCAAGTTGCGGCATACCTTTTCGAAGTCGGCCAAGCTGTATCGAACAAGGCGGTGCGGGTTGGCAAGACGATTCCGCCCAAAGCGGAAATGATCCAGTGCCCAGGACGGTTTTGATCGTACCGCTTAATCGATCCTCTCGTTTGCCTATTTTTGCAAAGCAAGTCGTCAACATAACAACATGTTGTCAACAAAACTTCGGATTCCGCATTAAGTTCGCACTTTATCGTCGCACGGACCTTCAGATGCTCGTATGAGACTCTGGCGAGGCTTAGGCTTGTGAGTGCGATGCGGCCGACGTCACGCCACCGGTTCTGCAAGTGGAACGCGTAAACGGCAAATGCCTGACTTGACTTGAGCTGCTTTGAGGCAACCGAAAGGAAGACGGAATGGCTTTCACGGCTCTCGCGCGAAAAGACAAAGTGCGGGCAGAGCATGGGCACGGTATTCGCCGGATCGGCCATGATCGGCTGCACTGGCTGATACCGCTGATCGCCGGGATCGCGGTTCTGGCCGTTCTCGTCATCGCCTACATTGTCCTTTGGCCTGATGTTGCTGCCTGGGCCCGCGCCCAGCAACGCATCGTTCAGAACCAACTTGCCCGTAGCCTGATGGCAATTCGTTCCGGTGACATGTGGGCGGTTTGGGGGCTGATTGGACTGTGTGCGACTTACGGAATTGTACACGCTATCGGTCCAGGCCATGGCAAGATCCTGATTTCCGGTGCGGCTGCGGCGTCGCGACGCACAGCTCTGCGTATGGGCGTGATTGGTTTTGCCGCCAGCTTGATGCAAGCCGTCAGCGCCATCGTGCTCATCTATGGCGGCATGGGGTTACTTGCGGTTTCGAGTGGATGGGCGATCGGGACAACGGAACGGTTCCTGACTCCCGCGAGCTATGCCGCCATGGCACTTATCGGGCTGTGGTTGTGTTGGCGCGGGACGAGGGCTGCACGCGTATTGCTGCGCCATGCACCAGTCGTACATCACGAGCACGGGCCGTCAGATCACCATCACGCCCACGATCATCACGTACACAGCCATGAAGATCACGGCGGGCATGTGACCCACGTGCATGTGACCCAAGGGCATGGGCCAGGCTGCGGCTGCAAACATATGCCCACTGCAGAAGATGCAGAGCGGGTAGACGGCTGGCGCGACGTCGCAGCGTTGCTATTCAGCATTGGCATTCGTCCTTGCTCTGGCGCGCTTATCGTCCTCGTGATTGCCTGGCATTTCGGGCTTTACATCGTGGGAGCGATCAGCGCGATTGCCATGGCCGTAGGAACAGGGTTGGTGGTTGCTGGCGTGGCTGTCTTCGCAACCCATCTACGCCAATTCACTGCGCGTGAGGGGCATGGCGATAG
Organism: Pseudomonadota bacterium; assembly: GCA_039039985.1. Lineage (GTDB taxonomy): Bacteria > Pseudomonadota > Alphaproteobacteria > Rhizobiales > Hyphomicrobiaceae > JBCBWG01. The sequence continues at coordinate 4,152 of JBCCOV010000163.1, read as the reverse complement.
GCATGGCCTTATGGTGTTTGCCGGGTTGCAGATCGCAGCCGGGCTACTTGTAGCCGGTACTTGCATCGCGTTGATGATGGTCAGCGTCCAAGCACCTGCCCCGATAGGTATTCTGCGCTGACACGTGCTGCCATTCTGCTCGCGTTAGGAGATTTCGGCGCTGAATGGGTCTTCGCAAAGGCTTTGGGGATGTTGCCGTGACCGATACACAAACACGAGGCACCGTCGCCAAGTTCGGAAAATCGTTCTTTGAGTGTGATCTTGTGTTTGGTTCAACCCGCCGTGCTCGCGCGCGTGTCAACGACGGTTGGCTATGGCTCTGCTGCATCGCGTCCTAAGCTGGAGGATGCCGTCATCGCAACAGTGGACGGCAGGGAATCTGAAGAAGCTACCGGCCTGCATTTACTGCTTAGAGGGGCGACAACTGGACGGCAAATGGGATCTTCGGAGCCAAACCGGACCCGAGGCATAGCGCTAGCCGAACCGTTTGTGTAACGGTCCCTACATTGTCTGCGGTGGTCGTTGATCTTGCCTGCGGCGGCTCGCCCCCTAATCGAGAGGATCTCCTGCCAGATGCACGGCTCAATCGGTCTGGTAACGCTGGTCATTGCGCTAACGGCGACGACAGCCACCCTCGCATGCACGCCGAACCGCCCCGGACAACTGCAAATGGGGCGCACGATAACGATCGACACGGATGGCGGCGCGGCGCATGGCTCGGTGAGCTACGGCGAGACTCGATTGCTTGGCGACAAAGAGGTCGTCCTGACCTTCGACGACGGCCCAGTCGCGCGCCGAACGACCGCGATACTCAATGCACTGGACCATCATTGCGTGAGAGCCACCTTCTTTCCGGTTGGCCGCATGGCGATGTCTCGTCCGGACATCCTGCGTGATACCGTACGGCGGGGGCACACCATCGGCGGGCATACCTGGAGCCACCCGAACCTGCGGCGTATTGGCCTCGCGCGCAGCCGAAACGAAATTCAGAAGGGATTTGCTGCGCTCGAGGCGATTATCGGACCACGCGTGGCACCGCTTTTCCGATTTCCCTATCTCGCTGAATCCAGGAGAGTTCTCGCATACGTGAAGTCGCAAGACATCGCATCGTTCTCGATCGACATTGATTCCGGCGACACGCGTGGTTACGGGGTCAGTCGGGTGGTGCGTTCGACCATGGCAAACTTGCGGCGTCGGGGCCGCGGTATACTGCTGTTCCACGACAGCAAATTGGTAACTGTCCGCGCACTTCCGCAAATCCTTGATCGTCTCGCCACGGCCGGCTACCGCGTCGTCCACTTGGAGACGACGTCGCCCTATCGCGCGGATCCCGACCTCGTTGCACGATACAGACGCCAGTTGAACGGTACCCCCGCACGGGCAGTGGAACGGGACGAGTTGGCGGAGCGCCGGCACAGGCCGGATGCCGTGCGTCGGCGCGCGCGGCGCCAACGCGACCAACAACAACCCGGCCCGGCTGTCGACAGGACAACTATCGGCTGGCCTCGCAATGCGTTTATCAGAGATCGGTAAATCGTGTCGCCTGGGGTGCAAGGGGGCTGGCACACGCTTGTTGTTTATTGCTCACGGGCTACTTCGGCCTGCGGCCGGGCCCCATCGAGATGGCGTGTTCGCCATCTCGACATTTGAAATGCCCAACGCGGGAACACCCGCGTTGGGGTGGGGGCGGCGCAACGCGCCGGGCCGCAGTCGCGGCCTGGGGTGCCAGACGGCTGGCCCGCGGCAAGGCCCCGAGCAAACGTACTTGGGTCGATGGGACCGGCAGCTTCGGGCTGATCACTGGACAAAGTGTCGACGTCACCGGCATACCTGAAGGTCATCAGCCATTTCATCATTCGCCCCGGGCGTCGAAGTGCGATTCTGTACGGAGGTTAGATTGAAGGAGACGAATTTGGGCACCTTCGATTATGTCATCGTTGGTGCGGGGTCAGCCGGGTGCATATTGGCAAATCGGCTCAGCGAGGACCCGCGCGTCAGCGTCTGCGTGCTCGAGGCGGGCGGCTACGACTGGAACCCGTTCGTCCACATCCCTGCCGGTTTCATAAAGACGTTTTACGACGCCAGCGTGAACTGGAAATACGAAATGGAGGAAGGTGCCTGGACGGGCGGACGTCGCATCTTTGCGCCGCGCGGCAAGACGCTGGGCGGCTCCAGCTCAATCAACGGCCACGTCTATAATCGCGGGCAGCGCTTCGACTTTGATACCTGGGCGCAATTTGGCAACAGCGGCTGGGGCTATGCGGACGTCCTCCCTTACTTCCAACGAACGGAAAGGCGTGTCGGGCAAGGAGATGACACATACCGCGGACGCGACGGTCGCGTAGCCGTTACAGATCTCGAGTGGCGCGACCCGCTGTGCGATGCATTCATCGAGGGCTGCGTGCAGCACGGTATCCCACGAAACCTGGACTATAACGGTGAAAAGCAAGAAGGCGTCTCCTACGTCCAGAGAACGATCAACAATGGACGCCGGGTTAGCACGGCGGGTGCCTACCTGCGGCCCGCAATGAATCGCTCGAACCTGCATGTGATCACCAAGGCCCACGCGACGGGTATTGTTGTCGAGAACGGACGCGCGGTCGGCATAAGATTCCGACATGGCGGGGCAAGAGGGCAGGACAAAAACGTGACGGCACGCCAGGAAGTCGTTCTGTCGGGTGGGGCGTATAACTCGCCACAGTTGTTGCAGCTCTCCGGCATTGGTCCTGCTGACGTCTTGCGGGCGCAGGGCATCGATGTTCGCCACGAATTGCAAGGCGTTGGCGAAAATCTGCGCGACCATTATGCACCGCGCCTTGTGGCGCGTGTGAAGAACGCTGCAACAATCAATGAGAAGTCCCGCGGTCTCAGTCTGGCTTGGGAAGTCGCAAAGTGGGTGACGCGACGCCAGGGCATTCTGACGCTCAATCCAACGCTGGTGTATTGCTTTTGGCATTCGGGCGAGGCCGCCGAAAGTTCCGACATACAGATGACGTTCACGCCCGCGAGTTACAACGAAGGCGTTCAAGGCGAACTCGAACGACGGCCTGGAATGACCGTCGCGGCCTGGCAGCAGCGCCCGGAGAGCAAGGGGTACGTGCGCATTCGCTCCGAGAGCCCGTTCGATCAGCCAACGATCCAGCCCAACTATCTCGCGGAAGAGCATGACCGACGGGTCCTCTTGGCTGGCCTCAAGCTGGCACGCAAGCTTCTCGCATCGGACCCGCTGAAACCCTACTACGACAGCGAGGCCATACCCGGACCCAATGTCCAAACCGATGACGAATTGCTCGCAGTCGCTCAACAGTACGGAACAACCACATTCCACCCGATGGGAACGTGCAAGATGGGCCCGGCCTCGGACCCGTTGGCCGTCGTTGATGATCAGCTACGCGTACACGGGATTGACGCACTACGTGTGATCGACGCTTCAATCATGCCGACCATGTTGTCCGCCAATCTGAACGCGGCCACGATGATGATCGGTGAAAAAGGCGCAGATCTCGTTCGCGGCCGAGAACCGTTGCCGAGCGCAAGTGTTTCATGAAAAAAATGTTTCAGCGGCAGCGTAGGGCGCGACCTGCTGCTTCCAATCGCCCGGCAGCCGCGTCGCCGCAGCAGTGCCGGACGCTGAATTACTCATCCGCGCCGGGTTTCAAGAGTTTATCAAACTGTCCGACTGCCTTTTCGAATTTGTCCCGGCAGCCCGCATTGCAAAAACCGACAACCTGACCACGATAGATGGTTAACGAGTCAGCGGACACCGGCTTGCCGGACCAAGGGCAAATGTCATTGATGCAGTCCGCAATATTCAACGTCGTCATCGTTACGTCCTCCAATCGGCTTTGCTACCACCCTATCAGCAGGAGGCAGGGCAGAAAATCAGGCACCGCGCGATCGTCCTGCTGGAAGATCTGAGACCAGCCAATGTGCTGCCGTGAGCGAGGCCGGGACCGGGCCCCATTTGGGGCCTCGGAAGATACTGAGCCGGCCGCCATAGCGTTTCAGATTTAGCTCGAACCATCCCACACCCCCTCCCGGCCACCCAACGGGACGATTTGATGGGTGGCCGGGAGAGGGTGTGGGCCGGCGAAGTGATTCCGCCTATGGCGGAAATGATCTAGCCTGCTGCTCAGACCAAGGCAATCAGTC
>JBCCOV010000162.1:0-12114 GCA_039039985.1 Pseudomonadota bacterium | reverse complement strand
CTGCGAACTCGCCCACAACCGGCAAGCGCATATGCCGAAGAGATCCGAACTGAGCAGAAGGTCGCGTCATATGCGTAGGAGCGTCTGCGCGGTTGTTTCGATGGATGTCATTGGCCAAGAGATTGGATTCGTTCGCCCATGCTGAAGCGCCTGTTCGACGTTGTCGCATCCTTCGTGTTGCTGGTTCTGTTTGCGCCGGTTCTTGTCGTCGTCGCAGCCATTATCTGGTACCGGCTCGGCCGTCCCATTCTCTTTGTGCACGAACGACCCGGTCTGCATGGCCGCATTTTTCGAATGTACAAGTTTCGATCCATGAATGCCGCCGTCGACAGTGCGGGGCGTCTCCGACCGGACGCGGCGCGCACGGACGCATTCGGCCGATGGTTGCGCAGCAGCAGTCTCGATGAACTGCCCGAACTGTTCAACGTCCTGCGCGGTGACATGAGCCTGGTTGGTCCACGCCCGCTCCTCACGGAATACCTCCCGCTTTACACGCCGGACCAGGCACGGCGACATGACGTCAGGCCCGGCATCACCGGGCTCGCCCAGGTCAATGGTCGCAATACGATTTCGTGGGAGGAGAAGTTCGCGCTCGACGTCCACTACGTCGAGCGCCGGTCGTTCTTGATGGATTTGGGTATTCTCGCACAAACCGCGAAGAAGATTGTGTTCAAGAGCGAGGTTGCGAACGACGGCGACGTCCGCGTCGAGAAGTTCACCGGATCCGTCGCAAGTCAGGATTCTTAGTCGTAGATGTGCGGGGGGCGCACGCCCCCAATTACATGATCCCAGTTACACGATCCCAGTCAGCGAGGATGCAAATGTCGGCTGCTGAACGCATTTCCGAGACAGATCCTGGGTATGGGCCATGGCCGCACTACGAAGACGACGAAGTCGGCGCGGTTGTCGACGTCTTGCACTCCGGGCGTGTGAACCAGTGGACCGGCGATCGTGTTCTGGCGTTTCAGGACGTTTTGGCTGACGCCCACCAGATGCCGCATGCCATTGCAGTTGCCAATGGTACGCTGGCGCTGGAGCTTGCACTGCGCGCATTTGAGATTGGTCCCGGCGATGAGGTGATCGTGTCGCCGCGCAGTTTCGTGGCATCCGCGACCGTTGTGGATCTGGTTGGCGCGACGCCGGTGTTTGCAGATGTTGATCGCGATTCGCAGAACGTCACCGTTGAAACCGTGTCGAAATGCCTGTCATCGCGGACGAAGGCCGTTATGGCTGTGCATGTGGCCGGTTGGCCGTGCGACGCGCCGGCGCTTGCGAACTGGGCCTCTCAGAACGGCATTCGGCTGATCGAGGACTGCGCGCAGGCTCATGGCGCAAGCGTCCAAGGGCGTTCAGTAGGGTCCTTCGGAGATGCCAGCGCCTTCTCATTCTGCCAAGACAAGATCATATCAACGGGTGGGGAAGGCGGAGCCGTACTCTTTCGCGATCGCGCGGCTTGGGAGCGCGCATGGTCTTTTAAGGATCACGGCAAGGCGCATGACAAAGTCTTTGATCGCAATCCGCCGCCGGGGTTTCGCTGGTTGGTCGACTCCGTCGGAACGAACTACCGCATGACGGAAATGCAGGCCGCGATCGGCATCGTCCAGTATCGCAAGCTTGAGCGGTGGGTCGCGCGGCGCCGTGCCAATGCGCAGGCATGGTTCGCGGCGCTGTCGCGGTGTCCGAACATCCGGATTCCTGTTCCCGATCCGGCATACCGTCATGCCCACTATCGCGCCTACGCGTTTCTCGTGCCTGATCAGATGCGCGCGGCGACAACGCGGGAAGACATCTTCGAACGGCTGCGCGCGGAAGGCCTGCCGGCATTCTCAGGCGCGTGCCCGGAGATCTACCGCGAGCACGTGTATGCCCACCGTGACATCGCCCCGCTGCCGGTTGCGGCAGAGCTTGGGCAAACAAGCCTAATGTTCGATGTCCACCATCGGATGGACCCGGTCGTGCTGGAAGATGTCGCCGAGCGGACGGCCGCAGTGATCGCTTCGTTTGCGCGTGAGAACGGGTGTGCATAGGGCAGGCGTGATCGGAATGGAGCGTGCAGAGAGTCGTTAGGCCATCCATGCGAAAAGCAGTTTACGGCGTGTTTGGAACCGGTGGCTGCGCGCGGGGGATCATGCCGCTTGCGCGCGAGCAACTCCGCGCGCAATCCATCGAGCCGGACGCTGTCCTCTTTATTGATGATAATGCCGGCGCGTCACCTACCGTCAATGGCCACAGCGTTTTGAGTTTTGAGCAGTTCTGCGCGCTCGAAGCGGAGGATCACTATGTGGCCATCGCGATCGCGAATAGCCGCGTTCGCGAACAGATATACGAGCGCATCATTGCGGCAGGGATCAAGCCGCTCAGCATTCGCGCGCAGCAGACGGTCATCATGGATGACGTTCAGATTGGTGCAGGCGCACTGCTCAGTCCGTTTGTCACGCTGACGTCGAACATCACAATTGGCATCCAGTTCCACGCGAATCTCTACAGCTACGTTGAACATGACTGCAGGATCGGCGACTTCGTCACGTTCGCGCCCGGCGTCAAATGCAACGGAAACATCGTGATCGACGACCACGCCTATATCGGTTCAGGAGCGGTCATTCGCCAAGGCACTGCGGAGCGACCGATGGTCATCGGGCGCGGTGCGATTGTCGGTATGGGCGCTGTTGTGACCAGAGACGTCGCCCCCGGTACGACAGTTGTCGGAAATCCCGCGCGACCGCTCGTGCAAGAGGCATAGTGTTTATCCTCCGGCTATGTGCCGCCTGCCAGCTGGAGAAGATAGTCTGAAATGCGCGCGCTTGCCGATCGGTTTGGATCAATCGAGAGATGCTGATCCAAAAAGCTGGCCGGGTTTGCGAAACTGGTTTCATGGCGCGCAAAGGCAGCGCAGGCGTCGATTAGCTCCTGAGCTGTCTCCGCTACAGGAAACGTCGCGCCGAAATCCGCGAACTCCGCACGGTTTTCTCCAGGTGCCGGAAAGTAAATCACCGGAATGTTCATCGCCAGCGCTTCGTAGATGACGGTCGATGCGCGGCTGACCAGCAGCGAAGCTTGCGGCAAGAGTTCATTGAGGGATTGGTTTGCCGGGGTTAGGCCGCTTGGAACATCATAGGTTCGCGGATGAACACTCACGAGTGTGTTCGGATCGATACCGCGAGCGGCGTCGATTGCGGCATGCGCCCAGGCGAAGTCGTGGTCCGTTTCACCGGGCTGAAACTTGTAGTTGATCAAAACGTGGCGAAGGTCTGCCGAAACGCGCGATCGGCCGTGTGCGCCTTCGATGATCGGTGAACCGGCAATCCGGGCCCGTGCGCGCCACAGTTCTTCACCGGACGGACCCCAGCACAAGACAGTGTGAGCGCGTTGAAACTGCCGACGCGAGTATCTCGCGCCTTCGACAACACCGACCAGATGTGCGCCGCGCCGCGCGACGGAGCCGAGTGCGGCCCGCAGTTCCGGCGGGCCGCCGTCTGAGCAGGTGCAAACCACGTCGCCGATGCCAACCTGCGTGGGAAGTTCCGTGACAGGGACATCCGCTATGCCGGCTTCATTCAGGCAGTTGCGCACAACCGGATAGTCTCGCCGGTTCGGCAGCACCACGGCGCAGACATCGAAGCCTGCATTCGCGATCTGCACCATCGACGGATGCAAGATGTTGAAGTGGTTGGCATTGTGCAGGACGAAAAAGAACCGACACGCCCGGCTTCTGTCCTGCGCCTTCAAGGCCGCCGCAGACGTCGTTCGGGCGATCAGGCGATTGGTCGATCGGTAGACTGCAAAAAACGGATCCAAGATGTCCGCTCGGGTGACCCGCATGTCAAAGGTGCGGCGCACGCCTCCGAACCCGAGTTTGGCATGCGTCTGCAAAGTTGAAATTGCCATAGGCCTCAGTGCCTGTTCTGCGGCCTAAAACTCATCAACGATGTAACGCTTCAGGAACTCAGGACGGGGCCGGGTTTCGATAATGGACTTCACAATGTCGAAGTCATCTTGGTCATTGATGTCGACGCCCGTAACCCGATGCTCAACGATGGGGTAAATCTTGCGCCCCATGTATGCGCTTCCAAGCTCCAGCCAGTTTTTATGGCGAAGCACGTCGAGATTGAATGGGCTGTAGACTGTCGGAAACTCGGAACGCCGCATAACCGAGCGACCCGGGTCCCAGGTCGACAACAGCGGCTCCAGGAAACCGTCGCTGTTGATCACCACGACGCGGCAATCCGTTTCGCTAACGATCCTCGCGGAATCGATTGTTTCGTCACGTTCGAGCACGTCCAACGCCTTAAGCACACTCGCGACAGAGCGAAACGGATTGGTCGGCTTCAGTCGAATCCAGACATCTGGCATTTCAATACCATGACGTGGGAGTTCCTGCGCCATATCTGCAATGATGTCTTCTTCCATCGCCGTATCATGGCTCGCGGCCGGGCCACGCAGATACGGACAATCCGCGCCGTAGTCGCGAGCGATGCGCGCATACTCTTCGCTGTCTGTGCTGACGATAACGCGGTCGACGTTCAGTTGTTTGCCAAACGCAATGGCGTAGGCCAGCAGCGGGTGCCCGTCGATCGGCAAAATGTTTTTGTTCGGAAGGCCCTTGGAGCCACTGCGGGCTGGAATGAAAGCGTAACGTCGCATGCGCCACCCATGTCCTGGGCGCTCTGAAAAAGGAGCGCCGCGTTTGCGGTCTCAACTGCAGACTTTGGACCGGAGCTTTCCGAGATCGGCTATCATATACACTCTATTGCAACAAGCTGATCGCACAGGCATCCACATCTATCGATTTCATTGAAAAAATTTATAAGAAGCGTGCATACGCGCCGGAACAGAGAAAACAAGCGCGCCGCTTTATCTAAATCCAGCGTTTTCCTCAGTTTACGCCTGGATTTGCGAGGTGCCACGTCAGCCTGGCACAAGGGGAGTCTGGTGCGCTGATGCTCAATGACGTCCAACCTGTTATGGCGCGATTTGGCAATGGCAAGACATACTCAGTCGAGTGGAAAGATTATCCCGATTTTCACGGCCACCGCGGAAGCGATTGATGTCGATGCCGACGAGCGGCGCCAGGCGCCGCGCCAGCGTGTTCTAAAAGGTGCCGTCGCCGCCTATGCCGATCGTCACATGTCAATTGATTGCATGGTGCGCGATATTTCGGCGACCGGCGCCAGACTGAAATCTGCACACGCACAAATGATCCCGGATACGTTCGATCTTATCGTCGAACTTGATGGTCTCGAAGCCGAATGCGAAGTCGTTTGGCGCAAGGATGGCGAGCTTGGGGTTCGCTTCCTTGGCGCACCACGTCAGATGAGTCCGCGCCGCAAGCAGGTGATTAGTCCCGTCGTAGGAGACAAGAAGCCTTCACTCCGGCGGACCAAACGTTCCGTGACATAGTCGGCATATTGGTGCGGCAAGTATGACTTCGTAGCCAAGCCGCGACCTGCCGAGACAGGCGAAAGCCGAATGAATTGACCCGTATCAACGTGGACCTCTGCACCGGCCCCTATGTTGCATTCCAATCATACAAATAGTGGGAAGCGCGTTGATAGGAGGCCGCGGCGATGGGCAGCTCTAAGCCACGATGGCCGATGTTTCATCGAGTGTGGGATCGGGCCATGCTGTTTGAGCGGATGGCCGCTCTTCTGAATGTTAATCTCGCAGTGGCGGCGCGACTGGACCGTGGAAATGCGGTTCGCTTAGCCCACGATCGGTGCCTGACCTGCGTTCACGCCAATGCCTGTAAGGGCTGGTTCACGGCTTCTGACGGCCGAACGCTGCCGCCTCCGTTCTGCCGGAACGCCGATTTCTTCTCGATATGCCGCGATGACGCGCCGGACAATGATGGCTGTGCGGCTCCAGGCCCGCGACATCAGCATCTGCAGCGGCCATATGGTCGCAGCGCAATAGCGCACGCCGGTCTCGAGACCAAGGTCACTCCGAACCCGAGGGCGCCGTCATCGCGGACCTAGACTTCGGCTGGTCAACCATTCTGACGACCAAATCAGGCGCATTATGTCCGTACCGCGGCGGATTGTGCAATCCGCGTTGACGGATCGCTTCGTGCCGCTAAGCTCGTGCCCGTACTTATAGAGTCGGAAGAACACGGCTGTTAGGCACTGGAGGAACGTGACATGAAGGGTTTGAAGTCAATTGCAGCCGCAGCGATATTGCTGCCGCTGGCGGCGCCGCTCGCCAATGCAGACCAGTTCGTGCGGATGGTATCTGGGCCATCCGGCGGATCCTGGTACCCTCTCGGCGCAAAGATCATGCAGGTGTTGGACGAAGAGATTGACGGCATTACCACGTCAAATACGTCCGGCGGCGGCATCTCGAATGTCCTATCGGTGAACGGGGGCGACGCGGAGGTTGGCTTTTCGTACGCCCACACGGCCGCCAACGGCATGACCGGCAAAGGCAAATTCTCGAAAGAACAGAAGAACGTTCGGCACCTTGCTACGCTGTACGGCTCGATGTTCCAAGTCGCAGTCCGGAAGGACAGCAAAGTCAAGACATTTGAGGATATGAAGAACGCCAACATCAGTCCCGGCAAAGCAAAATGGACGGGAACGGCGTTCGCTGAAGCCATCCTCAAGGCATACGGAATCTCATTCGAAGACATCCGCAAGAACGGCGGCACGGTGCACCATGTCAATTACACCGAGTCCGTCGCGCTGATGAAGGACGGCCACATCGATGTATTCATGGCCGCAACGAACATGCCACAGGCATCGTTCCTGGAACTTGAGCAGAGCCCTGGTATTCGCTTCATTGGCGTTGATGCAAACAAACTAGAGAAAATCCTGGCTGACAATCCAGGCTTTATTCGCGGCAAGATGCCTAAGGGGGTCTATAAGAGCGTAGATAAGGAGCTGGATACGCTTGGCATCACCGTGAACATGATCGTCAACAAAGATGTGCCGGACGATCTCGTCTATAAAATGTGCAAATCACTATGGGCGAACCACGCAAAGTTCGTGGAAGTGAAAAGCGTGTGGAAGCGCGTGAAACTTGAGAACGCGCTTAAGGGTGTTGCGATCCCGGTCCATGCCGGCGCGAAGAAATGCTACGATGAGCTCGGCGTGAAAGGTTGAATCCAGCGCCTGAGTTTTAAGGCTGGTCGGTATATCCGGCCGGCCTTGTTTTTCCATTGAATGCGGCTGGAAAGTCGGCTCGTGGCGCGCCCCGCGACGCGTCTTCCTGCATCGATAACATCCCGCCAGATAATCCGCGAGACGCCATGAGCGCGACCGATCAGACGATCTTGTATGAAGAAACGCACGAGAACGGGTTTCTCGAGCGTCTGCTGCTCGACCGCCGCCTGACGGTTGCGAACATAATCTACTTCGTCTGTTCGGTCGTCGCAATCGCGCTCGCGATTTTCCACCTCTATGTTGCTGCGTTTGGCACGCCGGAAGGGCGATCTTTTCGGTCCGTTCATCTCACCGGCATGTTACTCCTTGCCGTGTTCATGTATCCGCTGTTTCGAACGTCTGCCTGGCAACCGCTCCGAAGTGGAGACGGAAAAGCTGACGGTTTGAGACTGTTGGGCTTCGCAATCGATCTCACTTTGATTGTCGCGATCATATTCGTCCAGGTTTGGACGATCTATGACATCAACGCGTTCCACATGCGCTACGGTGAAAAGGAATTCGCCGATATTGTTGTTGGCGGACTCTTCGTGCTCATCATTCTTGAAGTCACCCGCCGCGCCGTTGGTTGGGCGATGGTGATTATAACCGGCTTCTTCGTCCTTCATGCGCTATACGCCAACTACTATTTCGGATTTTTCTACGGGCCGCCGGTTCGGCTGGAGAAATTCATCGATACGTTGTTTATGTCCAGCGATGGCGTATTCGGTATTCCGCTGCATGTTTGCGCGACATACATCGTGTTATTCATTATTTTTGGTGCGCTGCTGATCCGGTCCGGCGCCGGTCGTTTCTTTATTGATCTCGCAGTTTCTTTGACGGGCCATCGCGTCGGCGGACCTGCAAAGGCGTCCGCCGTTGCAAGCGGCTTCATGGGGACAGTGTCCGGGTCTGCCGTGGCCAACGTGGTGACTACGGGTTCGTTCACCATTCCACTGATGCGAAACATCGGCTACCGGCCTCGTTTTGCCGCAGCTGTTGAAGCCTGTGCGTCATCCGGCGGACAGATCACGCCGCCGATCATGGGCGCGGCGGCTTTCATCATGGCTGAGTTCCTGGAGACCAGCTACATCAACATTATCGTTGCCGCGATCATCCCTGCCTTTCTCTACTTCGCGACTGTGTACTTCATGGTCCATTTGGAGGCGGAGAAGAACGGCATCGGCAAGATCGAGCGCCATCGTTTGCCGCAAACCTGGGATGTGTTGAAGCGCGGCTGGCATCTGCTGATCGCGCTTGCCGTGCTCATATCCTTCCTTCTGGTTGGATACACGCCGATGAAGTCGGCGTTCTGGGGCATCGTATCGCTGTTTGTATTGAGTTTCATTCGTCGTGAAACCCGCATGAGCCCCGTGGATGTGCTGGCCGCCTTTGAAGCCGGCGTGCGCGCCACGGTCCCGGTTACGATCGCCTGCGCCTGCGCCGGTCTGATTATTGGATCGGTGTTCGTGTCCGGGCTCGGCCTGAAATTCACACAGCAAGTCATCGACATTTCCGGCGGCAACTTGTTGATCCTGCTGTCGCTGACCGGCGTTTCGGCGATTATCCTCGGCATGGGGATCACCACGACGGCCGTCTACATCACCGTTGCCGCACTCATCGTGCCGGCCTTGGTGAAGAGCGGTATCGAGCCGATCGCAGCCCACATGTTCGCGTTCTACTTCGGGGTTGTTTCGACGATCACGCCGCCGGTCGCGCTGGCAGCATTTGCCGCGGCCGCGATTGCCAAAACCGGCCCCATGGCAACCGCTGTGGAGTCCACGCGCGTTGGCATCGCCAAGTATCTCGTCCCACTCGCATTTGCCTATAATCCGTCTTTGCTTCTTGTCGGTCCGACTTGGTTGTCGATTGTGTCCACGACGTTGGCGCTTGTGGGTCTGTATGTTCTGTCGACCGGCCTCGAAGGCTGGTGCCGCGGCCGCTTCAACCCGGCACAGCGTTTTGCCGCGATCGTTGCCGCGGCGTTGCTCTTGCTGCCACCTGTTGCGACAATCGCCGGGTTCTCGGGATTTCTCTGGAACGCTGCAGGGCTCGTCCTTGCGGGCATGATCCTGGGCCCGCGCCTGCTCAGCGAGACACAAATCACAACAGGCGCGACGCCGGCTTCGGCTGAGGGAGATCAGGTCCGATGAAAGAGTTGTTTCTCGGGAAGGTATGGCATTGGGCTGCGATGATCGCAGCTGCGGGTCTGCTTTGGCTCTGCGGACGCGCACGGCTTCATGTGATTGAGTTCAACTATTTCGTGCTGACACTGCTCGCCGGTACAGCCGTTGTCGTCCTCACCGTCATTTTCTGGCGCAAGGACAACGAACAAGTCACGCGCGACGAACTGATACCGACCCAGGACTCCGAGGCCTCCGGCGACGCAAATCCTGGCGCTGCCAGCTAGCGGAGCGCTTGCTTACGATGAGTTGTGCGCCAAGATAACGGGATGGGAGCCGTCAGAGGGGAGGCGCCGAATGACTGAGGACGCGCAGGCAGGCCCACGCGGGGAGTTGACCACCCGAACGCTCGCCATGCCGGCGGATGCCAACCCAAGCGGCGATATCTTCGGCGGCTGGGTGCTGTCGCAAATGGACATTGCCGGGGGCATCGCCGCCGGACAGCGCTCTCGAGGGCGTGTCGCCACGGTCGCGATCGACGCGATGAGCTTTATCCGGCCGGTCTATGTCGGTGATATTCTGTGTGTCTACACCGACGTTGAGCGCGTCGGCCGAACATCGATGACGATACATCTCGAAGCCTGGGCACTGCGCAAGCGGATTGGCGAGCGTGTGAAGGTTACGGATGGACGATTTACGTTTGTTGCAATCGATGACGATGGTCGTCCGCGTGAAATACCTGCGGCTTCAGGTGAGCTGGACGACTGAGAGGAGGGGGCGCGATCGTGATGTCGACCGCGGCCGGTGTCTGCTGACACGTCGTCGGAGACGTTACGATCGCCAGTGGATACAGTACGTTACGCGCTATGCTGTTGTCCGAAGCTGAGGATCAACAGGCTGCCGGGCGAAAACTCGGCCCAGGCTGTAGGCACCGTCACCCAATAGCACTTGCGCAATCGATGCGCCGATCAGCACCGCCGGAAACTCCCAGCCGCCGCCTTCGTTGGAAAATAGCCAGCCTTTGTCGCCGTGAACGAAAACAATGGACCCGATCAGAACCGGGATCAGCGCAGCGGCGACGTATCGGCTGGCGATACCGGCAATCAACAGAAGTCCACCCACGGTCTCGGCGACGAGGGTTGCGTACCCGAGAATGCCGGGCAGGCCCAAGCTTTCGAAGAACTGTGCCGTACCAGCAGGTGTGAACACCAGAAGTTTCAAAAGCCCGTGTGCGAGAAACATGGTCCCGAGCGTCAGCCGCAGAACAAATGCCCCGTGCTCACCTTGTGACGTTGCTGTCATTGCACTCTCCTTCAGAAGTGGACTGCGAGTGAACCGCGTCCGCGTTGTCGGTTGTGCTTGAGATGGACGATGTGGTTGGTTAGAACAATCATGGCGGGTGAAGACGGATTGTTCGACAAAAATTTACAGAAGGAGGCGTCATGGACCGCCTCGATCTCATGCGAACGCTGATCGCGGTTGCCGATACCGGGAGCTTTACGGCCGCGGGCAAGCGGCTGGGGAAGAGCAAGGCGTTGGTTTCCAAACATGTCGGCGATCTCGAAGACACGCTGGGCGTTCGTCTGCTCAACCGCACCACGCGCAAAGTCGGCGTGACCGAAGTCGGCCGTGCCTATCTGCAGCGTGCGAGCGAGTTGCTGACAGAGCTCGACACCCTTGAAGAGGCAGTCCGGGCAAACGCAGCCTCGCCGCGTGGCCGGCTTAAGATCACGGCCCCCCAGGCGTTTGGGGAGCTTGAGCTGATGGAAATGATCTGTGCCTTCCAGGAGCGCTTCGAGAACATTCAGCCAGAAGTGTTTCTATCCGATCGTGTCGTGGACCTCGTGGGCGAGGGCTATGATGTGGCCTTACGTGTGACGAGCCTGCCGGATTCGGCCCTGATCGTCCGCCGCTTGTGTGACGTCCCGGTCCGGATTTGCGCGTCTCCGTCCTATCTCGCAGCTCACGGCGCACCCCAAACACCGACTGAACTCGAAGAGCATCCGGCCATTGTTGATCTCAACATGCCCATGCGGGACGCATGGCGAATCTGTGACGGCGCGGGCAGTGTCACGATCCGGGTTCGTGAACGCCTGTCGGTCAACAGCGCGATTGCGGTGCGCCAAGCCGTCCTAGCCGGGCGCGGTATTGGTGTCTGCCCGGACTTCGTGATTGCCCGCGACATCGCAGATGGCAGATTGGTCGAGATTCTCGATGGCCTGGCGGAGCCGCAGCTTGCTATGCATCTTCTCTATCCACATCGTTTGCATCTGTCGGCCCGTGCACGCGCGTTCATTGACTTTGCCGTTGAGTGGTACGGAAAATGTCCGCCGTGGCTGCGAGATGGATCCGGCTAAGTCCAAAACCATCTCCCGCCGGCCAAGGGCCGGATTGGACCGCAGGCCAGAACGTCACCGAACCTCGAAGACTTCGATCATGCCTCACAACACCTTTCACGGCGTATTCCCCTATCTCGTTTCACCAATCGACAATCGCGGCCGCGTGAAGCGGGCCGTTCTCGCAAAGCTCTGCAAGGATTTGATTGCGGCTGGTGTCCACGGGCTGACCCCGCTGGGCTCAACAGGCGAGTTTGCCTATCTCGACTGGGATCAGCGGCAGGCCGTGGTCGAAACGGCTATCGCGGCTGCGGCGGGCCGGGTCCCGGTGATCGCGGGCGTCGCATCAACAACCATTGCCGATGCCATCCACCAGGCGCAATCCTATGAACGGATGGGCGCCGATGGCATTCTGGCCGTCATGGAGGCCTATTTTCCCGTCGATGAAGACGGAACGGTCGCCTATTTCTCGGCAATTGCCGAAAGCACAACCCTGCCCGTTGTTCTTTATACCAATCCAAGTTT
>JBCCOV010000161.1:0-12145 GCA_039039985.1 Pseudomonadota bacterium | reverse complement strand
TGCTGGCCTCAGCAGCCGAGACGTCTCCGCTCCTGCTTTGCTCGGTCCTTTACGTAACCGGGCGCTCTCGGAAACCGAGTCACCAGTTCCGAAAATGACTGGCACGCTGCCTTACGTTCTCCAAGGCGGTCCAGCGAAACTGCGAGCTTTAGCAAGCTGTCCGGCGCTTTCGAGCTGCGTCCATAGGTTTGATAACCCCGCAGGAAGGCCTGCGCCGCGGCCTTGTAGTTCCCGCGGACGAAGTAGACTTCGCCGAGCCAGTACTGCGCATTGCCGGCAAGTGTATGCCGCGGATGATCTTTCAGGAACGCCACAAATCCCGTCCGCGCAGCGTCATAGTTCTGCTGCAGCAGATAACCGTAAGCCCGCTCGTAATCCGCTTTCGGATCGCGGGCTGTACTCGGCAAATTCGTTCCAGGGTCTGACGAGGCGACGCGAGGCTCATCAAGCGACTGCGGCGGTTGCGCATCGTCCGTGCGCGCGGATTCGGGTGAGGTGAAGCTCTCCGTGACCGTTGTCGAGCCGAAGCTGTTTGACGGCGCAAAACTCGTTGGCGGCGCAAGTGGGGGCGCGTTGGCCGGTGGCGCATTCGGAAGTGGTGATCCCGACGGCGCTGCGTTTCCAGCGGCTGCGAGGCGGGCGACCTGCGCGCTCAACGCACTGATCTGCGTCTCAAGCGCTGCGACCCTTGCGCTGTCCGGACCGCTGGACAACGCGTTCGCTGCCGGTCCGCTGCCAGGGTTGCGCGCCAAAGACTCTAACGTTCCAATGATGACCTGCAAATCGACAAGTTGACCCTCCAACTGATCGACACGCTTTCGAAGCTGCTCAACCTCGGCCTGCAGGGCGTTTTGGGACTGCGCCAGGGTGCCTGTCGCGCCGCCAACGTAAAGCAAGGCCACGGCTGCGACTGCAGCAAAGCCGCCTATCAACTTCGTTCGCTCCATCGCGTTCTTCTCCTCACCGCGCATGGCATGGTCACTGGCATGGCTAAACGGTGACTTCAAGGCGTGCAATCTGTCCATGACAACCGGACTGTAACATCAGACGGCGCGGCACACGCGCCCGGCGCACTGTTCCGGCGCACTGTTCCGGAGGACGCGCATGGCCCCCCGGTACGTCCCGCGCTTCGTCGGTGACTTGCTGGTGCCACCAAGCGCGGCACTAACGCGTCTTGGTGGCTGTCTTTGGCGCCATCAAACGCACGACGGTTCGCCGGTTCTGCGCCTGGCACGCCCCTGAGTTGCACAGGGCCACGGGTTGCGCGCGCCCAACGCCAACGGTCCGCACGCGGTTAGGTGCCACGCCGTTTGCGATCAACATCTTCCTCACAGCGACGGCGCGCGCACGCGAAAAACGGTCATTCGTTTTCGTGTCGCCACCCGGTTCATCGGCATGGCCTTCGACCAAGATCCCGACAGACGGGTTACGCTTGAGCCACTGCGCGATGGACTGCAGCAAGACCTGACTGCGCTGCCCCAACTTTGCGCTATGTGCACTGAAAAAGACACGATCCCCGACTTCGGCCCGGAGACGATCCTGCAGCGGCGCTGCCGGTGCAACGCGTACGAACCACTCGCCAATTGTCGGCGTGCCTGAGCGTTTGTCCGGGCGCGCACCCTGCTCTCTCGTGCGTTCGCGCTTCGGCAGTTTGACGTCCGTGCCGTCAAGTGGCTCTGCAAGACGCGGCGTACCGCGACCACCATCATCAAGGCCGCCGAGGGAAAAGCGGTGTCCGCTGACAGCAAATCTCTCGACAAAGCGCCTCATGTCGCGACGTGCCAAAGCCGCCGTCCGTGTTTCCGGATAGCGCCGTACGATCACCTCAAGAATGCGTTGCGCGGCCTCCCACTCGGACAAATTGGTATAGGCCTGCGCATCGCCGTAAAGACTGGCCGCGGCCCGTTCGCGAACATCGGCGGATTGCGTGCGATCCACGCCCGCACGATCCGCCACATTCCACACCTTTGCCGCAGGAGGCACCGGAGCGGCAGCCTGTGCTGGGGCCATAACGGGGCCGACCGACGACAGAGCGACAAATGCCAAAGTCGCCGCGCGCACGCTCCAAATGCCAGAAATGCCAGCGCGCAAGCCCGCTGAAACAGCCGATATGTCAGAAAGCCGGTAATTTACGCGCCTGAACCGAATCATTCTGTCCCCCGAGGGTTGCGGACTCTTGCGCAGCCCAGCAACACCTAAGGAATTTTGTCATGAATGACCAGTGAATGTCTTGAACGTATCCACAAAAGCCACAGGTCCGTTAATGGACTGATCAGCTTCCAGCGCGATTGTTAAGAATTGTCTGCGCGCGGCGGTTTTGAGACCAGCACGAGATGTCGTTGCACACGGCAACGGGCCGTTCCTTACCGAATGAAATGGTGCGCAAACGACGGCCGTCGACGCCCCGGGCCATCAGATACCGCTTAACGGCCGTGGCACGACGCGCACCGAGAGCCAAGTTGTATTCGCGCGTTCCACGCTCATCCGCATGCCCCTCGACCGTGATCGTGAACCGGGCATATCGATTGAGCCAACGCGACTGCGCATTCAGTGTTTGCTTCGCCTCTGGCGTCAGGTCGACGCTGTCGGTCGTGAAATAGACCAGGTCCCCAACATTCTGCGCAAAGTCGCGACGGGAGCCAGGCTTTGCCGGCGCACTTGACCCCGGTCCTCCGGTCAGCGCCGCACCTTCAGGCTTGGCAGACGACTGCGCGCACCCTACCGCAACGATCGCCACTGTAAGCAAGACCGCTGGGAGCGTGAAAGCTGACCCGATCTGCCTTGAATCCATCTCTTGTCCCCCGTTTCGTGGACATCTTTGCGAGTTGCCGAGAGTCGCGTCAACGCTATGGCGGCGCACTTGGCAGTCGAATCCACAGCGTCTCCGCTTTGGGATAGTTCGCTCGGAAATGTGACGTGACCAAGAACGGAGCCCTGCGAGATCGGGCGGAACGTAAATGGCCGCCACTTGCCCTGTTGAAACGGCCTGTTGGAAAAGAAACAGGGCTGCTGTCCATGACAGCAGCCCCGTAAAACTAATTCCGACTGAGGCGTCGCGCCTCTGAGATCAACGCTTACTGAGCGCTTTTCTCAACGGCCGGAGCACCAAGCTTCATTGGCTCGTGATGCATCTCTTTGCGGCAAGCACCAAGAGCAACGGCAGCGACAACAGCTGCGATAACGATAGCGCCCTTCATCGTAGTCTCTCCTATCTGATCCGATGGCCACACCAAGGTAGAGGTCGTGCCCCAGAACGGTCCCTCACGAACTCCCCCAATTAGGCAGAACCACTCTTGCGGTACCGAGCCGCTCCCCCGAGATCAAGACAAGTTGCCGATCGGCCGTTTTTTCAGCGCCTTCGCGGTGCGAAAATACCACGAAGCCAACGCACGTGAGTGCTTGAAATTCCTGCGACTCAGCTGAGTAGCGGCGACCAGGCCGGATCGGACGCAAACGCCGGAGTCGCCACCCGGCGCTCGTTATAGCCCGTCAGGTCGACGGAGTAGATCCGCGGGCCGCCGTTCGCGCCCGGGCTCTCGCGAAAAAACATCAGCACGCGCCCGTTTGGCGCCCACGTTGGGCCCTCGTTGTGGAAGCCATCGGTCAGAATGCGCTCCCCACTTCCGTCCGGCTTCATGACACCGATCAGGAAGCGGCCTGACAGCTGCTTCGTGAACGCGATCACATCGCCACGTGGCGACCAGACCGGCGTGGAGTAGCGACCGGCACCATGGCTGATGCGTCGCGCCCGCCCGCCCGACGACGGCATCACGAACAGCTGCTGATTCCCGGTCCGGTCGGATTCGAAGCAGACATAGCGCCCATCCGGCGAGAAACAGGGGCCGGTGTCGATCGCGCCGGACTGCGTGAGGGCGCGCAGTTGGCGCGAGCGCAGGTCCATTTCGACAAGACTCGACTCGTTCCCACGCTGAAAACTCATCACGATCCGCTGGCCGTCTGGCGAAAATCGCGGCGCGAATGTCATGTTCGGAAAATCGCCGACGATGCTCCGCTGGCCCGTACGGAGGTTTTGCAAGTAGACGCGTGGTTTGCCTTGCCGATACGACATGTAAGTAATCGACTGGCTGGTCGGGCTGAAGCGCGGCGTCAGCACCAGTTCGCCGCCATCACTCAAGATGCGCATGTTTTCGCCATCTTGATCCATAATCGCGAGGCGCTTGACCCTGCGCCGTTTCGGACCGGTTTCGTCGATGAACACGATCCGGGTGTCGAAGTAGCCCTTTTCCAAGGTCAGCTTTTCGTAGACCTGGTCGGCGATCATGTGTGCGATCCGCCGCCAATTGCGCGCGCCGGTCGACAACTGCTGGCCGGACAAAGCCTTGCCGAGCACCGTATCCCAAATCCGGAAGCGCGCTTCGAGTGTGTTGCCCCGCGGGGCAATTTCGCCAGCCACAAGCGCTTCCGAGCCAACGGCGCGCCAGTCGGCAAATCTTGGCGCTACGTCTATGCTCCGGAGGCGCTCGATAAAACTTGCTTCACTCAAAGGCTTGAACAGGCCGGACCGCTCCAGATCCGCAGCGACAACCTCAGCAATCCGCCGCGACAGCGTCGAATCCGGACCGAGGAACGTCGGGATGGCGATCGGTCTCGGGCGCAGGTTCGCCTCGTCAATTGTCACGCGCGTTTGGCCGAATGCCGGGGCAGCACCTGCGAGCACGGCGCCAGCTGCAAGCCCGCCATGCAACGCCTGGCGTCTCGTGAGATCGAACCGTCGATGCGCCATCCTGTATCTGCCTCTCACTGCCCGCGCGGGTGGATCACTAGAACATCTTGCTCGGATCGAAGCTCACCACCATGTGGTCCCAGCCACCCTTATAGAGTTTTGCTGGTAGATCGTAAGGCGCGCATTGCACCAATGCCCGCAATGCACTGTTCGCAGCGTCGGTAAAATGGGGGTCTGAGCGGCCATTGCGTACGCGCGGCGTCCCCTTCAGCCGCCCATCAGGATGCAAGCGCAGCTCGACTTCAACGGCCAGCCGTTCCGCACCGGCAAGCCCGCTGTTGATGTTCCAACACCGTTTGACCGCCGTCCGCATCATGACACCGATCATCGCTAGCTGGCTGGCCGTCAGCCGGTCGTCTCGCCCGTCCGGGGTGCCAGCTTCTGGCCCACGTGGCAGATTGCGATCCCGAGCGTTACGCTCAGAGCCGGCCGGGGGAGATTTCGCATCCGGCACCTTGTTCAGAAGTGCGGCAATGCGATTCGCGTCGAATTGCTTTTTCTTCCTGGCTTCGCGTTCGCGCCGGCGCTTTTCTGCCAAGCGCTTCTTGCGCTCCCGCTCCTTAAGGGCCCGCGCGGCCTTCCGTCGGCGTTCCGCTTCCGCCTTGCGCTTTTTCTCAGCTTCAGCCTTTCGTTTGCGCGCGGCTTCAGCAGCCTTGCGCTTTGCCTCCTCGGCCTTGCGTTTCGCCTCTTCCGCGGCCTTCCGTTTGGCTTCAGCCTCGGCTTTGCGTTTGGCTTCAGCCTCAGCCTTCTTTTTCGCGTCTTCTGCCTTTCTGATCGCAATCGCGTTTGGATCCGGTTGCGGCGTCGACAGACTTGCGAGCTTTTTTGCGATTGGATCAGGCGGCGCAGGTACAGAGGCTGGAGGCGGCGTCGCCGGTGGCGGAGTTGCCGCACGCCGAACCGGCTGTTTGGCCGGCTTTTTCGGTTTCTTGACCGCCTTCGCCTGCTGCGTCTTCAAATTCTTCGACGATATGGAGCCCTTCTTTTGCCGCGTGATTTCATCACGTTTGCTCATGATCGAGACTTCAACGGTCTCAGGAGTCGGCGGCTTGAGCGGCGCAGTCGACGCAAAGTTCACGACGGCCCAGCCGATCAGGCCGACGTGCAAAAAGCCAGAGACGAAGAGCGAAAACCACACGATCAGTTGCCCAAAGGTTGTGCCGGCCCGCTTGTGATTGTTTCAAGTTCCGTCAACAGTGTGGCCTTGTTGAAGCCACCTTCTTTCAGTGCGCCAACAACCCGAACAACAGCCCCATACGGGACGTTCTCGTCGCCGCGCACAAGAACGGTCGTATCCGTTCCGCTTTTCTCGTTTGCCTTCAGTTTTGCAACGAGGGCATCGCGCTCGATCGGTTCCTCGTTCGAGCCAATGTAAATCCTGCCGTCGCGATCAACACTAACCGTGAGCGGATCCTGACTATTCGGAAGTGGCGTTGCTGTGACGGTGGGAAGCTGCAGTGGAATGCCCGACACCATAAGCGGTGCTGCAACCATGAAAATGATCAGCAGAACCAACATCACGTCGACAAACGGCGTAACGTTAATCTCACTCATTGGCGCATGCCGGGGACCACGACTGCGTCGTGTCGCAGCACTTGTCCCGCGGGTGCTCATGCCCATAGGTCAGCTCCGCACATCGATCTGGCGCGATACGATCGCCGAAAACTCGTCCGAAAACGCCTCGAGACGCTGACTGAGTCGGGCCGCATCTGCCGAGAACTTATTGTAGAAAATCACGGCTGGAATGGCGGCAACAAGGCCAATAGCCGTTGCAAACAATGCCTCCGCGATACCTGGAGCAACCACGGCAAGGGATGTGTTCTTTGAAACCGCAATGGCCTGGAAGCTGGTCATGATGCCCCAGACCGTGCCGAACAGCCCGACGAACGGGGCCGTTGCACCAACTGTCGCGAGGAACAACAGGCGCCGCTCAAGCCGCTCCATTTCGCGGCTGATCGTAACGTCCATAACCTTTTCGACACGCAGCTGAATGCCGCCCAGGGCGCGAATGCTGCCCTCAACCGAGCGTTTCCATTCCCGCATCGCGGCCACGAACAAGGCCGCCATTGATATGGTCCGCCCCCTGGAGAGCGTGCCATAGAGCTCTTCCAGCGACTGACCGGACCAGAACATTTGTTCGAAGCGGTCCGCCTCTACGCGTGCGCGCCGGAACGCAAACAGCTTTTCGATGATGATCGCCCAAGACCAGATCGATGCCAGCATCAAGCCGATCATGACGCCTTGAACGACGATGTGTGCCTGTAGAAACAGCTGAACGAACGACATGCTGTTCCCACCGTGTGACAGCAGGTCCGTCACATTCATGCCCGGTGACCCCGTTTTCTTGTTGTGCGGCGCAATAGCGACCTAAACTCATTTGTGCGTCTTCGCAATGCGTGGACGTTTGCATCTTCGCAAAGCGTGGCAGCAAGCCATCTCACGCGGGGAAAAGCCCACGCATCGCCCTTGTGACGACACGACGGCGAAGTGCGTGGCCGGAACGCGGCCCGATCAGCTTCTCGCCGCCGTTTTAGGCTAAACTGCGACGCCATGTGCTCGGCTGGAGTAAGCAAATCTGCGACTGCTACCATGTTAGCGTGTCGTGTTGCCGAAAGCACTTCTAAGCGCGGCCGCAAGCCGCATTGGTTTTCCAGCGTTACTGATAAGCACAACCTTCACGTCTACGGCGCAGATCACCTGATTTTCGCGAAAGATCGTTTGCTTGAGATCAATAGCGGCAGCGCCGATCTCAGTTGCCTGTGTTCGGACCTCGATGACGTCATCGATCCGCGCCGGCTTGCGAAAATCCAGTGACATCGTTCGCACAACGAACGCGCCCGGCGGCTGCCCCGCGCTGCCATCCAACAAGCCGCGATGACTGTTGCCCAGCAGCCTCAGAAAATCCGAACGGCCACGCTCGCACCAGCGGACATAGGCACCATGGTACACAACGCCCGAAAAGTCCGTGTCTTCGAAGTAAACACGAACGGGTAGAACATGGCAGACTTGGCCATCATCGTGATCCAGTCGGCCAGCAAGATCCGGCCACTTCGCCTCTGCTTCTGCGCGCATTGCCATCTTTCGCTTGGTCGGTTGCAGCTTACCAGCGCATTGCCGAGGCCGGTGGCGCGATGGCCTCAAACGTTGCGCCGGATAGGTCAACCAGCTTTGTTGCTCGCGAGAGATACTCAGCCGGCGCAACCTCCGCAAATCTGCCCAGTCGGTAAATGCAGCCATCACAGGCGAAGAGGAGATCGGGCCCGGCCTGAGCGTTCACCCACTCGACCCAGCGGACGCCGGCATCGCGCAAAGCCACGGCCACCTCTCGCGCAAGCCGGGACTCTCCAAGCCATGGCCGATAGGCCATCGGATACATGGTTTTTCCGCGAAACGCGTCCGAGCGCCACGACTGGACGCGCAGCTGGCGCGCCGGGGTTACGTTGAGATGCGGCGTCAGATCGTCGTCGGCCAGGTTCAGGAGTATGCTGCCATCCTGCAGAAATATGCCGCCTGCATCCCAACCATCCCGCGCCGGCCAGACAGCCAAAGCGCTGAAGTACGGCGGCGTGCTGATGGCTGTCCACGTCGTTTCGATTGGTCGGGCAGGGCGACGTCTGCGCACAACAGGTTGTCCGGACGCTTCGCGCAGATACCTCGGGATGCGCCGGTTTCGGCGTTTCTTGGCCGGGCGACGGGGTGTATCGAGCGGCTCAAACTGCGTCGGCGCCGTCTGCTCGTTTTCCGCCAGCGCACGGGAAGCCCGGCGATGCTGGTGCGCCCAGTAAAGAAGCTTCGATCCATCGTGCGACAGATCCGTAATCTGGATCTCACCGACCATCCACTGGCCGTGAACGAATTGGTCCGTCGCAAGGTCCCACGTGAGCAGCTGGTAAAACCGCTTTGGACCGCGCCGCAGAATGACAGCGGTGCGGCCGTCCGCAGCAAAGAGCGCGTCAAGGCGGGTCCGGTATGGTGTTCCGGACGTCCGGTCAGGCGCTGTCGCTTTGCTTTCGCTTTGGCTCGCCATGAAGGTCAATCACCACAATCTCAGGCGGACGTCCAAAACGTACCGGCAGGCCACTGCACCCCAGGCCGCCCGACACCACGAGGTGCCGCGATCCGCTACTGCCGCCATTTCGCGTTGTCGATTGCGCCGGCTCGATAATATGGCCGTAGGCATACCGCGTCCCGAACCGTGATGGAACCACCGGCGCCCAGCCCATGAACTGCACCTGGCCACCGTGCGTATGCCCCGCAACGGTCAACGCGACGCGGTCTGGCACCTCCGGAAAGACATCCGGCTCATGCACCATCAGGACTGCAGGCGCATCATCGGTGATCTTTGCCAGCGTACCGGACAGGTCATCGACACCGATGAAATCGAAACGACCCTGTTTCGGATTGCCATGCTCATCAAGATAGAACGCCCACTGGTCACCAAGGCCCAGCAACCAGAACGGCTGCCCGTTATGAACCAACCGGACGGCATCGTTTTCCAATGTTGGGATGCCGACAGCATCCAACGCTTGCCCGACGGGGGTTGGCCCCATGCGTGTGAATTGCAGCTTACGGTCTTCCCACCAGTCGTGATTGCCGAGGATCGCGTGGATGCCGAGCGGCGCTTGCAGCCGTGCGAGTTCCCCCGCCCAAGCCGACTTCGGGTATCGCCGAGACAAGCGATGTGCGGCTTCGAAATCTCCAAGCAACAAGACGATATCCGGCGCTTCAGCATTCGTCCGCTCGACCATACCGCGGAGGCGATCCAGCGTGACGATCGGAAAGCCGATATGGAGATCCGCCAAAACGGCAATGCGAAGCTGGAGGTCTCGCGGCCAGTTTGACGGCGAAATGCGATAGCGCTGAACGGTCAACCATGCCGGCTCAACGGCAAATGCGTAGCCGCCTAAGCCCGTGCCCGCCGTGACCGCAACCGCGGCCGACTGTAGGACGCGCCTTCGCGTGATCACCGGCACTCTCCAAAAACCTGAACGTCTGATGCAATCCGTGGCGATGCCGGATAACTTTGGCACTGTTAAGTCTATAAGCGGTCGATAAAAACGGATCGTTAAGTCACGGGTTCCGACCCGCTGGATGGCGATGATGGTTCATCACCGGTAAACAGTGTGGCCTGATCGGGGACCGACTTCGGCCCGCCACTCAAGCCGAGATGCCGGTAGGACTTGAGCGTAAGTATCCGTCCACGTGGTGTGCGCCCGACAAACCCCTGCTGGATGAGATACGGCTCGACAATCTCCTCAAGCGCATCCCGCGGCTCCGAAAGTGCTGCCGAAATTGTCTCAATTCCCACCGGGCCGCCGTCATAATCACGCGCAATGCAATTCAAATACCGATGGTCAAGCGCGTCCAGGCCAGCCGAGTCGACCTCCAGCATTTGCAGCGCGCGGTCGGCCGTTTCTGCTGTAATCGCGTCCGAGTTGGCCACCGCGGCAAAGTCCCGGACGCGCCGCAGCAGTCGGCCGGCGACGCGCGGTGTTCCTCTCGCCCGTTGGGCGATTTCTCTCGCTCCGTCAGGTTGCATCGGCGCCGCAAGAACGCGTGCGCCGCGCTCCACAACCTGCTGCAATTCATCAACGCTGTAGAAATTCAAGCGAATGGGAATTCCGAACCGATCGCGCAGCGGTGTGGTGAGCAGGCCCGCCCGCGTGGTTGCTGCGACCAGCGTAAACTTGGCCAGGTCGATTTTCACCGAGCGCGCGGCAGGCCCCTCCCCAATAATCAGATCAAGCTGATAATCCTCCATCGCCGGATAAAGGATCTCTTCAACTGCTGGATTCAGGCGGTGGATCTCGTCGATAAAGAGGACATCGCGGTCTTCGAGATTGGTCAACAGCGCCGCGAGATCCCCCGCTTTCGAGATCACCGGACCAGACGTCGCCCGAAAACCAACGCCGAGTTCGCGCGCCATGATTTGAGCGAGCGTTGTCTTTCCCAGCCCCGGCGGGCCAACAAACAGCACGTGATCCAGGGCATCGCCGCGCCCCTTGGCGGCTTCGATAAAGACACGCAGATTCGCCCGCGCCTGCTCCTGCCCAATGAAATCGTCGAGCATTTGCGGGCGGATCGATGCGTCGAGCGCGTCACCTTCGCGCCGATCCGGTGTCACAAGCCGGTCTTCGGTCATGGCACCGTGGTGGGATGGTTCGCCGGCTGGGTCAAGTCTGCCTCAGATTCCGACGTTCATAAGCTGCAGGCCTTACACTGCCCTATGCTGCGTCGTTGCCGGCGAATGCGCGCGGCGCCAGCAAGCCGAACCGTCCAATAGCCCAACGCATGAACACCGCCGTAACCACGCTGACTGCGGAGAATATCAAGGGTGTCGGCCACTGATAACGCAGGAAATCCGAAAGCGGCGGCGCCTGCCCGAAGCCCGTCATCCATAGTGGGACCGCGACGAGCGTTGTCACTGCGGCAATGAAAATGACGTCGATGTATCCAAGGCGCCCGGTGAACAGAACCTTCAAGCCGGCCCAGAGTCCAGCAACGACGGCGACCGGACCAACCATCAAATAGATCAACGGCGCTGATACGATCGCGGCAATCGGGGTGCTAACGACGTTGAGGAAAGCACCCGGCGAGAACGGCGCCTCGAACACCTGGGTGACGCCAAGAAACATGGCGAAGAAGAGAGCGCCGATCATTGGCCCGAGACCGGCCGCGAGGAGAAAAACGAGAACAGCAGTTCGTCCATGGGCCATGCGCATTGCACACCTCCGCTATCGCCAAATGGCGATGTTGCCAGACGTCCTCTCGCATTTGAAACCTAGGTTTGCTGCTCCTGCAGACCCAGCTGACACTTAGCCACGTTTCTCATCAGGCAACTCCAGCGGCCGCAATAGGCCCCAGCTGCCGAGCACCCAACGCAAAACAATGGCAACGATGACGCTGAGGGCGGCGAACATGAATGCGGCCCCGCCATTCTGCTCAAGATAGGCTTCGAGCGTCTGATTCCCATCACGCGACAGCAAATAGAACCACGTCGGCATCACAACGATCGTCGAGACAAATGCGATCGCAGCGGCCTCAAGATAACCCAGCCGATTTCTGAGAAACACGGACGCACTAACCCATAGGCCGGCTGCGAACGATGCCGGTCCGGCCATCATAAACGCGAACGGCGTGATCAGGACTGCAAGGGCCGGCAAACTGAGGAGCTGCCACAGTCCCTCTGCGATGCTGGCCGCGTCATGCAAGGCGGCAACTGCAATCGCGATAAAGAACAAGAACGCACCGATGACCGGGCCGAGAATGAAAGTCGCCACACCGGCGTAGACTGCGGTCCTGATCGATCCTCGTCTCACTCTGCGACCTCGTACGACGTCCTTTGCACGCTGAGACTTAAGCGTGCTGGCAGCATGAACTTAGCTGACACTTAGCCGCGTT
>JBCCOV010000160.1:0-12150 GCA_039039985.1 Pseudomonadota bacterium | reverse complement strand
CAGCGTTGGTTGTTTATCGCTCACGGGCTGTTCCGGCCTGACGGCCGGGCCCCATCGAGATGGCGTATCCGCCATCTCGACATGTGAAATGCCCAACGCGGGACCACCCGCGTTGGGGTGGGGGCGGCGCAACGCGCCGGGCCGCTGACGCGGCCTGGGGTGCCCGACGGCTGGCCAGCGCTCGAGCCGCGAGCCTGCGAGCGTGCGAACAGCGCGAATTAAAACGCGCTCAAGTAGCGAGCGCTTGTCGCGAGCGGTAGCGCACGTAAAGACGCGCGTGCGAACAGCGCAACCAAAGACTCTCGCTCGAGCCGCGAGCGTGCGCGGCTTTGCCTTACATTTATTGGGACTTCAGCCGGTCCCATTCCCCTAGCCGGCTGAGCGCGCGTTGCATAACGTCAGTCGGCCCGGCGTAGGAAAGGCGAACATATCGCCCACCTCGGTCGGGATCGAAGTCCAATCCAGGCGTCGCCGCAACCCCGACCTCGTCCAGCATCTGGCGTGTGAATTCCAAGCTGTCGTCGGTATAGGCGCTGACGTCGACATACAGGTAAAAACCGCCATCGGCCGGTACGATCCGATCGAGACCGACACATGGAAGACCGTTGATCAACAGATCCCGATTCCTCTGATAGACCTCGCGGTTGGCCTCGAGTTCGGCCCGACCGTCGAATGCGCCAAGCGCGGCAACCTGAGATGCCGTGGATGCAGCGATGTAAAGGTTCTGCGTTAGGCGCTCGACCGTTGAGACCATCTCCGCCGGCACCACCATCCAACCAATTCGCCAACCGGTCATCGAAAAATACTTGGAAAAGCTATTAATGACGATGCACGCGTCGCTGTAGGCCAGCGCGGTTTGCTCCTCAAGGCCATAGCTGAGGCCGTGATAGATTTCGTCAGACAGATACCACAGCCGTTCCGCCTCACAGACACGAATGATGTCTCGGAGGCGCTCCGGATCCATCATGGTGCCGGTTGGATTGGCCGGACTGGCAATCAAGGCTCCGGCGATACCTTGGTTACGAGCCGCATCCCGCAGCATGTCTGGAGTCGGCATCCAGCGATCCTCGGGCCCTGTGACCAGAGGGACGGTCTCCAGGCCGAGCGCATGTGGCGTTTGGCGATAACACGGATAGCCGGGAGACGGCACCGCTAAGCGGTCACCAGGATTGAACGCAGCCAAAAAGCTGAGGACAAAACCGGCGGAAGAACCGCTTGTGATCACAATGCGTTCCGGCGGTACGATCACGCTATAGTGATCCGCGTAGTGCTGAGAGATGCGGCTTCTGAGATCCGGCAGACCGCATGCGACCGTATAGCCCAGGTTTTCCTGTGCCATTCGGTCGCGGAGCGCCGCCAATGCGGTGCTCGGGGCCGCGGTTCCTGGCTGACCGACCTCAAGATGGAGCACCTCTTGGCCCGCCGCTTCCGCAGCGGCCGCGGCTGACATGACGTCCATCACGATGAAGGAATCGATTTGACTGCGTGCGGACAATGGCCGTGGCAGCGTAGATTGAACTGGATTGACCGGAGAATTTTGTGACATGCTGACGCCTTAGATTGTTCGCAATTGCGATGGACCCAACACCCGATCCGTAATCTTTGAGAGTACCATTCAACTTCGGCGCTGCAGAGTTCAACGCAGAGTCGTGATGACGACCAAACTGTATAATGCGCCGCCATAGCGGTTGATCGTCTGCGCGGACTGCAACTTGCACGAACGCTGCCTATGTTGATTGGGACGCGACAGTCATGCGAACAACGCATCGTCACAAATCCGGGGAGCAAATGTTGCTTAAGGTCAGGGGTGACGGATTGAGACGGCGACTGAGCCATATGCTCGTCGCCCTCGTTGCGGGCGCGGCAACTTTGCTCGCTCTACGAACAGACTCGGCTGAAGCGCAAGGTTTGCCGCTGATCCGAGATAGTGAAATCGAGCGGCTTCTTAACGACTATTCCCGCCCAATCTTTCGCGCGGCCGGCCTTGGCGGCGGACGCATCCGTATTCGCATCGTGCGCAGCTCAGTCTTTAACGCATTCGTAC
Organism: Pseudomonadota bacterium; assembly: GCA_039039985.1. Classification (GTDB taxonomy): domain Bacteria; phylum Pseudomonadota; class Alphaproteobacteria; order Rhizobiales; family Hyphomicrobiaceae; genus JBCBWG01. Next base: position 10,106 of record JBCCOV010000160.1, on the reverse strand, counting down.
TCGACGGTCGCAACATCTTTGTTCACACCGGCGCGCTGCTTCAGTCTGAAACCCCAAACCAGATTATCGGGGTTCTTGCGCACGAGGCCGGGCATATCGATGGCGGCCACATGGCCGCACTGCGCGCCCGCATCAAGCAGGATCAAAGTCGCCTCCTCCTGGTGCGATTGTTGGGAATTGGCGCGGCGATCGCGACGGGAAATCCAGCTGCCATGGTGGCCGGCGATCAGCTCGTCCTGCGGTCTCTTCTTGCGGAACGCAGATCGCAAGAGGGTGCTGCCGATCAAGCCGGCCTCAGATATCTGGAAGCAACCCAACAGTCCGGCTTGGGCATGTTGCAGACATTCGAGCGGTTTGCGCAGCAGGAGTTTGTCTCGGCCAGATATCAGGACCCGTTCGCGCGTAGTCACCCGGTGGCTGCCAACCGGCTGGCGAATCTCAAGCGCCTTGTGCAGTCGAGCCCCTACTATAAGAAGCGGGACTCGCGTGAACTTCAGCTGCGCCACGATCTGATGCGCGCCAAGCTTGCGGGCTATCTTCAGTCGCCGGGCGAGGTTTTCAATCGTTATCCGACGTCCGACAAGAGCCTTCCGGCGCGGTATGCTCGCGCGATCGCCTTGTTCTTCCGTGGCGGCAACGGCGGCCTGCCGCGCGCGCTTGCTGCAGTCGACAGCTTGATTAAATCCCGTCCGGACTACCCCTACTTCTGGGAACTGAAGGGCGATTTGCTGATGCGCGCGGGTCGCAAACGCGAAGCGACGCCGCATCTACGCCGTGCGCTGAAACTCGCGCCGAAATCTCCGCTGATCACAGTGCGTCTTGCATCTGCAATGCTCGAATCGAACGATCCCAAGACCATCGCGCGAAGCGTTAAGATGCTGCGGCAAAGTATTGTTGCGGATCCCAGCCCGCGGGCGTATCGCTTTCTCGCGAACGCCTACTACAAGCAAGGGAAACGCCCAGAAGCTGATGCCTCAATTGCTCAGGCCACGTTTCTGCAAGGAAACGTGAAGCGCGCCAAAGTCTTCGCAAAACGCGCGCGCGCTGCGCTCAGGCGCGGTTCACCTCTGTGGGTGAAAATGGACGACATTATCAACTATGGCGCGGGCAGATAGCTTGGACCGTTTGCGCCGATATGGCCAAAGCCAAGAGGATCAGAACGATGAGTTTTGACAACGTACGGCAAATCGTTGCGACCAAATCATTCGCGCTCGTCGCACCAGTTGTCGTGGTCTTTTTAGGTCTGATCATTATCGGCACCGGCACGTCGACGCCGCCGTCGATTGCAGCCGAGACGCCGACAGCTGACGCGGCCACCACCGCAAAGAGCACCGAGACCGACGCAAAGCCAACCCAGGTGGCAACCGCAACCAAGGTGGACTTCAGCGACAAGCAGCGCGCCGAGATCGAGAAAATCGTGCGGTCCTATCTGCTCCAGAACCCCGAAATCCTGCGCGAGATGACCACGTCGCTGCAGGAGAAAGAGGCGCTGGCCCGCAACAGCCGCAACAAGCAGATCGTCGTGACCAACAAGGTCTCGCTCTATCAGTCCAAACACGATTACGTTTTCGGCAATCGGGACGGCGACGTCGGGATCGTTGAGTTTTTTGACTACAATTGCTCCTGGTGCAAACGCGCGCTGACGGAAGTGCAGAATCTGGCAGCAGCCGATTCTAATGTCCGCGTCGTCATGAAGGAGTTCCCGATCTTCGGCCCGGACTCGGAGTTCGCCGCACGGGCTGCGATGGCCGCCGTCAAGCAGAACAAGTATTGGGAGCTGCACGTGGCCCTGATGGGTCAGGAACGTGTCACGAAAGACAGCGTACTGACTGCAGCGAAATCGCTGGGGCTGGATATGGCGCGCCTGCAAAAAGACATGGAAGATCCGGAGATTTCCAAGGCGCTCAAGGAAACGGCACGCGTGGCCGCCGAGCTCGATATTCAGGGAACGCCGGCCTTCATCGTCGACACCAACGTCAATGTTGGCTACGTGCCAGTGGCGGGTCTCAAAACCATGATCGCCGATACGCGCAAGCAAGGCTGCCGCGCCTGCTAGGTTCCGTCCCAGCCCAATACGTCTGCGTTGATACATGGCCGTGAGCGCCCGCTTGTGCTCACGGCTTTTGTTTTGTGCACAGCACACTTTTGCGTTGACTTGGCCGGTTGGTTAACACCGATCCGGGCAAACGGCCTACCTTTTGGTGCATTTTCTGCAGGCCGATCGCAACGCTCGGTGGGTATTTGCGATTGCATCGGCTTGGACAGGCGAAATGCCAGGATGCTGTGCTTCCTTCCGCCTGCGAAAACTGCTAGATCCCGCGAACGAACAGCTCAGCCCGATGCACCGGCTCTGTCGGATCGACTGGACGGTCCCATATATCCGAGGGTGGTCGTGGGCGACATGTGGTTCCGACGCGCGATGTGTTGAGACAGGTCGCGACGACGGTTCCCCCGTACGCAGGAAAAGGCAGGCAGCAGTCACGCATGTCGAAGGACACGAGATCGAAAAACGGTTTCGATAAGGAATTCATTCGCGAACTCGCGGGCTTGCTCATTGAGACAGGTCTGACGGAGATCGAAATCGAGCGAAGCGGGCTCAAGGTTCGTGTTGCGCGCACACTGCAGGTCACGTCACCTGTTGTTGCGCCGGCCGGAGCGGTCGAGCCGGCCGTTGCCGCAGCGCCGGCTGCGCCTGCAGAGGCCAGCCCGGCGGATGATGCCAAACATCCTGGAGCCGTCCGGTCGCCTATGGTCGGCACGATCTACCTGTCACCGGAGCCCAGTGCTGCACCGTTTGTCGAGATCGGATCCCAGGTCACCGAAGGGCAAACGCTGCTGATCATCGAGGCCATGAAGACCATGAACCACATACCGGCTCCGAGGAGCGGGACGGTGGCCCGGATCTTATGCCAGAATGAGCAGCCGGTTGAATTCGGCGAACCGTTGATCATCATCGAATAGTCCCACGCGGCGTTCCGGAAGACATCCATACGATGTTCGACAAAGTCCTCATCGCCAATCGCGGAGAAATCGCTCTTCGCATTCAGCGCGCCTGCCGGGAGCTCGGCATTGCGACTGTGGCCGTGCACTCAACCGCGGATGCTGACGCGATGCACGTGCGCCTGGCCGACGAAAGCGTCTGCATCGGCCCACCTCCGGCCGGCGAGAGCTATCTGAATATCCCGCGGCTTCTGGCGGCTTGCGAAATCACAGGCGCCGATGCCGTGCACCCCGGCTACGGCTTTCTGTCCGAGAACGCACGGTTTGCCGAGATTCTCGAAGGCCACGGCATTACGTTCATCGGCCCAACCGCCGAGCATATTCGTGTGATGGGCGACAAGATCGCCGCCAAGGACACGGCGGTCCGGCTCGGTATCCCCGTTGTACCTGGCTCGGAGGGTTCCGTTACGGACGTGGCGCAAGCCAAGACAATCGCGAGTGAGATCGGCTATCCGGTCCTGATCAAGGCCGCATCCGGCGGCGGCGGTCGCGGAATGAAGCTGGCGCGGAGCGAGCACGAGATCGAAAGTGCTTTTCAAACAGCCCGGATCGAGGCGAACGCGGCGTTCGGCGACGACAATGTGTACATTGAAAAGTACCTCGGAAAGCCGCGACACATCGAGATCCAGGTTTTCGGCGACGGCCGCGGCGATGCCATCCACCTTGGCGAACGTGACTGTTCGCTTCAGCGGCGCCACCAAAAGGTTTTCGAGGAAGCGCCCTCTCCCGCTTTGAATGCCCAGGCCCGCGCCCAGATCGGACAAACCGTCGCGACAGCCATGCAGGAGATGGGGTACCGGGGCGCCGGCACGGTGGAGTTCCTTTACGAGGACGGCGCGTTTTACTTCATCGAGATGAATACGCGTTTGCAGGTCGAGCATCCCGTAACGGAAATGATTACGGGAATGGATCTCGTCATCGAACAACTGCGCATTGCGGCCGGTGCCTCGTTAAGCGTTGCGCAAGGGGACGTCGCCTCAAACGGCCACGCCATTGAATGCCGCATTAATGCTGAGAACCCACGTACGTTCCGGCCATCGCCTGGGCGGATTACGTATTGGCATCCGCCAGGGGGACTTGGAGTGCGCGTCGATTCCGGTGTGTATCAGGGCTATAGTATTCCACCGTATTATGATAGTTTGATTGGCAAACTGATTGTCCACGGCCAGACGCGAAACGAATGCCTAATGCGCTTGAGACGTTGTCTCAGCGAGTTCGTTATCGACGGTATTGAAACCACAATTCCACTTTTTGATCAGCTGGTGAGCCATCCCGATATCGTAAATGGGATGTATGATATTCATTGGCTCGAAGCGTTTCTTGCGAAGCTTGACGCAGAGGCTGCTTAGTTTCTGGTCAATTGACCGATTCAAAGCGCGTGCCTGCGTCCCGGTGTGCGGACCGTGATCGCACACGACTGGACGCGTATGGCCGCCGTCGCGGCAAGTCTCCAACGCGCGTTTCGGTCACAAACGTAGGCATCACCAGTTTGCTCGGATTGAGATGACAACATTTCCCGCCCGCGCGGTTCATGAGCTTTTGAACGCCTACGCCAACGGTGTCTTTCCGATGGCCGCCAGCGCCACGTCGCCTGAGCTCTATCTTCAGGATCCGGATTGGCGCGGCATTATTCCGCTCGACGGCGTGGTTGTTCCGCGTCGTCTGGCGCGCACAATCCGGCAGGCTCCGTTCGAGATCCACGTGGATCGCGATTTTGACGCCGTTATCTCGGGCTGCGCGGCCGAAAAACCAGGCCGGGACAGCACGTGGATTAATCGCGAAATCCGCCAACTCTATCGCGCCCTGTTTGAGCGCGGCCATTGCCACACGGTCGAAGCCTGGCGCGACGGGCAGCTCGTCGGTGGATTGTATGGCGTATCGCTGAAGGGGGCGTTCTTCGGCGAGAGCATGTTTTCCGAAGCGCGGGACGCGTCGAAGATCACGCTTGTCTATTTGTGTGCCCGTCTGATCTACGGCAGCTACCGTTTGCTCGACACACAATTCACTACACCACATTTGGCCCAGTTCGGTACGCTTGAGGTCCCGCGCCGTACATTCCATCGCATGCTGAACCGGGCTCTGCGTTCCGATGGTGACTTCTACCGCCTGCCCGTCGACACGCCGCCAGCCGACATTGTGGAAATCGTGCGGCATGCGATGACCATACCGGACAACGTTGGTTATGCGCAGGGCGGCGCTTCAGACAAGTGAGTGGAGATGGACGCAGCCGCTAGCGCCGAACACGGCGGCGACGGCGACGGACCGGCGGCTCATTTTCCGCTCTTGGATCGTCAGCAGAGGGCTCAGGTTGTACGGCTCCGCCCTTGCACCCCGTCAACCAAACGTCGAAAACCGGATGCTCGACCGCGTTGAGGCCCGGACTTTCTGCAAACATCCATCCTGTAAAGATACGCTTTTCCTCGCCATCCAACTGAACCTCATCTACCTCGACAAACGTTGTTGTTTTGGGTGGCTCTGTCGGTGCGCTGGTCAGGCAGGCGCGCGGCGTCAGCCGGAGCGATCCGAATTCAGCGGGCTGATTGAGCGGCACCTCGAGTTTCGAAATGCGCGCTGTGACTTTGTCCAGAGCTGCAAACACAGCGACGTCATTCTGAACGCGCTCGGCGCGAACGGCAGCACTAGCGCCGAAGACGCCCACCAGCGTGGTACTCGCCGCGATCAGGGCAACCGTGCTGCGCTGCAATTTGGTTTGCCCACCCATTATTCGCGGCCCTCGACACTGAAGATATCGCACTCGGCAGATGCGCGGCGCGACCTGGCTGTCGCCTGGCAGGCCTTCGATTGATGACGCTCCATCAGCATTTCATACGATTCGAATTCGATGATCACGTGGCATGCGTACGGATGGTCCCTGGGGCCGATGTGTTGCATGCCACCGGCATGGAACTCGAAGACCTCGTCGCAGGCACCGCACACTGGATGACGATCGATATCACGCATGATGCTGTCGGTGATCCCATATCCCTGCGGCATAAGCGACTGTCCCCCGGCTAAGGTCGTCGTCTCGACGCCGGGCCCTACTCGGGCCGCCACGCGTCGTAGTCACCCGTTGCCGGCGGGCGGCTGCCAGGGGTCAGGATCGACCCCGGCGGACGGTAGGCTTCGGACGTGCCGGTCATGTTCATCAAATGCGGCTTTTGCCAGGGACGTGGCTCTTCACTCTTGGTGGGCGGATCCACGACCGTGTGGTGCAGCCAGCCGTGCCACTCCGGCGGAACCTGGGAGGGTTCTGAGAGTTTGTCGTAAATCACCCAGCGCCGCGGACTGCCGTGAGGGCTCTCGCCACGCACTTGTTCATAATACTGGTTGCCGAACTCGTCTTCGCCGACATGCTTGCCCTGCCGCCAGATCGTGAAGCGTGTTCCCCAGGTATTGCCGCCCCACCAGGCGAAGATCTCGCTGAATATGCTCATGGCATCCGTCCGTTTGGTCTCCGGTTTGGGATTAGGCGCCAGAATGTTCGGTGTCTAGTGCCCTGTTCCGCCACACATGCTGGTGCGCATGTCCTGATCGTCCACCGCGTGTGCATTTCGTGCGCGGCCTTCGCGCAACACTGTGGCGGCTCGGAATCGCATAACTTGCACCATGTCGCGTTCATGTGGACGAGATTGTCCCATTCTGTTCAGCCAGTCACAGCAGCCTGTTTGTCGCGCTGACTTCCGGATGTGCGACCGACCATCCCCGACACATCCACACGATGCTCACAAACTGCCGACACCTAGATATAGGGGCTCCAACCTCTTTTGAGCCCTATCAGTTGTAGGTGTGTCTGTTTTCGAACCCCGAATCGCCACATGCTGGACGAAGTTCGGCCGGCTTACACGCTCAAGGTTGGGGTGCAGCGCGAAGCGGTCCTTTTGAAGCCTGAATGCCCTTCCTCGGGCAGCGATCGTGACCGCACCTCGCTGCCTCAGCTGTACGGCGTCTTCCAATCACCGGTCTTGTCCATGTTCGGGCGGACTGAAGCAAAGAAACCTACGCGCTTGGGTCAGTGCCGCGTTGTCTAATTCGTGCGTCGAACGAAGTTGTCTGACCCGGTTGAAACACAATGACTGATGCGCTCTGCCTTGAGCTGCGTACCCGCCACCGGGAAAGTTGCGTTTGAATTACAAGCACAATGCGGGCGTTCCATAGCTGGGACCTCGGAAATGAAAATTGCACGTCGCTTCACTGAAGCTGGCCAATCCCCTTACAAGACGATCGAGTTTCGTGACGCGACGAGTGAGATACGGAACCCGGACGGGTCCGTCGTCTTTCAGCTGAAAGGCTTTGCCGTACCGGCGCATTGGAGCCAGGTCGCAGCCGACATCCTCGCGCAGAAATACTTCCGCAAGGCCGGTGTCCCGAAGGCGCTCAAGAAGGTCGAAGAAACGCAGGTCCCATCGTGGTTGTGGCGCGCGGTCGCCGATCAGGATGCGCTGGCAGAGCTTCCGGCAAGCGAGCGCATTGGCGGCGAAACCGACGCACGCCAGGTGTTCGACCGGTTGGCCGGCACATGGACCTACTGGGGCTGGAAGGGCGGATACTTCACGACCGAGGACGACGCGCAGGCGTTCTTCGACGAGCACCGCTACATGTTGGCCATGCAGTTTGGCGCGCCGAACTCACCGCAGTGGTTCAACACCGGCTTGCACTGGGCCTACGGCATCGACGGCCCAGGCCAAGGTCACTACTACGTCGATCATGTGACTGGCGAGCTCACCCGATCGACATCGGCCTACGAGCATCCCCAGCCGCATGCGTGCTTCATTCAGTCCGTCGAAGACGACCTCGTCAACGAAAGCGGCATCATGGACCTGTGGGTCCGTGAAGCACGGCTGTTCAAATACGGTTCCGGCACGGGATCCAACTTTTCCAGTCTGCGGGGTGCAAACGAACCGCTGTCGGGTGGTGGCAAGTCCTCAGGCTTGATGAGCTTCTTGAAGATCGGTGATCGGGCGGCCGGCGCGATCAAGTCCGGCGGCACGACGCGGCGCGCGGCGAAAATGGTCGTTGTCGACGTCGATCACCCTGACATTGAAGACTACATCGATTGGAAAGTCCGCGAGGAGCAGAAGGTCGCTGCGCTCGTCACGGGCTCGAAAATCTGCCAGCAGCGTCTCAAGGCCATCATGCGCGCGTGCGTCAACTGTGAAGGCGACGGCGACGACTGCTTCGAGCCCAAAAAGAACCCAGCGCTCAAGCGTGCGATCAAAGACGCGCGTCGCGACCAGGTGCCGGACAACTACATCCGCCGCGTCATCCAGTTCGCGCAGCAGGGCTATAAGGATATTGCCTTCGACACTTATGACACGGACTGGGATTCGGAAGCCTACCTCACCGTTTCCGGCCAGAACTCCAACAACTCCGTCCGGGTCACCGACGCCTTCTTGCGATCGGTTGAAGCTGACGCCGATTGGGATTTGACCTCGCGCATTGAAGGCAAACCGATCAAAACACTGAAAGCGCGGGATCTATGGGAAAAGATTGGCCATGCGGCCTGGGCGTCGGCCGATCCCGGCATCCAGTTCCACACGACAATCAACGACTGGCACACCTGTCCGCAATCGGGCCAGATCCGGGCGTCGAACCCGTGCTCGGAGTACATGTTCCTCGATGACACGGCCTGCAACCTTGCATCGTTGAACCTGATGCAGTTCCGCCAGGCGGATGGCACGTTCGATGTCGATGGCTTTGAGCACGCCTGTCGCCTGTGGACCGTTGTCCTTGAGATCTCGGTCCTGATGGCGCAGTTCCCCAGCCGCCAGATCGCCGAGCTGTCGTATCGCTACCGCACGCTCGGGCTGGGCTTTGCAAACATCGGTGGCTTGCTGATGGCGTCCGGGCTGTCCTACGACTCGCTGGAAGGTCGGGCGCTGTGCGGTGCGATATCGGCCGTCATGACGGGCACCGCCTACGCGACATCGGCCGACATGGCGTCTGAACTCGGCCCCTTCCCGGGCTACGGCGAGAATGCCGACGACATGCTGCGGGTTATGCGGAACCACCGCCGCGCGGCACTTGGTCAGACAACCGGCTATGAGAAACTGAACGTCACACCGGTCGCACTCGACCAGGCCTCGTGCCTCGAACCCGCGCTGGTGACAGCCGCGCGACGGATCTGGGATACGGCCCTGGCTCTGGGCGAGCAGCATGGCTATCGCAATGCCCAGGCGACGGTGATCGCGCCGACCGGCACAATCGGCTTGGTGATGGACTGCGATACAACCGGCATTGAGCCTGACTTCGCCCTGGTGAAGTTCAAAAAGCTGGCCGGTGGTGGCTACTTCAAGATCATCAACCGCGCCGTGCCACAGGCGCTGCGCACGCTTGGCTACCGCGAGTCCGAGATTGCGGAGATTGAAGCCTACGCCGTCGGGCATGGATCGATCGCACAAGCACCCGCGATCAATCCTGCCACGCTGACAGCGAAGGGGTTCACGCCGGACGTGATTGCGCGGATCGAGGACGCCGTAAAGTCTGCATTCGACATCAAGTTCGTCTTCAACAAATGGACCGTTGGCGAAGCGTTCCTGACGGAGACGCTTGGGGTCTCGGAGGAGGCTCTGGCAGATCCGGCGTTCGACCTGCTGGCGCACCTTGGGTTTTCGAAAGCCGATATCGAAGCCGCCAACACCCATGTCTGCGGGGCGATGACGTTGGAAGGCGCGCCGCATATGAAGGACGAACACCTGCCGGTCTTCGACTGCGCCAATCCCTGCGGCCGCACTGGCAAGCGCTACCTTTCGGTCGAGAGCCACATTCGCATGATGGCGGCCAGTCAGCCGTTCATTTCAGGCGCGATCTCGAAAACGATCAACATGCCGAACGATGCGACGGTCGATGACTGCAAGTCGGCGTACATGCTGTCATGGCAACTGGCGATCAAGGCGAATGCGCTCTACCGCGACGGCTCCAAGTTGTCCCAACCACTCAATTCGCAATTGCTTGGTGATGATGCCGACGAGCAGGACGAGGTTGTCGAGCAGATCGTGGCGGACAACCCCGCGACACTGCGGGCGACCGTCGCTGCGGAAAAGATCGTCGAGAAGATCATCGAGCGTGTGCGCGAGCGGGAGAAACTTCCGGGACGCCGCAAGGGCTAT
>JBCCOV010000159.1:0-12268 GCA_039039985.1 Pseudomonadota bacterium | reverse complement strand
GCAGTTCTCAACCTTCTGCTCAATGCAATTTCAATCTCCCCGCATGGGTCGACAATTGAATTCCGCGCCTCAGTCGCCGCCGGTGAGTTGGAAATCGAGGTGGGTGATTCAGGGCCGGGGCTGCCGCAAGACGTAAGTGATTACTTGAACACGACTGACGCTAGGGTATTGCCGCTCGAAGATTATCGAGGACTGGGCATCGGGGTCGTCAAGCGGCTCCTGCATGAACTTCAAGGCTCCATTCATGCTGAGAAGAAATCTCCGCATGGGAGCAGAATAAGGCTTTCTATTCCAGCCAGAAGAGACCAGTCGTTGCTCAAAGAAGAGTACGGAAATGTTGCTTGAAGGTCGCGTCATCGGTGTTGTCGAAGATGACCCACTTATGGGGGAGAGCCTGCTTCAAAGCTTATCTTTGGAAGGTGCGACTGTTGCCTGGTGGCAGACAGGCCAGGAAGCAATTGAAGGCCTGCGACATACGAACACGGACTTGGTCGTTTGTGACATCAGGCTTCCTGACACTGACGGAATGAAGCTATACAGCGAGGCGGCAGAACGTGGCAGTGCATCACCGTTTATTTTCATGACAGCCTATGGCGACATAGATCAAGCCGTTGAGCTAATGCGTGCCGGCGCCGAGGATTACATAACGAAGCCGTTCGAAATCTCGGATTTGCTGAGGCGGATAGAAGCTATCATTCCGGTAGTAACGGAGCCTAGTGAAGCGAATGTTCTTGGCGTATCAGAGGCGATGAAACGAATCCGACACGCATTGGAAAGTTACGCGAAGGCGCCAAAACCGCTACTTATTACCGGCGATATCGGTGTTGGCAAAGAGTATTGCGCGCGCCATCTGCACCAACTCATCAATCAAGGACGCGGGCCCTTCATCTCTGTCAATTGTTCCATCATTCCGCCTGAAATCCTTGAAGATCAATTGTTTTTCACAATCGAAGAAAGCGGCGCGAACCGATCTTACTTGCAGCGGGCAACAGGAGGCACCTTGTTCATAGATGGCGTAGCCCGGCTTTCCAAGAATCAGCAAGCACGCCTTGTCAACATCATCGAGAAACTTGCTGTGTCATCTCCGCTCGATCTGGGGCTCAAGCAACATCCGTTGATTATATGCACGACCCGAAGAGACCTTAACGATCTCGTCGCACGGGGAGAATTCAGAGAAGATCTTAGGAACTTACTCGATCCAACCCATCTCCATCTCCCTGCCTTGCGAGACAGACCAGAAGACATCACGTGGCATCTGGATCAATGCTTCAGGGAATTCGCAAACATTACAGTCAGCAATGTAAGAGGGATCAGTACTGCTGCTGAGGCGGAAGCGCTGCAACACGATTGGCCACGCAACGTTGCTGAGTTGCGGCGCCGCATGGAACGCGCCATGGCACTCGCCCTTGACGAATGGATTACACCGATTGACTTGTTTCCTGAGCGGGGATTCGGAAGCTGGAGAGGGCAGCCGAACGTTACGTCTCTTGCGGAAGCACGTACAGAGGCCGAACGACGCCAGATTGAGCGCGCCGTTGCTATGCATTCTGGTCAATTGACGAAAGCCGCCAAAACGCTCGGCATATCTCGCACGACACTTTGGGAAAAGATGAAGCGTCTTGGTCTGGACAGTGAGAGCTCAACGTAGAGCCACGCCGTGTTCGGATTTCTGAACACGACATGTTCGATCCACTCTAACGCTCTGAATCTAAATCTTTTAATTTTCTCAACCCCCTGTTTCTCCGCTCTTAAGGTCGTGGTCAACCAAGATGACCAAGGCAGGAGGAAACAGATGAAGCGATGCAACCAACTCGTTGACGTTGGACGTCGACATTTCCTGCGAGGCGCAGGCGTCGCAACGGCTGGCGCAGCTGCCGCCACTGTTGTTCCGCAGCAGGCGAATGCGAAGGGTGGACTGGCGCGTGTTGAGTACCCTTCGAACCGACTTGCCAACGTCAAGGACTTGAAGCCCAACGAACCGCTCGAAGTTTCTTACCCAGACGCTGATGCACCAGGAGTGCTGTTGAAGCTGGGCCAACGTGTTTCGGGCGGAGCTGGACCTGATGGTGACATTGTCGGCTTCTCGACGACATGTCCGCACAAAGGTTTTCCGCTGAACTACAGTGCAGAGCGCAAGACCTTCAATTGCCCAGGCCACTATGCGGTCTTCGATCCTGAGGCCGGTGGTCAGCAGACTTTTGGCCACGCCACCCAAAACCTCCCGCAGTACACGCTGCGTATAGACGACAAGGGAAACATCTTCGCTGAAGGCGTCGATGAGCTTCTCTACGGTCGCTTGTCAAACGTACTCTAAGGGGAGGATCTGAAATGGCTTATAAGAGACAAATTGACCGCCTGCCGATCATTCCCGCGGGTGCAAAGAAGCACAATGTGACTTGCCACTACTGCATCGTTGGCTGCGGCTATCATGCCTACACTTGGCCGATGAATAAGCAAGGCGGAACCGGGGCCGGCAAGAACGTATTCGGCGTCGACTTATCCAAGCAACAACCGACTGAAACCGATGCTTGGTACGCGCCATCAATGTACAACGTCGTTAAACAGAACGGCGAGGATGTTCATCTTGTCATCAAGCCTGACAAGAATTGCTCTGTGAATTCAGGCCTTGGGTCTGTGCGCGGTGCACGCATGGCCGAGAACCGCCGCTCGGATGTAACCGGAACACAGCAGCAGCGTCTGACCGACCCGCTTGTATGGCGTTATGGGATCTGGCAGCCGACCAGTTGGGATGACGCTCTCGATCTCGTTGCGCGCGTTACCGCGCGGGTCATCGACAAAGACAAAGAAGACGATTTGTTCGTCTCGATGTTCGACCATGGAGGTTCTGCTGGTGGCTATGAAAATACCTGGGGTACCGGCAAACTGTACTTCGGGTCGATGAAGATCAAGAACTGCCGTATTCACAATCGTCCGGCGTACAATTCCGAGGTTCATTCGACGCGCGATATGGGCATCGGTGAACTGAACTACGCCTACGAGGACTACACGAAGACAGACACAATCGTCCTCATTGGTGCCAATCCTCTCGAAACGCAGACCAACCTCTTCTTGAACCATATGGTTCCGGGCATGCGTGATGGAGCGAAAGTCGTCATTGTCGACCCACGACGAACCGTGACTGTCAATGCATGTGAAGATGCTGCCGGCAAAGAGAATGTTCTCCAGCTGGCCATCAACAGCGGGACAGATCTGGCGTTGTTCAATACGCTATTCACCTACATCGCTGACCAAGGTTGGACTGATAGTGAATTTATCAAGAACTCAACATTCCCGGGCGGCGAGGCGCAAAAAGAAGATGCTGCGCACCCATGTGCTTTGGGCAGCTTCGAGTTAGCTCGCAAAGCTTGTAAAATGTCGGTTGCAGAAGGCGCCAAAGTGTGCGGCGTTTCCGAAGCCGACATTATCAAGGCTGCTGAGTGGATCGCGAAACCCAAGGACGGCAAGCGCCGCAAGTGCGTAACGGCCTACGAGAAGGGCATCATCTGGGGCAATGACAATTATCGCACGGTCGGCGCTCTGGTAAACATCGCTCTTGCAACTGGTAATGTGGGTCGTGAAGGCGGTGGGGTTTGCCGTCTCGGCGGTCACCAGGAAGGCTATTACCGTCCGTCGGATGCCCACGTCGGGCGCCCAGCACCGTATCTTGATGACCTGATCATCAAGGGCCAGGGTAAAGTCCACCATGTCTGGGCTTGCGACCACTACAAGACGACACTGAACGCGACTGAGTTCAAGCGCGTCTACAACAAGCGCACGAACATAGTGAAAGAGGCCATGGACGGTGCCGCCGGCAAAACCAGGGATGAACTCGTTGATGCCATTGTCAAGGCAGTCGACGCGGGCGGCATCTTCTCCGTCAATGTTGACATCATCCACTCACAGATCGGACAGGCAGCACACGTTATCCTGCCAGCCGTTGAATCGGGTGAAATGAATCTGACCTCTATGAACGGCGAGCGTCGCATGCGTTTGGTTGAGAAGTACATGGATGGTCCAGGTTCGGCCAAGCCGGATTGTCTAATCGCGGCCGGTATGGCGCAACACCTGGAGCGTGTTCTCAAAGCCGCGGGTAAGGCTGACTACGCCGCACAGTTCCAGGGATATGACTGGAACACCGAGGAAGATGCGTTCATGGATGGCTACAACAAAGGCAATCCGGACGTCACCTACGACCGACTGAGGGCCATGGGCAACAATGGCGTTCAAGAGCCGGTTGTCGGGTTCGCGAACGGCAAGCTCATTGGCACAAAGCGTCTCTACACTGACGGCAAGTTTGATCGGCACGGCCGAAAGGACAAGAAGGCGCTGTTCTGCGCCGGTGCGTGGCGAGGTCTTCAGGCGCCGGGCAAAGCCGAGCAAAAGTCGAAGTTCAAGTATCTGATCAACAACGGTCGGTCCAACATCAATTGGCAGAACTGGTTCTTAGATCAGGATAATGACTTCGTCATCGACCGTTATCCATATCCATTCATTGAGATGAATCCGAAGGATATGGCGGAGCTTGGTGTGAAGCAGGGTGACCTGGTCGAAGTGTTCAACGATGACGGCGCAACGCAAGCCATGGTGTATCCAACGCCGACTGCGAAGGAAAAAGAGACATTTATGCTCTTTGCTTCACCGACGGGTGCACAAGGCAACGTCATCAATGCAGGAACCAACAAGCTGGTACTGCCGAACTACAAGCAGACGTGGGCGAACATTCGCAAACTCGCCGATGCCCCTGCGGCCGTGGCCCACCTCTCCTACAAGTCGAAAGAATACATCGCTTGAGGTGGATTGAGCAGTTGAAAACTGCTGGCTCAAGGTAACGGACAATGCATAAACGGCGCGATGCTCTCCCCGCAGTCTCGCGCCGTTTAATCCACGAAGATGGAGTTGAGTTGTGAGAGGGTCGGCACTTGGTATCGCCGCGGTAAGATACAGCAAAGGCTTTGACATCGATGCATTTCTGGTCGAGACGTGCCGGGCGCTCGCCGAAAGCGGTGTCCGCCTTGGCGGGTTTTTGCAGATTTCGGAAGGCGGTGTCGGAGGCTGCGCGACCAGGGTGCATCTCTACGATCTTCAAACCAGAAGTGCATATGACATCTGGGAAGATCGCGGGACATGCGCCCGGGGGTGCCGGTTAGATGAAGCCGGTTTGGATGCGGCAGCGACCGTCCTTGATCGTGCGATCTCAGATGGTGTTGACATGCTAGTCATCAATCGATTTGGCCGCGCAGAGAGTTTAGGGCGTGGCTTGCTGCCATACTTTGCTCAAGCGATCGAACATGGCATCCCGGTCTTAACAGGTGTACGATCTCCATATGACAAGGCATGGTCTGTTTTTCACGGTGGCATGGGCCATGAGCTACCATGCGACGCAGCGCTTGTGTTGGATTGGGCTACAGGCTTAGCTCAGTTTTCAGTCGATCCGGATCTCAACCACACGGCCTAAGCTCTTCATCCGAAGTTTTCACCAACGACCTTGCATCGGGAGCACCGTCCCGATTGTCGGATGGGCGATAGGCCGAACGCCAAGGCGATACCGGCAAATGAGCCTCCCCCGCTGAAGTGGTCCGACTCGAAGTATGGATTTGTTCCCGAGGAGAACGCCCGGCTCCGCAAAGCGGTCTCTGATCTGACGCTCGACAAGATGGTCCTGGCCGAAGCCGCCAAGGGAAATTACTGAGTCCTTCACGTCATGCTGAAAGCATGCCTCCGGCATGACCGAGCTGCATTGAGCATGTCCGGCACCTGTTTCGCGTTTCCGAACGCCGGCTTTGCGCAGGGTGCTCGGCCAGCACCGTTCGACGCAACGCAAGCAACCACGTGGCCGGGGTGATGAAGAGCGGCTGACCGCCGATATCATCGCTCTGGCCCGAGACTACGGCCGCTATGGATAACCGTCGGATTGCAGAGATGCTTCGGCGCGCCGGCTGGGCTTTGAACGATAAGCGTGTCGAGCGGATCGGGAGACATGAAGGGCTGAAGGTTCCCGCCAAGCAGTCGAAGCGCAAACGGCCTTGGCTGAACGATAGCTCGTGCATTCGATTGCGGGCCGAGGGGCCAAACCATGTCTGGTCGCGAGATGTCGCTTTTGCGAAACATCCCAGCGAGCGACTTCGTACACCACCGCACACATGACGGCCGAGCCTTCCGGATGCTCAACATCGTCGACGAGTTCACCCGTGAATGCCTCGAATTCCTGTCAAACTCTTGTAAACTCTGGGCTTCTGACGATCTGGCAGACCGTCAGCTGGCCCTAAAACTGGCATTTGACGGGAAGGTGGCCTACGCCCGAAATGAGGGATATCGAAACGCTTGCTTGAGACTTTGCGCTCCTTGGCAGCACAGTTGGATTGTCCCACGATAGCATAGCTCATGGCGACGAACGTGTTGGGAAGAAGTCACTGTGAATTGAGCCAACGTGCTGGCGCCATACCGAAATAGACCTCAAGCCGCTGTACCCATTAGCGCGCAAATTCGGCAGCAACGCAATGCACTGCGGCGATGGCAGTTGTTGGCCTTCAACGGCTTCTCGACCTTGCGCTGTGCGATGTCTGCTTTGAAGGGGTGAAGCGGACGAGCGCTCTTCGTCCCGAGCATGTTCGCACGTGACCTAACTCGGACATCACAAGCTCGACAGATTACCCAACCTTGATCCGCTCTTCTGTTTTGATTTGCGCTATCAGGTAGTCGACAAACGCTCTAACTTTGCTCGCGAGATGCCGGTTCTGCGGATAGAGAAGATAGAATGGTCGTGACCGACCGCGATAGGCTGTTAACACCTCGACGAGCTCACCCCGCTGCACGCGATCCGCTACGAGGAAGTCATAGGTTTGATAGAGCCCGCCGCCTACTGCCGCATATGAGATGCAGCCCGTAACGTCATGCGATAGACGCACCTGCGCTTTGACGCTCACGTCTCGCTCCTGCTCGTCTTCCACGAATGACCAGCGCATCGGTCTTCCCGTGCTCGGCAACACGAACTGAATGCAGTGATGGTGTTGTAGGTCCGCGAGGGTCTCTGGCGGCGCGAATTCCGCGAGATAGGACGGCGCCGCGTAGACGCCTAAAGCCGCGTCTTCCAGCTTGCGCGCAATCAGGCGGCTGTCCGCAGGCTCGCCGAGACGAACAGCCAGATCATAGCCTGCGTCGTAGAGATCAATATTCCTATTGTCGATATTGATCTCGATGGTGACGGACGGATGCAGACGCGCAAAACCAGTCAGCAGAGGAAGCAGACGGTAGTGCCCATACGTCGTGGGCACGCTGATGCGGAGGTCACCCTTCGGAACGCCTTGCCGACCAGTCAGCGCGTCTTCTGCATCTTGCAAAACTCCCAGAGCGTTGCGGCATTGCTCGGCATACGTACGACCGTCATCCGTTAGCGAGACCTTCCGCGTCGACCGGATGAACAGTCGCACACCTAAACGGTCTTCGAGCCTGGCAATTGAGCGACTCACGGCGGCAGGAGTCACGCCTGCTACTTCCGCGGCGCCGGCAAAGCTTTCAAACTCTGCGGCTTTCAAAAAGAGCTCGATGCTGCCGATCTGAACAGGCTGACTGTCACGCACCATAGATTACATGATGTAACTTCTGAATTGGTATTGCAAGCATTTATTGCTCTCCGGCGATTGATTAGGTCTGAGGTATCGGCGCTCGAGCCGATGACGCTGAGGAGACCTAAACCATGAACACAGCTCTCAAAATCCTAATAGTCCTGACTTCACATTCGGTAATGGGAGATACCGGAGAACCAACCGGCGTGTGGTTCGAGGAACTGGCCGTTCCCTACTATGCGTTTGTCGATGCGGGCGCAGATGTTCGGATTGCTTCAATCCAGGGCGGCCGGGCGCCCATCGACCCTCGTTCGCTCAAGAATGCAGGCGAGAATCCGCCGAGCGTCCAGCGCTTCCAGGCTGACGAAGAGGCGATGGCCAAACTCTCAGGAACAGTGCCCGTTGCCCAGGTTGCCACCGAGAAATTCGACGCGGTGTTCATGCCCGGCGGACACGGGACAATGTGGGACCTGCCGACCTCAGACCACCTTGCCAAGTTGATCAGGAACACCTTCGAAGCTGGAGGTGTTGTGAGCGCAGTCTGTCACGGGCCAGCTGCGTTCGTGAACGTCACGCTGAGCAACGGACGACCGTTTGTTGAAGGCAAACGCCTGAATGCGTTCACCGATGCCGAAGAGGACGCCGCCGGCCTCACTGATACTGTGCCTTTCTTGCTCGAAGCCAAATTGCGCGAGTTGGGTGCCGAGTTCGTCTCAGGCGGAAAGTTCGAGCCGTTCGCGGTTCAAGACGGCAATCTGATTACGGGCCAGAACCCAGCCTCATCCGCCCGCGTCGCCGAACTGGTGATCAAGCAAGCGCTGCAAAATCGAGCCGCGCGCGCTGCCGCTGAGTGACCTCGACGACTCGCATCACCGCAAGTGTCGGCTGGGCTGAAGTTCATCCCAGCCGCTCCATCAAACTCAGATCATGGAGGATGCCGTGCGCATCTTTTCGACACTCGCCCTGGCCGTATCGCTCGCTCTGTTGCCGAGCGTGGCACCGGCACATGAAACATTATTCGTTGGCGACTTACGCCAGATCGCCAAGAATGAACTCAAAGGTTCTGTGGACCTGTCAGAGATCGTTGCGAAGCCCGGGGCCTATGGCATCGGAATGCTGGATGGCCTTGATGGCGAACTGCTCATTCTTGATGGCCGCGCATTTCTCGGCCACCGAACGCTCCATGCGAATAGCACCTTGCTTAACGGTGATTCCAGGGTCGCTTTCGGGGCGTTTGCGTTCGTCCAGTCATGGACTGCAATCCCTATCCCCGAAAGCGTGGAGTCGTTTGAAACGCTGACCGCATTCATCGCCGAAGTGTTGCCTTCTTACGGTTACCGACTAGACGAAGCGGTTCCGGTCCGCGTTCAAGCAAAGGCAGTTGGGCTGCGCTGGTTTATTGTTGGGGGGATGGGTAATCTTGAACCATCCCCTCGCGAGAGCTTCGTCCGCCAGATCGTTCGAGGCGGACTAGACGAGGTAGAGTTCGAAGCGTTCGGCATTCATTCGCAAGCCCACCGCGGCATCTACACGAGCCCTGGCAGCGACCTTCATCTCCATTTTAGGACCAAGACTCCCGAGCCATTCGTCGCTCACCTCGATGACAAAGTCATCTTGAAGCCGGGCGGACGACTCTTGATCCCTAATAGTGGTCGGTCGAGATGATGCACAACAAATTCGGATGACCAATCGTCTGCGACAAGAAAGCGGCGGCATCAGTCGTCGCACTTCCGGAAGTGGCCGATTGTGTTGCAGAACTCCCGAGGGCGTTCATCGGCAGGCGAACAATCCGCTAGCGCCCAAAAACTCCATTCTCCGATAGGTCTAATACAGGAATCGGATTCTTGGATGAGACAAATGGGGAATCCAAATTCTAGACGCCCGCTGACGATAGCGCGTTCCGAGGGGCCAAAATAGTTTTGCAACACAATCGGCCCAAAGAAGCTGAACCGCGTTCGAGCACATCATGTCCGCTAGGTGAGTCAATTTCTGCCGTGATGTGCTCGGTAGCAAGATGAAACTTCATGACTCGGAGCGGACGTTACTGAGTAGTAAGCGGAGTCCATGTTTGCGTTCGCCGAGAGCGCCGATCGTTGCCTGATTCATGGTCGTAATTGGTTGGTGTCGGCTGTTCTGAAAATCGAGCGCGGTCATCTAGGGCGTTGACGATCACGATTGCTAGCGGCGGCGAATCGAGAGTGATTGCTGCTACGTAGACCCCGCATTGTCAGCAGATCAAATACTCAGCGGTATCGAGCCCAAATCGATATTTGTTGACCATAGTCTCGGATCGAATTGTCACGCTCAGTCGTCCATCCGGATCAGCGGCGGCGATCGTGTTGTGCTTGCGGCAGAACCCGCATTGGCAGGCGCGTAAAACCATCTCGCTCGGCGGTATCTCGGTCTCAAATGTCAGTCGTATATTGCCGCAGTGACAGCCACCCTGGAACTCCATTTTAACCTCCGCTCACCGGTGCCGGTCGGTGTATCACGATACCGATCATCACGAGTGCGACGCCAGCAAGATCCTGCCAGCTTGGGACTTGCACGAGCACGATAGCAGCGACGATCGTTGCTGTTGCTGGAAGCAAGGCGAGCATGAGTGCGAACGTGGCTCTTGGGAGCCGCGACATCGCGAGCTGGTCACACACATAGGGGATCACAGATGAGCAAATACCAACTGCGATGCCGGCCAAGACCAACTCGATCGCGCCGAACGCGCGCATCGCCTCAACGAAACCGATCGGCATCAAGATGACAAATGCGATAAACATGGCGGCGCCCAGTCGCTCGACACCACCACTCGCGCCGCCTTCGGCGGCCTTGTGACCAAGAACGACATAGCCGACGAACAGCGCGGCATTCAGCGTCGCCCAGAACAAGCCAAGTGGATCAGTGGCCCACTTCACGTCGATCAGCACGAACACGCCAATAACGGCGATCATGAGCGCCAAAATGTTCCGCCGGGTTCGCAGCCCATAGAGCGCCACGGCAATCGTGCCAACGAACTCCATCGCAGCAACGAGGCTCATCGGCAGTCGGTCGAGCGCCAAGTAGAACGCCGTGTTCATTACAGCTAGGCAGCCGCCAAGCCCGACAAGAAGTAGGCGTGTTCTATTGTCCGCCTGCGCGATCGTCCGCCAGGGTTTTGTGAAAGGTGCAAAGACAAGCGCTGCTGATGCGATGCGAAACCACGCGACCCCGAGCACGCCGACGGCCGGGAACAGCAAGACAGCGAATGCAGGACCCAGATAGTGAAATATTGCGCTGACACCGAACCACGCATGGGGCGGCGCCGCACCCGCTAAGGTGTTCATCACGTGTGGTTGTGTCGTAGCCATGATGCCTCTAACTATTTGGCTTAGCATGGCAGGCGGGGAGCCAATATTCATTGCGTAAAAGAAGGAATTTATGCATTATTTACATTGAATAAGAAGGAAAAATCGATGAAACGCCTTCAATATGAAAATGGCGAAATTGATGATCTTGATGCGACGATCCTTCAGCATCTCATCGCGGATGCGCGCACAACAGTTGCGGAGATCGCCCGGCGCGTCGGTCTATCGCCTCCGAGCGTGTCCGAACGGATTAAGAGACTGGAAGAGAGCGGCGTCATTCGCGGCTACACACTCGATATCTCGCCAGGGGCGATCGGATTGCCGCTGACCGTGTGGCTGCGTATTCGCCCTTTACCCGGCGAACTACGGCGCGTGGCCGACATCATTCGCGAACAGCCGGCAATCGTCGAGTGTGATAGGATTACCGGCGATGATTGCTATGTGGCCCGGGCTTATGTCGCCGACGTCAGCGATTTGGAAACATTGATTGACGCCTTCGCAGAGTGGGCCTCCACAAACACATCGGTCGTCCAGTCATCACCAGTGTCGCGGCGCTTGCCGCCGATCGCCAGCAACGGGCGATAGGTTCGTTCCTGGCCCAACTCGGACTTCGACCTACACGATCTGCTACGAACTCTGATTGACGCTTATGGGTGGGAAGTGATGGCCACAACAATCCAGTTTTGGTTCGATTTTGCGAGCCCATACGCATTCATCGCAGCTAAACAAGTGCAGGCAATCGCGGCCGGTGGCCCGACCCAGTTCGATTGGCAGCCGTTTCTTGTCGGTGTTGCGCTTCGAGCCAAGACGCAGGGTGTAAGCTCTACCCAACTCGTGACCGAAGCTGAGGCGCGATACCGCAAGCACGACGTTCACAGAGCTTGCACGCGCTTGAACTTACCACTTCGTTGGCCGTCTAATTACCCGAGAGGCAGTATGTTGGCCGCGCGCATTGCTTTTTGGGCGCAGGGCAGCGATTGGCAAGTGCCATTCATTGATGCCGTCTTCGAAGCAAACTTTTTGAAAGACCGCGACATCGCTTCGGAGGATTGTATCCGCTCAATCCTTACGGACATGGCAATCGAACCCGAAAGCACAATTGCTGCTGCCACAGGTTCCAACCAGAAAGAAGCCTTCCGCATACACGTGGAAACGGCACTAGCGGCGGGTGTATTCGGCGTGCCAATGTTTGCCGCTAAGGACGAGCTTTTCTGGGGTCACGACAGGCTGGATCAAGCCTTGGAGTGGGCCACCACCTGAGTTTGCCTTCTCGCCCTGGGCGACCGTCGCCATGTTGCACGCAGATGTCAGTTGGCGAGAGAGGACTGGTCACGCTGGGCACCGCTAGCGACTTCGGAAGGTGACCCT
>JBCCOV010000158.1:0-12362 GCA_039039985.1 Pseudomonadota bacterium | reverse complement strand
TTGCCAGATTAATCGGTTCGCCCGTATCAGGAAGCAAAGCATCGACCAGGTAGCCGCCAACCCGACGGGAGACTTCGGGAAACGCCGCAACGATCGTGTCGCGTCTGCGCTGACCTAACGCGGCAAGATCTCGGAACAGCTCGCTGATATCGTCCGGGAGATTCGTACGGTCGAAATTCGCGGGCAATTCGCCGAACCGGGCTGCAGTCCCGCTGGCGAGCACGGCGTCGATGGCGACGACATTGTCGCGCATGATCCCGTAGCGAATTGAGCGCGTGCCGCACGAGTTGTTGCCGGTCATGCCGCCAATCGTGGCCCGTGAGGATGTCGAGACATCCACCGGAAACCACAGGCCGGAGGTGGCGATCTGGCGATTGAGGTCGTCCATCGTGATGCCCGGCTCGACCCAGGCTGTGCGCGCGTCAAAGTCCGTGTCGATAATCCTGTTCAGGTGCTTCGAGAAGTCGATAACCAGGGCGCGGCCGACCGTCTGGCCGGATTGTGACGTCCCACCGCCGCGTCCCAGAACCGAGATACCTTCGTCGCGCGCCAGTGAAATGGCGGCCGCAACATCGTCAGCGCGCTTCGGAACGACGACGCCGACCGGTTCAATCTGGTAAAGCGAGGCATCCGTCGCATACCGTCCGCGCGAGAACGGGTCGAACAGTACCTCGCCTTCAATCTCCCGGTTGAGGCGCTCCGCGAGCCGATGGTTCACGGCGCTGACGTCGTCCTTGGCGGCCACCGTTTTCCCCCTCCTCCCACAACCCAACAGGTAAAGCTTGAAATAAGATTGTATACAATTTTATGATTGGCAACGGAGAACGGTTAGGCGGGCGGATTTGCGCGGCTGCGTGGGAGGGATTCGCCGCGGCCGAAGTTGTCGCGCGGGCGAGAGGGCCAGACACAGACAGCCAGACACAGACAGCCAGACACAGACAGCCGGACACAGACGGCCGGACACAGACAGCCGGACACAGGTCGCCGGACACAGGTCGCCGGACACAGGTCGCCGGACACAGGCAGCCGGACACAGGCAGCCAGACACAGGTAGCCGGATACAGAATGACAGACACACAGACAGCCGGACACAGGACGTTCAGATATGAGACGGCCAGACACAAGATCATTTCCGCCATAGGCGGACTCACTTCGCCGGCCACACCGTGTGTTCGATTCAATTTGGCCGGCCACCCATGACATCGTTCCGTTGGGTGGTCGGCCAGGAAGAACGGACGACTTGATGGAGGATGGTTCCGGGTAAATCTGAAACGCTCGAGACGAGATAGGGGAGGACGCAGATGGCATCGCCTGCACAAGCGAAACAGGGACACAACACGCCACGGCGGGCCGGGCGCCACTTCCTGCAGATACCGGGGCCCTCGCCCGTTCCCGATCGCATTCTCGGTGCGATTGCGATGCCGGTGCTCGACCATCGCGGCCCGGAGTTTCAGCAGTTGGGCCATCGCGTGTTGAAAGGCATAAAGACGATTTTCCAGACCGAACACCCGGTGATTATATACCCGTCCTCGGGAACCGGCGCTTGGGAAGGCGCACTAGTGAACACGCTTTCACCGGGCGACCATGTTCTATTCTACGAGACTGGCCACTTTGCGTTCTTGTGGACCAAGCTTGCCGAAAAGCTTGGCCTAAATGTCGAAGTCATCGGCAGCGATTGGACCGCCGGCGTGGACCCGAACCGCATCGAGGCGCGGCTGAAAGAGGACACGGGCCACACCATCAAGGCCGTATGCGTCGTCCATAACGAAACGTCGACTGGTGCGACATCCCGCATTCCGGACGTGCGCGCAGCGATCGATGCCGCCGGCCACCCAGCGTTGTTCATGGTCGATACGATCTCCGGCTTGGCTTCCGCGGACTACCGCCACGACGAATGGCGTGTCGACGTCACGGTTTCCGGGTCGCAGAAGGGCCTGATGCTGCCGCCAGGCCTTGGCTTCAATGCTCTGTCTCCGCGTGCGCTCGAAGCCCACAAGGCTTCGACATCGGCCAAGTCGTACTGGGATTGGGCAGAAATGCTGCCCGCTAACGCCAACGGCTTTTTCCCCTATACACCGGCCACAAACCTGCTTTACGGCCTCTCGGAAGCCATCGATATGCTGCACGAGGAAGGGCTGGATGCCGTCTTTCAGCGCCATCATCGCCATGCGGAAGCCACCCGCCGTGCAGTCGCGCACTGGGGTTTGCAAAACCTCATCACTGAGCCACGGGACGTCTCGCCGGTGTTGACGGCCGTCGTCATGCCGGATGGCCACGATGCCGATCGGTTTCGCGGCATTGTGCTTGATGCCTTCGACATGTCGCTTGGGACGGGACTATCGAAAGTTGCCGGCAAGGTGTTCCGGATCGGCCATCTCGGCGATTTCAACGATCTGACTTTGGTTGGCACGCTATCCGGTGTTGAGATGGGGCTCAGGCTCGCAGGTGTACCACACACCGCTGGCGGCGTGCAGACCGCGATGAGTTATCTTGCGGAAACGGCACCGCGTGCTGCGTAGAGGACGTATGGCAACGGCTTGGACGTCTGGCTGCAGGGCGCGCTGGTCTGCAACGCGCATCGTGCCATTGACCCCGCGCCGCGTTTCGCCTTCGTTGAATGACGGCGCGCGAGTGATTGACAAGAAGGGCTGCGGATCATGGCGGACGGGCAAACAGGACAGGACTTGATCTACGAGGTGCGGGACGGCGTTGGGTTCGTTACGTTGAACCGGCCTCAGGCGCGCAATGCGCTCACGCATGAGATGTACGATGAGCTTGCACGGATCTGCACGTCGATCCCTGACGACGGCTCGGTCCATGCCTTGCTGATCACAGGCGCCGGCGAAAAGGCTTTCGCAGCGGGAACCGACATCTCGTTGTTTCTCGACTTTACGACAGCCGAACAGGGGCTCGCGTACGAGGAAGCGGCAAAGCGCAATTTCGATGCCTACGACGCGTGTCCCGTTCCGATGATTGCGGCGATTTCCGGTGCGTGCACGGGTGGCGGCGCCGGCATTGCAGCGTGCTGTGATCTTCGGATTGCGACGCGGTCTCTGAAGTTCGGATTCCCGATCGCGCGCACACTCGGAAACATGCTGTCGGCGGACACGTTGTATCGCGTGGTGGCGCTGATCGGAGAAGCGCGGACAAAGGACATCCTTCTCACGTCACGGCTGATCGAGGCCGAGGAAGCCCTGGCGACGGGTCTCGTCAACGAAGTTGTCGATGATCACGCCGCGTTGATGGACCGCGCGTGGGATCTCGCAAAGCAGCTGAAGAATCATGCACCACTGACCATGCGGGCAACCAAGGTGTTGTTGTCACGGGTCCGCACGCACGGGCCGACGGCTGAAGACACCGACTGGATCGCCAAAGTGTACGCGAGTGCTGATTTCAAGGAGGGGCGCGAAGCCTTTCTGGAAAAGCGCAAACCGAATTGGCGCGGTGTCTAGTGGTCTTGCGCGCGACATCGAGTGCTCAGAGTTAGCTTGTGCGGGACTCGCTTTGGATCGACGCGCTTCTAAAGGACCTGCGACGCAAAACACTACACTTTTGACTGCAAATATTCAGCATACTACATTTATCACTCCGCATCTCGGAGCGACAACGCGATGGCTGAGGCTGACCAGACTGATATGCAGGTCTTTGAGGATGAGCGAACCGGCAATTGGTTCTTGCCCTACGAGACAGCCAAAGGCACGAAACTCGACGTCATGTTCGACGGCGAGCAACCCTGGTTCACGCAAGCCGACATGGCCGCCATGTTTGGTGTCGACAGGGACACAGTTGGCATGCACATCGGAAGATTCTCGGAAGATGGCGAGCTTGACGAAGCAACTACCGAGGATTTCTCGGTAGTTCGAACCGAGGGCACGAGACAGGTCAAACGGCAGGTCACGCACTACAGCCTGGATGTCGCTTTCTACGTCGGTTATCGCGTCAACTCGACTGAAGGTAAACTGTTCCGGCGCTGGGCGACGTCGGTCTTGGTGCAAGTCGCGACAAAGGGCTTTGTCGTCAATCAGCGCATGCTGAAAGGCCAATCGGACCGCATCCGGGAACTACGGCGTATCATCGCCGACCTCCGGTCTGAAGAAGCCAATCTCTATGGTGAACTGCGCGACATATGCGCGATGTGCCAGGACTATGATCCCAAGAGCAGCGCAGCCCATGCGTTCTATAAACTCATGCAGGCCAAGTTGTTCTATGCGGTGGTCTCGGCCACGCCGGCCCAAGTCATGTCGCAACGCGCCGACGCACAGTCTGAAAACATGGGACTTCAGAGTTGGGCTGGAGATCGATTGCTGTCCCGCGATGTGACCGTAGGAAAGAACTACCTGACTCAGCCAGAAATGACTGAGCTCAACAGGCTGACGGGACTTCTGTTGGATGTTTTCGAAGATCAGCTGGATATCGGGCGCTTAACGACGATGGGCGACGCCGCTGTTCTCTTGGATAAGCAGTTGAGCGAACTCGGTCGTGTCGTACTCGAAAATCCCGGACCTCCGAGCAGCAAAGATGGGAAAGCGTTGGCGAGGGCGCAGTACAAGATATTCAATGAATGCCGACGGTCACTCAGTGCGAAGCGCGCAAGTAAAGAACTCGATGAACTTGCGCAGTCCAGTCGGTCGCTTGGCCGAAAGTCGGCGAAGAAACAGGCAAAGCGGAAAGAGTAGTCCGCAATCTGCATTCTCGTGACCGAGCCGGATTTGCGGTTGTCGCCCCAAGACGCGGTTTGTTGCAGAGTTCTTAGACTAGCCGCCAATGAACTTTCTGGCCGGCACGGTTCTTGGCCGCGCTGAAGCTCGGATCGGCGTTTGGTCGGAAGCGCTCCGGGTTGCAACAGCTGAAATCGGATTCGATTAAGCTGCCGGCGCCGACTTGCCTTTGTCCGAGCACGTGACGCACATTCCGGATCTCGGCGTGCTTCGCTATGTGCACATTGCGTCGGAGACCGGGGACATCGGGACCGAAATCGTTGCCTGCCACAACTCCAAGGTCTCGTTCGACCAAAGGCAAAGCGTCGTCGCGGTTCAACCTGGCGCCGTGCGATGCAAGCTGTTGCACAACTCGTAGCACCGCATTTTCGCTGCGCCGACCCATCGGACGTGAGGCGTCTGCGCGGGATGCTGGTTGGTCGCGCGCCTTGCCCGAAGCGCACGCGTGCCGCTAAGGTTTCGCTCGGAAATCACAATACAAAATCCCATGGGAGGCGCAGGCATGGCGGCAATCGGGTTCATTGGGCTCGGCAACATGGGCGGGCCGATGGCCGGCAACCTTGTCAAGGCCGGTCACACGGTGAGCGGATTTGATCTCGTTGCCGCGAATGTCGATGCTGCATCTGCTCAAGGTGTCACGCCGGCGTCATCGCTAGCGAGCGCCGCTAGCAACGTCGACGTTGTCGTCACCATGCTCCCGGCAGGCGAGCACGTGCGCAAAGTCTGGCAGGAGGCCATCGGTGCGGCAAAACCCGGAACGCTCTTCATCGACTCGTCGACGATTGATGTCGACAGTGCCAGAGCGGTCCACGCAGCCGCTGCAGAAGCGTCGATGACGTCCCTTGATGCGCCAGTATCCGGCGGGGTTGGCGGTGCGGAAGCGGCGTCTCTCACGTTCATGGCCGGGGGCAGCGCGGACGCGTTCGCAGCGGCCGAGCCATTTCTGCAGGCGATGGGCAAGCGCATCATTCATTGTGGAGAGGGTGGCGCAGGTCAGGTCGCGAAGCTGTGCAACAACATGGTGCTTGCGATCGCGATGATCGGCACCGCTGAGGCGATGACCATGGGGCAGCGGCTTGGGCTGACGCCGCAAACCTTGTTCGACGTGATATCGACATCGTCCGGCCAAACCTGGGCCTTGACGCACCACTGTCCGGTGCCGGGCCCTGTTCCCGGCTCAGCAGCAGACAACGGATTCAAGCCGGGCTTCGCGACCGAGCTGATGTTAAAGGATGTGACGCTTGCCCAGTCAGCTGCGCGGACGGCCGGAACGGCCACGCCACTCGGCGCAATGGCGGCTCAGATGTTCCGCATGTTTCACGATGCTGGGCATGGGCAAACGGATTATGCGGCCATCATAAAGATGATCGCAGGTGAAACCGACAGCCTTTGATCTTGAACAAAGTGGTGTTGAAGTCTCTCGCCGAGCGAGCAATGTGGGACAGATGATATGGAACGCGCATCGGTGCGGATCGGCTTTATCGGCTTGGGTCAGATGGGGTTGCCAATGGCGCGCAATCTCGCGTCCTGTGGTCACGACGTCCGCGCCTACGATGTTTCCCGTGAGGCGCGCGAGCGTGGGGCCGCGGCCGGTCTGACAATTGCGGACACTGCGCTTGACGCAGCGGAGGGGGCAAAGGCCCTGATCACGATGCTGCCGATGGGACAGCATGTGCTGTCGGTTTACCAACATGAGGTTCTGTCGGCGCTGTCCGATACGGCCATTGCGATTGATTGTTCAAGCATCGACATGGCTTCGGCTGAGATCGCCCATGCGCGTGCGGCTGAGGCGGGGCTGGCGGCCGTGGACGCTCCCGTTTCCGGTGGGATCATGGGAGCGGACGCGGCAAGCCTGACGTTCATGGTTGGTGGAGCGGCAGCCGCCTTCCAGACGGCCGAGCCCATTCTGGCGTGCATGGGGCGGAAGATCATCCACTGTGGCGACGCCGGTGCGGGCCAAGGCGTTAAGATGTGCAATCAGATGATGGTTGCCGCAAACGTCGCCGTTGTCGCGGAAGCCTTCGTGCTCGCGGAGCACATGGGGCTGGATCCGAAGGTTGTCTACGACGTTGTGATCGGGTCGTCCGGCAACAGCTGGGCGCTTGAGAACTACTGTCCGGTTCCGGGTCTGTCGCCCATGAGTGCAGCAGACCGTGGGTTTTCACCGGGGTTTACAACGGAGTTGATGCTTAAGGATCTCGGGATCTTCCAAGGGGCTGCACGTGTGGCAGGAACGGCAACACCTGTTGGTACCGCAGCAACTGAGGTCTATCGCTTGATGCGCGATGCGGGTTATGAGAGCCACGATTACTCGGCGATTATCGAGTTTCTGCGCGGCAAACGACCGCCATCAACTGCTGAAGGCGCTTAGGGCATGAGCCAATCTTCCATCTACGTTTTCGATGCGTATGGCACCTTATTCGATGTTCATGCAGCGGCAGGCGCCTACGCGGACCAAATCGGCAGCAGTTGGACCCGAATGTCAGAGGTCTGGCGCGCCAAGCACCTGGAATACACCTGGATCTATGCGCAAACGGGACGGCACACGACCTTTTGGCAGCTGACAGAACAAAGCCTCGACACGGCAATTGCGTCGGTTGGAGGCATTCCGGACGGCTTGAAGCCGAAGCTTCTGGCGGCTTATCGCGAGCTGGATGCCTACGCCGAAGTGCCGTCCGTTCTCGCAAGCTTGAAAGAGCGGGGCGCGCAGCTTGCAATTCTGACCAACGGCGATCCCGACATGATTGCCGACGCAACGCGCTCGGCGGGCCTCGATTCGATCCTTGATCGAATCATCACAGTCCACGAAGCCGACGTTTTCAAACCGGACATGCGCGTTTACAAGCTTGTCACCAACGCATTCGGTTGTGCACCTGGCGACGTCTCATTCCAGTCATCGAATCGTTGGGACATTACCGGCGCTCATGTGTTTGGGTTTCGTACGGTCTGGATCAATCGAAGTGGTGCGCCGGCCGAGTATCCCGAAACGCCACCGGATCGTACGGCATCCGACCTGACGGCACTCTTGGAAAACTGATCTCCGAGGAGGCCATATGGCCATTGTCGACTACTACTTGTCTCTCAACAGCCCTTGGACCTTTCTTGGTGCACAGCGGTTCGCTGAAATCGTCAAACGGCATGGCGCCATGGTGCGAACCAAGCCCACCAATTTTGGTGAAGTTTTTGCGGCCACCGGCGGCCTGCCGTTGCCCAAGCGGGCGCCGGAGCGCCAAGCCTATCGCATGATGGAGCTCAAGCGCTGGCGTGCCCACCTCGACGTACCGATCGTGCTCGAGCCGGAGTTTTTCCCCTCGGACGAAACTGCGGGCGTCCGGTTGGTGGTCGCCGCGGAGTTGGCCGGCCTTGATGCGCTCGCGATCTCGATTGAGATTGGCCGCGAGCTATGGGAGCGCGACCACAACATTGGTGAAGAAAGTGCGTTGAAGACCGCCGTCACCCGCGCCGGCGTTGATTACGAAGCGCTGACACAGTCCATGCCGGACGATGCGCAGCTTGATGCCGTATGGGCGGCGAACACCAAGGAAGCTGTATCGCGCGGCGTGTTCGGAGCACCAAGCTATGTACTGGAAAATGGCGAGATATTCTGGGGGCAGGATCGCGTCGAATTCGTCGATCGGGCGCTGGCTGCCCTGTGATGGTGTGCGGGCCGACTGCGACCGTGCCGGGGGGCCGGCTCGCGCGATCGTGTAATGGCGGCGCGCGCGATCCGAGATACTGCAGGTTTGCAACAATCACTCTGGTTGCGAACTGAAGGATCTTGCACATGAACGCGCTCCGCCTCTTCATTTTTGCAGCGCTGTCCGGCCTGCTGATCTCTGCGACATCGGCGTTCGCTCTGGACCGCTTCGTCAGCAGCGGGGCTGACAAGCTCGTCATCAAGGGCTACGCGACCACGTCGTACTTCTCCGACGGCACGCCGAAGCAGGGGTCGGCTGCGCACACTGTGACGTGGAAGGGTGTGAATTGGCGGTTCGCAACGGCAGCTGATGCCGTAAAATTCAAGGCCAATCCAAGCGCGTTTGCTCCGCAGTTCGGGGCCTATTGTACCGGTGGCCTCTCGCAGCGGCATGTTGTGACTGGGAATCCAAAGATCTGGCGCATGCACAAGGGCAAGCTCTATCTGTTTTTTGCGCGCGCCGGCGCCAAACGCTTCGACCGCGATCCGGAGGGAACGATCGCGAAAGCGAGCGCCTTCTGGAAGACGCTCGACGTGAAAGATCGCTGATGGAGAAGGGCGCTGTGATCGCGGGCGCGGCGATACCCGGTATCACCGCGCTTTGCGGAAAGCAGCTTAGTACTTGGTCTTTGCGCCGGCGCGGTTGCTTTGGATGGCCCGCAACGTCTTGCGTTGACGCTTCCACTCCGTCGGTGACGCGGCTTTGGCGGCTGCTTCCGAATTGACGCGCTGCTCGTCGTCATAGGCGACGCTACCCGAAAAGCCGTATTGCTTGCGCGCCTTGGACAGGACCGCAGCGTTTTTCTTGAAGGCTTTGCGTGCCGCATCAATCCGGCCGGCATCGCGCAGCTTGATCGCTTCCTCGCGGCGTGCACGCGCCTTCAACAAGGTAACGTCCCGCATGACGTTGCCGTCGGCACTGCTTTCTGACACCGAGCGATCGTCGGTCCATTCCGTTCGAACGCGCGTGGTCACCCGCATCGGAACGTTGGTGTCTGCCGCCCGGTAGCGCACCTCCACCTCAGCCAAGTCCAGGCCCGCGCTGGCCATGCCCTCCGGAACCTCGACTTCAGCCAGCAGGACCTGCTCGCTGCCGCCAATCAGCTGGCCGACGCGGAAGACGATGGTCCGCCCCCGAACCTCAGCTTGGCGCCCCAGGCCACCGATCGGACGCACGTCACCAAGGCAGCGAATGATGATCTCAACATCCTGGGCCACGACGCCAAGGGCCTCGTCGAACTCCTTGTTGAAGAAGTTGATCAGGTCCTGCGGTTCTTGCACGAATGCATGATTGCCCTCGCCTGTGCGGGCCAGCGCGGCCATCAGGTCTTCGTTGTAGCCATCGCCCAACCCGATCGTTGAGACGACGATGCCCTCACCGGACAATTGCCGCCCGAGCCGCTCGAAATCCAAGGGATCCTTCGGGCCGACGTTTGCAAGCCCATCCGACAGCAGGATGATGCGGTTGATCTTGTCGCGCGATGCGAACTTGCGAACTTCCTCGGCACCGGCGTTGACGCCGGCATAAATCGCGGTCGAACCCCCAGCTTGCAGGCCGCGGATGCGTTCGGCAATCCAGCGCCGGTTGCTCACTTTCGTTGCCGGCACGATTGTCTTGACGGCGCTCTCATAGGCAATTACCGACACGATATCTGTGGAATCGAGCCGTTCCAGAGCCATAAGAGCGGCGCGTTTCGCCTCCTCAATGCGGCGACCCCGCATCGACCCCGACTTGTCGATCACAAGCGCCACATTGAGCGGAGGGCGTTCACGCGTCCGCTCCGGCCGCGGACTGGTCAGCCCGATCCGAAGGAAGACCCGTTGCTTGGCGCCCCTCACGAGTTTGCTGTGGCTCGGCTCAGCGGTGATGTCGACCTGCGCGGCAATGGCAGGGACCATCGGCAACATCAGTGTGACAGCGAGCCAGGCGCAGAGTGTCTGAAATGCAGAGAACATGGAATTACGCCTCATCAGATTGCGATGAGGTGAGCATTGCGCGGACATTGGCCGTAGGCAGGCGGTTCCGTGACACTGTCGAGACAATCCGAAGGCGTCACGCGGTGTGGTCGTTAGACCGCACATGAACGTGGGCGTCTGGGCCCGGCTATGCCGACGGCGCTAAACTTCTGAGCCGGTTTTCAGCAGCCAGCACCCGTCGATGCGCCACATCTTATCGATTTGCACCATGGCATAAACGGCTGTCACAAGCTCGCCGCGCACGTCTTTCACGAGAACCTTCTGCAGGATTCGACCCTGAAACGGCGCGCGATCGAGAAAGGTCAATTCGTCGGCACGATAGATCTGCGGGTAGGCAGTGGCGACCATCGTCATAAAACGAGCCGCCGAGCCAAACTTCTGTTGGATTGTAGGAGACGCGATCGCAAACGCAGCCTTACCGTCGTCGCGTTGGAACGCTTGCACCTGCCGCTCGATCACCGCGGCAATACCATCTTGCGGATTGCTGCGCGCCGCCTCCGTTCCGGCGAACATAGCCAACGCGGCAGCAAAGGCGACAACGGCTGCAATCAGCTTCATGACCCAACTCCCGTATCCCAATATGGTTACGGTTCTATACGGGAATTGGATGCCAAGAGCTTAACGCGACGTTGATTTGTGTTGCAATCTGCTCGCATGCAGCACCGGCTCGGTATAGCCGTTTGGCTGTTCGCGTCCCTTGAAGACCAGGTCGCACGCCGCCTGGAAGGCGATGCTGGTATCAAAGTTTGGCGCCATCGGTTCATAGTCCGAATCGTCGGCGTTCTGGCCGTCAACCACCTTGGCCATCCGCTGCATGGCCTCCATCATCTCCGCTTCGGTAACGACGCCGTGGTGCAGCCAGTTGGCGAGATGCTGACTTGAGATCCGCAGCGTCGCGCGATCCTCCATCAAGCCGACGTCATTGATGTCTGGCACCTTCGAGCAGCCGACGCCGTGGTCGATCCACCGCACAACATAGCCAAGGATGCCCTGCGCGTTGTTGTCAATCTCGTTCTTGATGTCCTCCGGGCTCCAGTTCTGCCGGTCGGAGAGCGGGATCGTCAGAATGTCATCAAGGCTGGCGCGTGGCCGAGACTTGAGTTCGGCCTGACGGTCCTGGACGTTGACGTCATGATAGTGCAACGCATGAAGCGTCGCAGCCGTCGGAGACGGCACCCATGCCGTATTGGCACCGGCCTTCGGGTGACCGATCTTTTCGGTCAGCATGGCGGCCATCAAGTCCGGCATCGCCCACATGCCTTTGCCGATCTGTGCGTGGCCGGGTAGTCCGCACGCGAGGCCGACGTCGACATTCCAAGCTTCATAGGCCTGGATCCACGGCTGCTGTTTCATGTCCGCCTTGCGGATCATGGGGCCGGCTTCCATCGATGTGTGGATTTCGTCGCCGGTGCGATCCAGGAAGCCGGTGTTGATGAAAAACACGCGAGATTTTGCGGCATGGATGCAGGCCGCCAAGTTTACGGTTGTCCGCCGCTCCTCGTCCATGATCCCCATTTTCAGGGTGTTACGGTCTAGGCCGAGGGCATCCTCAATCCGTCCAAACAGCTTGTTGGACAGCGCGACTTCCTCAGGACCGTGCATTTTCGGCTTCACGATATAGACGGAGCCTGACCGGCTGTTCCGATACGGACCGGTGCCCTTCAAGTCGTGCGTCGCAATCAGGGATGTGATCATCCCATCCAGGATGCCTTCGGGCGCGGGATGACCATCTTTGTCGAGCACGGATTCATCGAGCATCAGATGCCCAACGTTGCGAACTAGCATGACCGACCGGCCAGGAAGTGTCAGCGGGCTACCGTCAAGCGCGGTGTACGCGCGGTCCGGCTCAAGCCGCCGCTCAATCGCCTTGTCACCCTTTTGAACGGTCGCCGTCAGATCCCCTTTCACGAGCCCGAGCCAGTTGCGGTAGGCCGCGACCTTGTCGTCAGGATCGACGGCTGCAATCGAGT
>JBCCOV010000157.1:0-12559 GCA_039039985.1 Pseudomonadota bacterium | reverse complement strand
GCCGCATCAAGCGTTTTGCGCACGCGCGTCTCAAACGTCACGTCGCCGGCTTGGGCGCGCTTGAGTGCATACTCAATCACGTCGGATTGCAGGAATTTCAGCCGTCGGCCCCAGCCGGCGTGCTCGGCATCGTAGGTTTCTTCGAGCAGGCTCTCGATTTGGAACCGCTGCGCCTTGGTCAGGAATGGCTTTGAAGATGGGACGACGTCGGGCGTTGCAGCAATCTTAGGAACGCGCTCGGGATGCGCAAGTATGGTGTAGAGAATGCCGAACATCCGGCTGGGACGCTGAAATCCTTGCAGTTTCGCGACTTCCTTGCCGTCGGGATCGAAGATGATTGTCGCCGGCCAGCCCCAATCACCATAGCGTGAGGCAAGATCTGGATTAGCGTCCTGGTCGACTTTCACCGCGAGATAGCCGGCCGCGACCACGCGCCGGACTTCGGGGTGGGCATAGGTTCGACGCTCCATAAATTGGCACCAGTGGCACCATCGCGCATTGAGATCGAGCAGAATGTAGCGCTTGGTTTCCTTGGCTTCTCGGAAGAGTTTCTCGTTCCA
Source organism: Pseudomonadota bacterium (assembly GCA_039039985.1). Classification (GTDB taxonomy): domain Bacteria; phylum Pseudomonadota; class Alphaproteobacteria; order Rhizobiales; family Hyphomicrobiaceae; genus JBCBWG01. Next base: position 11,999 of record JBCCOV010000157.1, on the reverse strand, counting down.
TTCGCGCCATTGGATCGGAGGCGGCGCACCCTCATCCTGCGCAATGGCAACGGGTGCGATCAGCGCCGCAACGACAAGACCGACAAACCACGTCCGCCAGCGTAGCAGGGCCTCTGGCACGGCTTCCTCCATCGATCGTTTTGACGTCGACGATGTCCGGAGTGAGCGATACCGACAAGTGAACGTTTCGTGATGGCTGTGTGCAGTCCCGGCAAACCTTGTACCTGGAAAACACGTTCTTGACTGAGTGTATTCATATGCATAGGCTATGCATATGATTATCGAGACACGCACAGCTGCGTTTGTGACCATGGTCCAGGACCGCATGGAGTTGGCAGCAGGTGACTTGTCGCCGCGCGCCGTATCCGTATTGACGACGCTTTTGCAGCGTGGCCCGGTCAGTGTTTCATGGCTCAGTGAGATTGTCGGTGTGTCGCAGCCAACGGCGACCCGGCTGATTGAAGGGCTGGAGAAACGCGAGCTTGTCGCACGGAGCCCGAAGGTGCGGCGGATGGTGCAGGTCCGGCTAACACGCAAGGGACGGTCGCGCGCGCAAAAGCTCGATAAGCACCGTCGGGACGTCACGGCGGACTTCCTGGCACCGTTGACGGCGGAGCAGCGTGCGCAGTTCGGCGAGCTTCTCGATTGCGTGCTTTACGCGGGCACGCAGAACAGGCGCCATGCGCGCATCACCTGCCGCTACTGCAATCATGGCTCCTGTTGCCAGGCCGATTGCCCAATTGACCGTCGTGCTGGTGAAGTTGAAGCGCGTGAGCGCGATGCAGTCACGGAGGCGTAGCGAATGATTGTCACACATAACGGGCGCACGCCGCAGATCCACGAGGATGCCTTCGTTGCTCCAGACGTGACGATCTGCGGCGACGTAACGATCGCTGCCGGCGCTCGCGTCATGCATGGTGCGCGCGTGATTGCTGAGGGCGGATCTATTGCGATTGGTGCGCAGTCTATCGTCATGCAGAATGCCGTGGTGAGATCGACGACGGCTCATGATTGCACGATCGGGTCGCACGTCCTGGTCGGGCCGACAGCGCACGTCGTCGGAGCATGGATTGATGCTGAGGTGTTCTTGGCGACCGGTACGTCGGTGTTTCACGGAAGCTGCATCGGTCGCGGCTCCGTCGTTCGCATACACGGCGTTGTTCATGTGAATACAGTACTGGGGCCGGGAACAACGGTGCCCATCGGCTGGGTAGCAGTTGGGAACCCGGCGCAAGTTTTCAGCACCGATCAGCACGATCGAATCTGGGCTGTTCAGGAGCACTTGAACTTTACGAAAACCGCCTATGGCCTGGACGGATCTCTCAGCGGGCAAATGGCGCAGGTTGCTGAAACGGTCTCGGCGCGGCTTGCCGGTCATGCTGATGATCGGGTTGTCGATGGCTAGTGGGTGGGTTCGCTCGGCTGGCGGCAGTTGCAATTACTTCGCTGGAAACACATTTCGATACATAATTGGACCACGTTTGTTGAAATGCCACAATGCATGTGAGATTGGGTAAAGGGCTTCAACTTTCATTTTTTCTACGATGGATTTTCGAAACTTTGCCTCTAGCGCTTTAATGCGTGATCGGCGGTTCTCGTCGCAATCCGCTTTGAGAAAGTCACAGTACCGGTACTGCAGATAGAGCTCGATATGAGGCGGCGTGTATTGCGGGTTGAAGATATCCCCTTGCTGCATGAGTTTGATGAGCTTCGCGTATGCCGGTGGGTAGTCTCCGGTGGCGTTGAGAAGGAGATCATGGATTGCTTCGTCACGAAGTCTCGCCGGCGTTTGAGGCTTGGCGCTGAAGACGAAGAAGAAGGCACCCGGAACATAATAGGGTGGCTTTTTTCCTGTTTCTGAAATCCGTGCGTTGGCATATCTCAGATTCAATAGGCTCCAACAGAAACTGTATTCTGGAAACATCGCAGCTGCATAACCGTACCAACGCGCCGGAAGCGATGTATATCGCTTGCCGTACATGAGTATGTCGCGATATTGCGGGTACCGCCGCATAAAGGCGAGGCGAAGAATGGCAAGTCCGCGTGCGCACTCCAGATTACCGAGATAAGTCATGTAGTCGACGTACTCGTCGCGATGCATGAGCTTGCTAGCCGGCTCCGTTTCAAAGTGCGTCATTCTGCCGTTCTTACGAACATAGAACCCGTCGACTTCTTCGACAGCAGCTGCAGTGCCGTGAAGGACAACCAGTGCGACGAGGATGATCGCATAGGCGACCCGTGGTGACGATTTAACCATATCCCGTCTTATCCCCGATATCGTCAGATAGCGGATCATAGCGTCTCCCGTGGTGAATGTGGAGACGAAAATGACGTCCGAGCAACGCCGGGAGTGTGAGAGGCTAGCCGTCGAGTTTCGCAAGATAGAATCGAGGTTGGCGGAGAACCGTGGCAAACTCATCGAGGCCGACGAGGCCGTCCAGTTAGCGCAAGGTCGGTTGACCGAAGCGGAGGATCTCCTGGAGCATATCATTGATCAGATCGCGACCAACGTGCAGTCCGGGATTGCATGCGCGCAGGGACTTCGGCGCGGGAGAGTGAAGCGCGACTGTATTGAATTGGGTGTTAATCTGACGCGGCTGAAAGCTGACAGGGAACAGAAACTCAGGTACCGGCGCGATGAGCTGGAGAAAGCAAAGCTCGCGAGACAAGCGGCGCAAGACAAAGTTGATTTTGCTCGAAATGATCTCGATCGTTTGAGGTCAGCGGTCGAACGTGGCGGTTGCCTCAGCTTTTTGCAGTAAGCCGCGATCGGCGCCGTTATGGCGCCGATCATGGCTTTCTCAGCAGGACTCGGAAGATCACTCGTGCCGGTTTTCGCGATGTTCGATCAGGTCGTCGACGACGGCCGGCTCGGCAAGGGTTGAGGTGTCGCCAAGGTTCGAGAAGTCGTCCTCGGCAATCTTGCGCAGGATACGGCGCATGATCTTGCCGGATCGCGTCTTCGGCAGGCCGGGTGCGAACTGGATGAGATCCGGCGAGGCAATCGGGCCGATTTCCTGGCGGACCCAATTGCGCAGTTCCTTCTTCAACTCGTCGGTCGGCTCCTCGCCGGCCATCAGGGTCACGTAGCAGTAGATGCCCTGCCCCTTGATGTCGTGCGGATAGCCAACAACAGCGGCTTCCGAAACCTTGGTATGCGCGACAAGCGCCGACTCGACCTCGGCCGTGCCCATGCGGTGGCCCGAGACGTTGATGACGTCATCAACGCGGCCGGTGATCCAGTAGTAGCCGTCCTCATCGCGTCGGCAGCCGTCACCGGTGAAATACATTCCCGGATAGGTCGCGAAATACGTCATCTTGAAGCGTTCGTGGTCGCCGTACACCGTGCGCATTTGGCCGGGCCAACTATCGAGGATCACGAGATTGCCTGATGCCGCGCCTTCGAGGATCGTGCCCTTGTCGTCAACGAGCGCCGGTCGAATGCCAAAGAACGGACGCGTGGCTGAACCGGCCTTTTGCGGCGTTGCGCCCGGTAGCGGCGTGATGAGGATGCCGCCTGTCTCGGTCTGCCACCACGTATCGACAATGGGGCAGCGGCTATCGCCAACGACCTTGTAGTACCATTCCCACGCCTCGGGGTTGATGGGCTCGCCAACCGAACCGAGAAGGCGGAGCGATGAGCGATCTGTCCGTTTGACGAAGTCATCACCGGCGCCCATCAACGCGCGGATGGCTGTTGGCGCGGTATAGAAGATGTTGACATCCCACTTGTCGACGACATGCCAGAACCGCGATGCTGTCGGGTAGTTCGGCACACCTTCGAACATCAAGGTCGTCGCGCCGTTCGCCAGCGGGCCATAAACAATGTAGCTGTGACCGGTGACCCAGCCCACATCCGCGGTGCACCAGTAGATGTCGCCGTCATGATAGTCGAAGACGTACTGATGCGTCATCGCTGCGTACATCAGATAGCCACCCGACGTATGCATGACGCCTTTCGGTTTGCCCGTGGAACCCGATGTGTAGAGAATGAACAGCGGGTCTTCAGCGCTCATCTCCTCGATCGGGCAGTCCGGGGCGACTTTGACGAGTTCTTCGTGAAGCCAGACGTCGCGTTCCGGATGCCAGGCAATATCTCCGCCCGTGCGACGCGCGACGAGGACTTTGACGTTCGTCAGGTTGCCATGAGCAATGGCGGCATCCGTATTCGCCTTGAGTGGAATGGTGCGTCCGCCGCGGATGCCTTCGTCTGACGTAATGACGAACGTCGATCCGGCGTCTTCGATCCGGTTGAGCAGGCTGTCCGGTGAGAATCCGGCAAACACGATGGAGTGGACCGCGCCGATACGGGCACATGCCAGCATCGCATATGCGGCCTCCGGAATCATCGGAAGATAAATGGTAACCCGGTCGCCCTTCTTGACACCGTTGGCCTTCAGGACGTTCGCGAATTTGCAAACCCGCTCGTGCAGTTGACGATAGGTGATGGTTTGATCGTCGGTCGGGTCGTCACCTTCCCAGATGATGGCGACCTGATCGCCGCGGCTTTCAACGTGGCGATCAACACAGTTATAGCACACATTCAACGTGCCATCTTCGAACCATTTAATCGCAACCTCGCCGGGCCCGTAAGTCGTATTTTTTACTTTGGTATAGGGTTTGATCCAGTCGATGCCGTGGCCCATCTCCCCCCAGAAACCTTCTGGGTCAGAAACGCTGCGGTCGTACATTTCCTGGTACTTCGCATCGTCAACCCAAGCGCGCGCTGCCCATTCTGCGGGTACGGGATAAACCGAATCGCTCATTGGTTCGCTTCCTCAAAGTCTGCTTCGTTGTTGGGCATTATGATTTGATGGGTTTGGATCGCAAGCGGACCGTTGGTCGAAGCGACTATTGTCGACTGCGACCTGCATATTCTCCGACCATCGGGCGGACCGACGCTTCGCGCCTATGCCGCAAAATTTGGTTCGGCAATCACCCAGCCGTTGCCGTCAGGGTCCGAAAACGTCGTAAACCGGCCCCAGCTGGCGACCTTGGGTTCCGTGAGTGTCAGCCCGCGCGGTTGCAGACGCTCAATGATCTTGTTCACGTCGAGGGTCTGCATCATCAGCCCCTGAACGGAGCCGGCTGGATTGGTCTCCGTCGGGTGGACGAGGCTGATTCCCGCGAGGCCGGCGGGCGGTTTGAGCAGGATGTAAGCAAATGGTGTCCCGAGATCGCCCTCCCGTACAAGGCTGAATCCGACAACATCCTGATAGAACGCTTTCGATCTGGCCTGATCGGCGACCGGGATCGAAACGACGGCGAGCTGCATCATCCGAAATTGCTCCGTACGATTGACGTCCAGTGTTCTCTGGCAACGTTCTCTGGCAAGGTGCGTTTGCGCGCGACGGCTTATACGCCAACGAGGCCGATTACGGCGCCTTGAAGCACTAATACGCCGAGCCAATGCCCTCCGTCGATGAGGGTCAGCGACGGCTTTGCACCCTGGAACGCATGATTGGTGACGAGCGTCGTTGCAACAAAGCCGAGCCAAATCATGACGCCAGACAGAACGGCGCTGGTTAGTGTGACCCGATCCGCGCCGAAATGGCCAAGCAGATTGACGAACACGAACGCCATGACAAGCTGGGCGACGAACGACGCGATAAAGGGAACCGGGCTTGGACCTTTGCCATCCGGGCCTTTGATATCGGCTTCAGTTTTACCGAGCGCGGCCATCCATGGGTTTGCCAGCAACATGTACCATCCGGCGCCGAATGCGTAACTCGCGATGGCGGCCAAGATAACGGCGATGTAGTTCACTGCGCTGATGTCCATGGTCTCTCGTCCTTCGAAGCAGATCGATGCGTCTAACCGCAGGCCGTGATGCCCGCAACACATGATCAAGAAACGGGTTGTTCTGGCGGACGCCAGCGTGATCCGTAGGCGTCATCAACTCTCGCGAGGCAAAGGGGAGCACTGGTCATGGCCATTCGATTTGTCGCGATGTCGTCAGATGTCGCAGAGGCCTATCGCGCCGGCGCGGCGGACGCAAACGGTCAATGCTCCGAACGGCGTACCGCTGATACGCCGGGGCGCCCTTGCCGGCACTGTCTGGGCTTTATCGAGCCAGGAGAGGACTATCTACTGCTCGCCTATCGACCGTTTCCAGAGCCGCAGCCCTACGCCGAGACAGGCCCGATATTTCTTCATGCGAGACACTGTCAACGCGGCGGCGCTGTCGGGCAATTACCAACATTTTTGGACTCGCCGACCTATCTGGTTCGCGGATATGGGCCGGACCATCGCATTGTGTCGGGCTCAGGCGGCGTCATTCCGACGGCACAAATCACGCAGCGTGCCGATAATCTGCTGGCCAGTTACACTGTTTCATACGTTCACGTCCGATCCGCATCGAACAACTGCTATCATTGCCGCATCGAGCGGGCTTGAGGACGGTTTGGAGCGGAGATTGCCGCTGAACTAACGTGCCTGCGAAGCGGTATCGCGCGCCAACTGCCAAACCGATGTCGACTTGATCTCGCTATCCTCCAGTTCACGTGTGACCGGAACCGCATAGGATGCGCAGCGTTCCAATTGATCCGTGGGGCAGAAGTTGCGGTTGGGATCGCCAATCAAGACAGGCACACCCGCGGTGTCGGCCTGCTTGCAGAATGCGAGTACGCGCGCGGTAAGCTGCTCTTCGTAAAACAAATCGCCGACCAGTATTGCGCCGTATGCAGTTGGATCCCGATCCAGCACGTCGCTGGGTTCAGAGACGATGTCGACCCCGTTCTGCTCTGCATTCAGCTGTGCGGCGATGTTTGCAATTTCATCGGGATCGTTGGCTACGGCCCCTGACGCGCCGGCCTTCATCGCTGCGATGGCAACAATCGCAGAACCAGATCCAAGGTCCAATACGTTGCGATTGGCGACCACAAGCGGATGATCCAGGACATATCGGGCCAGAGCTTGTCCGCCCGCCCAGGCAAATGCCCAAAACGGCGGCGGGACGTTGATTTCTCCGAGTTCTTCTTCCGTTTTGCGCCAGATCGGGAGGGATTCCTCGGCGAGATGCAACGTGATTTCAGGCACCAGCGGTGGCGCCATCGGCTTCGTGTTGTTTTGGATGAATGTCCGCCAGTCCGGCAATTCGCGGTCGGTCATTTGAGCTTCGGCAGCTGAGACGTCGCGTCCTTGATCGCCTTTTGCGATAGCCCCATGTGCTTGCAGAGATGTTTCCATTCTGAAGTCGTGACGGGCTGAACGGATAGCCGCATCGACGTCACCAGTGCCATGTCGGCAAGCGCCGGATCGGCCTTGATGTCAGGCAGCGCAACCGGCTTGGGCACGTCGATCACCGCGCGCACGTCAATGCACTCCCAGCGGTCATCGTCGGTTGTCGAGTCCGGATGGGCCAGCGTGCAAACCTCGCAAATGCCGACAATGTCCTTGCCGGCATTGGAATGATAAAAGAAGCCGAGATCGCCGAGCTTCATCGCGCGCATGTTGTTGCGCGCCTGATAGTTGCGAACGCCATCCCATTCCTCGCCTGTCGGGCCCTTCGCTTTGAGGTCGTCCCAGGAAAAGACGTCGGGCTCTGATTTAAACAGCCAATACTGCATCTTGGACCTCAGTCGAAGTTGGATTGATTAATCGGGTTTACTGTCGCGATATGACTCACTTGGTCGAGCCTTCGCTGCAGGTGCCCTGTCGCATCACGCTCAGTCTTCTGCTTTCAGTGGTCGCTGCATAAGGGCCTCGATCGCGGCATCCACGCCGATGTGTCCTTCAACGATTGCCAGGACGGCGCGCGATATGGGTACGTCAATCCCTTTTGCTTCCGCCATCGCGACCATGGCCGCGGCCGTATAAACGCCCTCTGTCACGGATGTGCGCGCTCCCAGGACATCTTCAATCGACTGCCCCTGCCCCAGGGCGCGGCCCAGCGACATGTTCCGCGACTGGGGGCTACCACATGTGAGGAGAAGATCGCCAAGACCGGAGAGGCCGGCCAACGTCTCGGCACGTGCTCCGTGCGCTTCCGCGAACCGACGCAATTCTGCAAAGCCGCGGGTGACGAGCGCAGCGTGGGCATTGGCGCCAAGCGCGCGGCCATCGACGATACCGGCGGCAATGGCAAGAACGTTCTTTGCGGCGCCTCCGATTGCCACTCCAACCACGTCGTCCGTCCAATACAGTCGCAGGTTCGGCGAACCGATGGTTTCAGCGATCTTGCGGCCCAGGTCGGCGTCAGGACATGCAACTGTTAAGGCCGCTGGCAGGCCCTTGGCGACCTCGGACGCGAAGCTCGGGCCCGAGAGAAACGCAAACGGCTGATGCGGCGCGGTTGCCGCGAGGACGTCCTGAAGTAATCGATTGGTTTCGCGCTCGATTCCTTTCGCACAAATGACAAACGGGACGTCGCGAGAGACGTGATGGACGAGTTCGCCGGCGAGGCGGCCAAGATGCTGTGCAGGCGGCACAAGTAAAACAAGTTCGCATGCCGATAACGCACTCAGATCGGATGTGGCTCGGAGTGCGTGGGATAAAGGTATGTCAGCGAGGAACAGCGGATTTGTGTGGTGCGTGTTAATCGCATCCACCGTTTCAGGCTCAAAAGCCCAGATCAGCACACTTCGTCCGTTGAGCGCCAAGCGATGTGCAAGTGCCGTACCCCAGGCCCCGCCACCCATTACTCCGATTGATCGAAACGTCACTGCGCCCCGCGCCCCCTCGACATCCTTAGTTCCGTTAGGCCTTGGCGCCCTTCTGCCCGGCGCCAAGAACGGGATCGGCCAGTTCGTCCAACGGCCAGCGTGCCCTGGCAGACTGGGCTAGTCCGTCATGCAACATACCGCGCGCCAGTCGCTCACCCGCCGCCCATGCGACCATCGCGGCATTGTCGGCGCATAGTCTTGGCGGTGGTACAACGAGCCGTACGCCTGCATTGTCGGCGTGAACCTGCAGAGCTCTTCGTAGTCGCTTGTTTGCTGCAACGCCACCCGCGACAACCAGAGCTGGCCGCTCGCCAAGGTGCGCGCGCGCATCAGCCAGAGCGCGTTCGCAGCGATCGACCACACAGTCGCAGACCGCAGCCTCGAAGCTTGCGCACAGATCGGACACGGTCGAATCTGACAATGGCACCAGCTCTTGTGCCGTGCGTCGCACAGCGGTCTTCAGCCCCGCAAAGGAGAAGTGGGGTTCGGGTCGGCCGCGCATGGGGCGCGGGAACGCAAATGCGGCTGGGTCTCCACGTTCGGCCATGCGTTCAACAGCCGGGCCGCCGGGTGCCTCCAGCCCCAGCAGTTTTGCGGTTTTATCGAATGCCTCGCCGAGTGCGTCATCAATCGTTGAACCGAGCCTCTTGTACCTGCCGACGGCTTCGACCAGCACTGTTTGGGTGTGCCCGCCCGATACAAGCAGCAGGAGATAAGGCGGCTTCAGTTGATCGGTCAGCCCCACGGTCAATGCATGCGCTTCCAAGTGATTGATGGCCAACAGCGGCTTGGATGTTGCAATCGCCATGGCCTTTGCAACGGTCAGTCCGACCATCAAACCACCTATCAGCCCAGGGCCCGCAGTCGCGGCAATCGCGTCCACATCCGACAGTTTCCGGTCGGCGTCGCGCAGTGCCTGCTCAATGATCGTGTCGAGGCAGGCAAGATGGGCGCGGGCCGCAATCTCGGGAACGACACCGCCGTAGGCCGCATGTTCGGCCCATTGGGACCGGATGATGTTTGAGGCGATCGTCCCGCTTCCGTCCGGCGCCCGCACGACCACCGCTGCGGCTGTTTCGTCGCAACTCGTCTCGATTCCGAGGATGGTTATTGCGTGACTTTCGGCGGGTAACACCACGTTGGTTCGGTCCGATTGGTTGCGTTTGTGCCGTGCGTCCGACAGTTTATCCTGGCGATCGACGGCAGGGTCGTGCGCACTGTGTGCGAGGAAAGTGGGTGCCGAGTCAAAACGGGGCTTATCCGATAGGGTTCCTGTCCGTTCATTAAGAAGGGAGAAACCGTGACTGCGCAGACCATTCGTTTAGGGACACGCGGTTCGCCACTGGCGCTGGCCCAGGCCTACGAGACCCGGGACCGGCTCATGTCGGCACACGGGCTTTCTGCGGACGCGATTGAGATTAAAGTCATTAAGACATCAGGTGACCGGATCCAGGACCGCCCATTGTCCGAGGTGGGCGGCAAGGGCCTGTTTACAAAGGAGATCGAAGAGGCGTTATTCAGTGATGAGATCGACATCGCTGTCCATTCTATGAAGGATCTCGAAACAACGTTGCCTGACGGGCTTATCATCGGTGCGGTACTGCCGCGTGCGGATGTGCGCGATGCCTTCATCAGCCTAAAATATGCGACGCTTGCGGATGTTCCAGACGGTGAGACAGTCGGCACATCATCGCTCCGGCGTCGGGCGCAATTGAAGCATGTCCGTCCGGATCTTTCCGTCGTCGAGTTCCGCGGAAACGTTCAAACGCGCCTTGGTAAGCTCGAGGCGGGTGTCGCGGTGGCGACTTTTTTAGCCTGCGCCGGTTTGAAGCGACTGGGGCAGGCGGAACGGATTACGAGCCCGCTGTCCACGGATGCGATGCTGCCGGCTGTTGCCCAAGGTGCGATTGCACTCCAAGTGCGGAATGACCAAGATCGCGCGCGCGACGTCGTTACGCCACTGAACCACACGGAGACATCGCAATGCGTGTCGGCGGAACGCGTCTATCTCAGCCGCCTCGACGGGTCGTGCCGCACGCCGATCGCCGGCCTTGCAGAGCCGATAACTGGTGGCGACACCTACCGCTTCCGTGGCCAGGTTCTGTCCCCAGACGGTCGAAAGGTCTTATCGGTTGAGCGTTCTGGTCCCCTGGCCGAGCTCGCGGCACTTGCGGCCGATGCTGCCGATGAGACGCTTCGGCGCGGCGGACGGGAGATTGCGCAGGGTGCGGATTAAAATGGAGAAACTTGATGCAGTTGTGGGTCACGCGACCTGCAGGCGATGGTGCTGATCTGGCTGAGGCACTGGAAGCTCGCGGCCACAACGTTATTGTTGAGCCGCTCCTCAAAATCGAGCCCTATGCCGACGTGAGCCCGCATCTTGATGGCGCGTCCGCTGTTGTTGCGACGAGTAAGAACGCGCTTCGTGTGTTGGCCGAGACGCCGGCTTTCGCCGGTGCCGTCGATCAGAGGCTGGTTGTTGTCGGACCAGGTACCGCTGATGAAGCGCAACGCCTGGGTTTTCATCACGTCCAAGTCGGGCCAGGGCGTGCGGCTGACCTTCCCGAATTGATCCATTCACTGCCTGGGATTGGCGATGCACCGGTTGCCGTACTCAGAGGAGAGGACGTTGCATACGACCTGGAGGGCGCGCTTCGGTCACTTGGGCTGGACGTGCGCCGTCACATTCTCTACCGCGCAGTCCCAACTGCTTCGCCGTCGCCGGCACTGGTGCGGCAGATCGCTGATGGTAAGGTGGACGGTGTTCTTCTATTTTCTCAGCGTACAGCTGAGCAATATGTCTGCCGGCTGACGGAGGCTCGTATTGAGAGTGCTGCGAGGCGGTTGCGGCACTATTGTTTATCGGCTGCGGTGGCTGCGCCACTTCAGCAATCTGGATTTGCGGATGCGCTTGTATCGGCAAAGCCAAATGTCAAGGAAATGGTGGAACTTATCGGGTAGAAAACCGATCGCGGGCGCTGCATAACCCCAAACAAGCGGTTTGTTCTCTTTTTTGCCGCTCTGTAGGCGTCACTATTGCGCGTACGCAATCTAATACTGCTCGTCGCGGAGGATCTATCGTGAGCAACGGAAGCGGTGATCGGGGCAAGAACCAAAAAGTCCCCAAGCGCATGATTGATCTCAAGGCGACTGAGGTGCGCACGGACCGGTCTCCGGCATCTCCAAAGCCGTCGGGAGAGCCGTCGAAGCCTGTGCCGCCGAAGTCGTCGTCGGTTCCAAAGGCCGGCAAGACTGATGCGGGCAAGCGGACACCGGCTGCAGCACCAACCGGCACCGCAGCCGCAATTGCTGCCGCAAAGCCGGGCGCGGCGTCAT
>JBCCOV010000156.1:0-12561 GCA_039039985.1 Pseudomonadota bacterium | reverse complement strand
TCGCGCCGATCACGAAGCCATGGCGCACCTTCAAGAAATCGTCGCCACGTGAGCGGCTACTTCTACTTGCGCTCGGGGGGTGCCTCGCCGTGATGAACAGTGCGTTCTACCTAGCCCTTGATCGATTGCCGATCTCACTGGTCGCCGCCATCGAGTTCGTCGGCACCATCGGGATTGCCCTCTGGGGCCTGCGCACGGGCCGCAACTATCTGGCTTTCGCCTTTGCCATCATCGGCGTGGCTCTTCTGATCGACGTGCCATCGCTCTTGGCCGCCGAAGGCCCTGACCTCACGTCCGACCTTCTGGGCTTCTTCTGGGCAGTGCTGAACGGGTCTCTGTTCGTCCTCTACATCATCCTTGGTCACAAGATTTCCGAAGGCGGCGCTTCTGGCGGTGTGGAGCGTCTCGGCGCCGCTATGACAGCGGCCTTCATCTTCGTGATGCCCATCGGCTTCCTGCAAGCTCTCGACGCATTCGGCGCGCCGCTTCTTGTTCTGGCCGGAATTGGCGTCGGTATCTGCTCCTCCGTCATCCCCTATGTCTGCGACCAGCTCGCTATGGCCCGTCTGCCGCGCGTCAGCTTCGCGTTCCTGCTCGCTCTCCTTCCTGCGACCGCCACGATCATCGGTGTGATCGTCTTGCGCCAGATTCCCAGCGCCGTGGATGTCCTGGGCGTGGTCCTCGTCATGATCGGTGTGGCTGTCCACAAGCCCGCACCGATGCCGGTCCCATGGCGAACGGTGACTGAAACTGGTCGTTCGACGCACCCTAACGAATGAGCAAGGTGGGTTCGCTGCGGCGCGCCTTTAGCCACACTCTATGCGACGCACCAAGGTTACCCAAATCTATAAGAAAACGGGCAACTCCAAGCTGTTCAGCTCCTACTCGGTCACACGAAGATGGACAGCAAGGTTCGATACCGCGGTGTCGAACTTGAGGATGGAATGGTCATTGCCGAAGCCATCGAAATTTAGACTAAAGGGCCGCTCGAGAGGACGGCCCATACCAGACACTAGGCCGGTGCAGCCCATGCTGTGGTTGTAGCCTGCCTTCCGGTCACTCGCCGTTGTCGCGAGATTGAGCGGGAGCAGTCTCCCGGTCCGAGCATTAGTTAAAGACATTCGCCGCCGTCGACGACCAGCGCATGCCCAGTCATGAACGTTGAGCGGTCCGAGGCGAGGAACACAATAGCATCGGCCATCTCTTCGACCGAGCCGAAACGCCCCATCGGTATTTCGTCCGTGATGTAGCCCTCCAGTTTGTCGCGACCGCCCATCTGGATCTCGAAACCGCGGTTGAAGGGTGTATCGATGAAACCCGGACACAGGGCATTCACTCGCACGTTATGCCTGCCGAAATCCTTTGCGATTTGGCGCGTCATTGCGACGGCCGCGTGTTTGGTCGTGGCATAGGCGATCATCTCGCTGTCGTACTGCACGCCGGATCCGGACGCGGTAATGATGATCGAGCCGCTTCGTGCGGGTCTCATATGCGCCATAGCGGCCTTCGCGGCCACGAAATGTGACCGCACGTTCAAGCGCCACGAAGCATCCATGTCATCGACCGAAACCTGTTCCAGCGTGCCCTCGATTTGTATCCCTGGATGAGAGTGCAGAACGTCGAGACGCCCATGCTGTGCCGCGCATTCGTCAATCGCGGCCGTCAGGTGATCGGCGTCATCGACATCAAGCGTGATCGCGCGCGCAATGCCCCCCTCGGCGGTGATCCGATCAGCCACCGCTTGCACTCCGTCAGCGTTGATGTCGGCAACAGTTAAGTTCGCACCTTCGCGGGCCAACGCGATTGCACCTTCGGCGCCGATGCCCGAGGCCGCGCCGGTGACAAAAACCACCTTCTCTTTCACAAGCATGGCGGGCGTCCTTTCACTTTCGGTCGCCCCGCCGCAGGATCAGCTGTGCTGCGATCAAAAGAAGCAGCGAGGCGAGCATGACCATCGTGCCGATGGCGTTGATTTCGGGCGTCACGCCGCGGCGGATCGACGAAAAGATGTAGATCGGCAGCGTCGTTTCAGAGCCGGCGACAAAGAAGGCGATGGTGAAATCGTCAAAACTGAACGTGAAACTCAGAAGAAATCCCGCCAGCACGGCGGGCGCGATCAACGGTAAGGTCACTTGGCGAAACGTGCCGAGCGGTGTCGCGTACAGATCAGCCGACGCCTCATTCAGTGACTTTTCAAGCGTTCCAAGTCGCGCGCGCACGATGATGATGACCAGCGCCATCGTGAACATGGTATGCGCCGCGATCAGCGACCCCATGCCCATCGACAGCCTCGGTGCCGCGTCTGCGTCGCCCCAAAGGCGTTCGATCCACGGGTTCACCACATCGAAAACTGTCACCAACGCGATCAGCGTCGCGATCCCGATCACAATGCCTGGAATCATCACCGCGACATAGATCAGCGCGTCAAAGAGTGTCCGCAGCGGCCCCCGAAGGCCCTGAAGCCCCACCGCCGCAAGCGTCCCTAGAATGCTGGCGAGCGTCGCTGTCGTGAAAGCCACGATCAGGCTGGTTTCAAGCGCGTCCATCACAAACGGGTTGTTAAGCGCCCGCCCGTACCACTGCACCGAGAAGCCTTCGAAGCTGCTCGCATGGCGGCCCGCATTGAAGCTAAACAGCGCGATGATGACGATCGGCGCGTAAAGGAAAATGTAGACGGCGAGGGAGTAAATACGCATCGCCAGCCCCTACATCACCGCCGCATCGTCGCGGCCGGTCTGCAGCCGCGCGATGAGGCGCATATAGATCGTGACAGTAATCAGCATGATGACGATCAGCGTGAAGGCCACCGCTGAGCCATAGGCCCAGTTGCGCGACTGGAGGAACAGGTCGACCAGTGCATTGCCGACGAAAAACACCTTGCCTCCGCCCAGAAGCGCCGGGATCAGGAATTCGCCCATCAGAAGGATGAACACCAACATACAGCCCGTCGCGACGCCAGGCACAGAAAGCGGCAGGGTTACCTTGAAAAACGTCTGCAACGGCTTGGCGCCAAGGTCGCTCGACGCTTCAAGCAAGCGTTTGTCCAATCGGTCTAGCGCGACATAGATCGGGAAGACCATCAGCGGCAGATACCCGTAGATGATGCCAATCGTCACCGCGAACGGTGTATAAATCAGCCGGACATCCTCGATGCCGAGACTTGCGAACATGGCGGGCAGGCCCTGTCCGCCGAGAATGTAGATCCATGCGTAGCTTCGGATGAGGATTGAGGTCCAGAACGGCACGATGACAAGCACCAAAAGCAACGTCTTCCACTTCGGGTCGGTCTTGACCGCAAGCTGGTACGCCAGCGGATACGCAATAATGAGTGCCGCGATCGTTCCAAGCGGCGCAAGGATCAGTGTATTCTTAAAGGCCGTCCAGCGAGCCGGAAGGTTTGCGTATTGCTCAAGCGTGAAAGCGGGGACATAGCCGCCGGCCGGCCCCCGCTCTCCGAAGCTGAAAACGAATACGAACGAGAGCGGCAACACGAGCATGACAAGCAACAGCGCACCCGCCGGAGCGATCAGCATCCAATTGCGCGCACGCTCAGTCATCCCGTGCGCAGTCCTCAGGCCGACTTGAAGCGCGCCAACAGTTCGGCGCGGTTCGGGTCGGTCAACGTCGCCGCCGCGCCAAACTCCAACGCGTCGAGCATTTCGGCCGCCGGATACAGGATCGGGTCGTTCAGGATCTCTTCGGGCAGAAGCGCATTGGTTCGGCTGTCAGCCACCGGATATCCATGCGCCTTCACCTCGCGGGCGTTGACCTCAGGATCAAGCATGTAGTTGATCAGGGCATAGGCCGCCTCCATGTGCGGCGCGCCTTTCGGGATGGCATAGTAATCGCTCCACAACTCGCCCCCTTCTTTCCCCAGCGAGAACGCGATCTCGGGGATGTCGGTGTTGAGTTGCTTGCCGTCGCCGGTCCAGCAGATGGTCAGCCAGGCGTCGCCAGACCGCATGGCTGGTTGATAGTCCGAAGTGATCGCAAAAAGATGCGGCTTCACGTCGATCAGCAGCTTCTCGGCATCGGCAAGTTCCGCTTCATCCACCGAATTGAACGAATACCCGTGATAGTTCAAAGCCGCGCCAATGGTGGTCAGCTGATAGTCATGGACCATCGTGCGGCCCGAGAAATCGTCCATGGTGCGGTCGAAAAACTCTTTCCAGCTATCGAATGCGTTGCCTCCGTTCTGCGCGGTGTTGATTGCCATACCTGTCGTGCCCCAGTTCTTGGGAACGGCATAGACGGTTCCGTCAACGATGCCTGCATCGGAAAAGCGTGCATCAAACGCGGCCGGATCATAGTATGGCAGTTTGGACAGATCGAGCGGTTCGATCAGGTCTTCCTCGACATAGGTCGTGATCGTGTAGTTCGTCGGCACATAGACATCCCAGCCTGATCCACCAGCCTGCAGCTTGGCCAGCATTTCCTCGTTCGATCCGAAGACATTGACCTGCACCGCAGCACCAGTTTGATCGGTGAAAGCATCGAAATTGGACTGATCATGATAGTTCGGCCAGGTCGCCAGGATCACACGGTCACCGATATCCTGCGCGAAGGCCGGTCGGGCGCGCAGCGCTGGAACCGCTGCACCCATAACAGCCGTCGCGGCACCAAGCCCCGTGACACCGAGGAAATGCCGACGCGTGACCGAACCGTTCTGGTACCGGCGCAGTTCTTCCATGAATTTCTTTTTCGAGATCGTTTCATCATTCTTCATGTCATTCTCCTGTTGGCAGGTTTCGTGATCAATTTTCCTGAAGGATCAGTGCGGCGCTTGGGTTCCAAGCGATCTGTGCCCGCGCGCCGGCATCAAGAGGGGTCTCTCTGTCCTCGGCCCGCCGGGAGGCAAGGACGTTAATCGTCCCCATCGTGTCATGCCGCACCAGGTATTCCGTGTGCTCGCCGAGAAAGATGCGGTTCTGGACAGTCACAGGGTAGCCGCCCTCGAGCGGCGCGCGTGAGATGCGGATTTGTTCGGGCCGTACACTCAGCGTGCCAGCCGCGCCTGCTGTGATCCCGGGTCCGGCCTGACCCGAAAAGCGATGTCCGGATTTATCGACGAACTCCGCAATCCCGTCGGCGATGCTTTCGACCCGCCCTTCAAGGAAGTTTGACGTGCCGACGAAATCAGCGACATAGCGCGAGACGGGCGCGTCATACAATTCGCGCGGCGATCCGATCTGCACGATCTGCCCGTCACGCATCACGCAGACGCGGTCGGAAAGAGACAGCGCCTCTTCCTGATCGTGCGTGACCAGAACAAACGTTATTCCCAATTGGCGTTGAAGGTCCTGAAGTTCGATCTGCATCGCCTTTCTGAGCTTACGGTCCAGCGCGGCAAGCGGTTCGTCGAGCAACAGAAGCTTGGGCTCGTTGACTATGGCACGCGCCAAGGCGACGCGCTGTTGCTGACCGCCAGACATCTCCCAGATGCGACGCGGCCCAAATTCTCCGAGCCGAACGATCTCGAGCGTCCGGTTGACCTTTTGCGTGATCTTCGCGCGTGACAATCGAGGGCGCTGTTGGCGCAACCCGTAGGCCACGTTGTCAAAAACACTTAGATGCGGAAACAGGGCGTAGCTCTGGAACACCATGTTGACCGGCCGGCGAAACGGCTCGAGCGCGTTTACCACCTCGCCATTGATCAAAACCTCGCCTTCACTCGGCCTCTCGAAGCCGGCCAGCATGCGAAGCGCAGTGGTCTTGCCGCATCCTGAGGGTCCGAGGAAAGACAGGAACTCGCCTGCCACGACGCGAAGGTTCAGGTCTCGTGCCGCCTGAACATCCCCAAAGCGTTTCGAAACGCCACGGAGTTCGGCAACCGTCGTCAAAGCCTCATTCCCCACAACCGGCTCATATTTCATGTTCGCGTCATCTGCGACCAAGTTTCCATCCAGCGTCATATAACGGTTTAGGCAAATCTCAGTCGAATGAGGGCGTTGTGTAAATACGCCAAATATAATAGGCCAAGGAGCATATAACGAATGGACTGGATTGGCGCACATGGAATGGGTGGAGCACGCGGCGCGTCTGGTTGAAACGCTCAAGACACCACGGTTTCCGGTCGCACTTGCCGACGCGCTACGCGCGATTGCGCCCTATGATTACACGGTGATTTTCGGATATGTCGGGTCGGCGCGACCGCTCGCGCTCTATGACGATTTCACTCCCGAACGGCACCGCTTACACGTAACTGAATACCTCGAAGGTCCATACCTTCTTGATCCATTTTTCCTGGCGACGATCGACAAGACCGAACCGGGCCTGTGGCGACTGCGGGAGATCGCGCCGGACCGCTTCTACCAGGGCGAATACTATCGCAGCTATTACGGTCAAACCGGACTTGCCGAAGAGATCGGTTTTTTTGTCCGGGCCGACAATCGACTGAGCGTGGTGACGTCACTCATGCGCAAGAAAAAACGGTTTTCAAGTGCTGAGATCCGCTCGCTAAAGCGGGTCTGGCCGATTGTCAGGGCGACGTCCGAAGCACACTGGAAGGGGTTTGCGCGCGACGATGAGGGAAAGGAACACCATACGCGCGAAGAGCGGATCGGCCAGGCGTTCCGCACGATCGGTCAGGGCGTGCTGACCGCCCGAGAGCGTGAAGTGGTGGAGATGACACTCAGAGGACACTCTGCCGAGGCCACCGGAAACGAGCTTGGAATATCGCCCGGTACAGTCCGCATCCACCGGCGCAATATCTACGTGAAACTGCGTATCGGCTCGCAAGGAGAGCTCTTCTCGCTGTTCATCAATGCGATCCTAACCGACCGTCCCGACACTTCAAAGATTACCGCAAAATTGCTCTAGTAACGGGCTACTAAATTCGCTGGCTTACACGCAACGCAGACGCCGGAAGTTTCTGCGTGCGGCTCTCAAAGCGGCCCAAAGCCAACATCAGCTTGCGAGACAAAATGCTGCGTCTGCATTCCCGAAAGCTGCCGTTCGTCAGGTCTATGTGAGCTCTGGCCCCAAGAGCACGCTTCCCCCTATATTCAAGCAATATCGTCTCTCGGCATCAACGACCTTAGCGGGCTATGCTGATAAGCCTAGCATTGCGCGCGCTTCATCCGGTCTGGCAACATTCCGGTCCGCATCGTCGACGATCTGGACCGCCCGTTTCACAAGTGCCGCATTCGAAGCAGCCAGCGCCGTCTTGTACAGACGAACATTGCTTTCCAATCCCGTTCGCAGATGTACGCCGCGCTCAGCGGCCCATTCGTTGAGAACCAGTTGTTTTGCCCCGATGCCTGCCGCGCACCACTCCGCGTCCGGGGCGCCTTCTTCAATCAGGTCACACATGAAGTCGAAAACGCCCCGGTCTGCCGGCATCGCATTTTTCTCACCCATCACGATCTGAATGAAGAGCTTGCCCTGCAGCACTCCGGCTTCGTGCACGCTGATCGAGTTCACGACGTGGCTCAGGTCAAAGGCTTCAATTTCAGGTGTAACGCCATAGGTCGTCATTTCGTGCGGAAGCCAATCCACGAGATTGGGCGCGTTTTCGTAGACCCGTGTTGGAAAGTTGGCAGAACCGACCGAGAGCGACGCCATGTCGGGAGACGCACATGACGATGCGCGATGCTGGCACCCGCCTCTTAGGCTTCCTGTGTGCTTTCGATCTGTTCGGTAATCGAAATTGGGACGGTCGGATTATCTGATTTCTGCGGCAACGAACCGGTTATCGCAACGCAGATGATCGCAGGTTTCATGAGCAGGGTAGTGCGCATAGGGACCTACTGTCGCCGTATCAGGACTTACCGATCCGGTATCACCTATTCAGCAGCTAGGCGCGTTGCGTTGGACAATGGGCCGACCGGAACAATTCCGCCCGGATTCAATGCCTTGATCGAATAGTAGCCCGTCTTGATGTGATCCATATCCACCGTCTCCGAAACACCGGTCACGCTCAGCATCCGGTCCAATTGCTGTTGAAGATGGGGGTAATCCGCTATCCTGTGCAGGTTGGTTTTGAAGAGGCAATGATACGCCGCATCAAAACGAACTGTCGTGACAAACAGCCGAACATCGCTCTCCGTCAGACGTTCACCAAGAGAAAGTCGCGTCCATCGCTGAGGTGAGATTCTAGTGTATCAAGCGCAAAAACCCCGCCCACAGCTTCTTCTTATGCAGCCTGCGACGATGCAAATCCGGCTTTGTAAACGCCGTTGTTCAAAGTGTCATAGAGCCAAGAGCCGAGATTTCATCGGCAATGTCGCTTGCGTTGAGAACATGCGCAGGATGTCAGCGCTTTCATTGTTGACCATGCGAGCCCGCTTCGTGTCCCAAAGCACGGGAACCGTCGCACCGCCCGTGAAAAGATCATCTGCGCGCGTGTAGATCTCGTGCATGTAGGTTGCGCGAGAAAGCGGGTCCTCTGATGCACCTGGAAAGTTGCCGAAACGCCACCCCTGATCCGTAAGAAAAGGCTCTACCATGGTGACCGGGATCAAGTCTTTCAGCCCTTTCAGGCTCCGCGCGATCAGGGCTCGCGACGCCCAAAGGCAAATCAAAGCGACGTAAAGATGATAGTGCCCCCGCTTCGGCCTTAAAGCCGCCTTCGCCAGTCGGGCCGGACTGCCCGTCTGGCGTGATCCTTTCCGGAAACTTGACGTTTGTCGGACAAAGCGACCCTCTTTGTCCTTGGACTGCACGGGTTGCCAATCGGCTGTCCATTTTCCATCAATCAATATATCTCAGATTCCCTTTCGGCTCACGGGTTACGGACACGCCAGACGGCGGGGTCAAAGGCTTTGGGGTGGCGACTTCCGCCCGGAGCGTGAGTGCGGCAAGACCCGCTATGTCCGGACGCCGCGGCAGTTTGCCCGCGCTGGCCCAGACATTCGCGGCGATCTGATGGTGATAGCCGTCTGCGCCGAAGATACTGCCGCTGGGATGACGTGCAGTGACCTCCATCACTAATGGACGTCGCACAAAAGGAACTCCGGCTCCGGCTGGATCCTGCGGTACTGGCCAACAAGCTGAATCTGTCCCTCGAAAAGATGTCGCCGGATCTCGTCGACTTCTCAGTACCGATATGTCTGCGCCGCCGCGGTGTCGAGGCCAAGCTGGTTGTCGGCACGCCGGAACCAGACCCTGATCCCGTCCTCCTCCGGACGCTTGCAGATGCGCATCGCTGGGCTACCGCCCTGCGCGACGGTACGCCAATCTCAGATGTCGCGCGGGAAGCCGGTCACGACGATGTCTTCATCCGTACCCGCGGTCCTCTCGCCTTTCTGTCCCCGAAGATACAGATCGCAATCCGCGACGGCACCCTCCCGCCCGAGGTCACCTTGCGGCGGATTTTGCGACACCAAATCCCGCTGGACTGGACCCAACAAGATCGGCTTTACGGGATCTGAATCCACGATCAGGACATCCCTCAACATCCACCTCGCGCGCCTCTGATCAAGGTTGCAAGTCCTTGCATATTCCCTGCCCGGCCGAACAGGGATTACGACGTAAGGCACTGACCTCCCTGCCAGATCCATGCTCCAGGACGCCAGATACATAGGAGGCGCGCGAAATTTCCCTGCAAATTCCCTGCTTGCAGGGAATATCTCGACCGGAAACCGACCCCACCAACGCGAGCCGAAGAGACCAATCGCCGGATGCACGGGAGATCGATCTCTCCCACACGTCTCTGCACTGATTTCAAAGGCGTAAGACACGGAAAAGACGCCGGAAAATCCGACAAATCTCTGTTCAGTATCAGTGGGTCAGGTCAGTGGCGGAGAGACAGGGATTCGAACCCTGGGAACGCTTTCACGCTCAACGGTTTTCAAGACCGCCGCATTCGACCACTCTGCCACCTCTCCGCGGCGCGTCTGTGTAGCCACGTGGGCCGTCAGTTGTAAAGCGCGGTAACTTGGTAACGCGCACCGGTGAGACTGAAAGGCGGCGCTTTCATTTTCTATCCTAAAGAGGTATGTTGCACACGCGGCCATTAATGATGTCGCAGAGCAGAACCGAAATGCGCAGGTAAACCTGTGTGCGGAAAATAGGGGCGTCGGATGGCAAGAAACTGTACGACCGGACTCTTTTTATTGCTGACCGGGACGCTCGGCGTCACCGGCTGCACGGAGTTTGGGCAACTTCCTTTCAACATTGCAAATCGCAACGCGACAAACCTCGAAGCCGATGCGGCAACCGGGTCAGTGTCGTCAGAGCCAACCTATGTTGAGCAAGACGTTGAGGCACCCGATGTCTTCGCGGTCAACGAGTCCGGCCTTTGGGATGGGCGGCCCTCGCTTGGCGGCGTTTGGGTTGCGCATCCGGATGTGGCTGACCCGGAACGGGTTCTGATCAAGAACGAGGCAAACGGCAAGACGGTTGTCGGCGCGCTTTTCCGTCGCGAACGTGAGAACCCGGGCCCATCGGTCCAGGTCTCATCCGATGCGGCGGCGGAGCTTGGCATGCTGGCCGGTCAACCGACTTCGCTTGATATCGTGGCGCTCCGTCGGGAAGAAGTGGAAGTTGAACCGCCTGCCCCTGTTCCCGGGGCCGTTGTCTCGAACGAGGCAATCGGGCTTGGGCCGTCTGATACAGGGATCGAAGCGTCCTCGCTCGACACCGTGGCAACGGCGGCTGCAGCGATTGAACGGGCCGACGGTGCACCGGCAGAACCGGTTGAGATTGCGTCTGCCTCGGGTGACGTCATCGTACCGACCGTCTCTGTTGATGCGCCGGTGATTGAGGTGCCCCGCATCTCAGACCTTGATGAGCCCTACCTGCAGATCGGGATTTTCAGCGTGGAAGACAACGCAACCAAAGCTGCAAACAGCCTGCGCGAGGCGGGTTTGATCCCAACAGTGCGTGGGCAGTCGTCGAACGGCAACGAGTTTTGGCGCGTACTCGTCGGTCCGGCGACCAACGAGATTGAGCAAGGTGAGCTTCTGGCAACGATTAAGGGGCTAGGGTACGCTGACGCTTATGCGGTGACTGACTGATACCCCAAAAGCTATGAGGGCAATATGCTGAAATCTCTCCGTTTCTTCCTTGTCCTCGCGGTGTGTGCCCCGCTTTCGGCGTTGGCCGCGCCGTTTGAGACGCGCGCCACATCGGCCTACGTCTACGACATGACCACGGGCACGGTCCTGTTTGCAAAAGACGCGGATACGCCGCTGCCGCCTGCGTCAATGTCCAAGCTGATGACCCTTTACATGCTGTTTGACGCCCTGCGCGACGGTCGCGTGTCGTTGGACGAAGAGTTTGCGGTATCGACCAAGGCAAAGAACATGGGCGGGTCGACGATGTTCCTGAACGAACTCGACCGACCGACGGCAAAGGAGCTGATCCAGGGCATCATCGTATCGTCCGGGAACGACGCCACCGTTGTGGTCGCCGAGGGCCTTTCAGGCAGTGAAGATGCGTTCGCCCGCGCGATGAACGAAGTCGCGCCAACGCTTGGCATGACCAACTCGACCTTCACCAATGCCTCGGGTTGGCCAAACCCGAACCACCGGATGAGCATGCGGGATCTGGGCATCCTGACGACGCATCTGATTGAAGAGTTTCCAGAATACTACGGCTACTTCGCGCAGGAAGAGTACGACTACAAGAACCGTTCCCCCGCCAACCGGTTCAACCGAAACCCGATCCTTGGGTTGGGCATTGGGGCAGATGGGCTGAAGACTGGTCACACACAGGAGGCCGGGTACGGCTTTGTTGGATCGGCCCAGCAAGGTAACCGACGGATCGTGTTTGTGGTCACCGGCTTGCAGTCAACGGCCGCGCGCGCCGAAGAGTCAGAGCGAATTATTGGGTGGGCGTTCCGCCAATTCGTCGAAAAGCCGGTTGTTGAGGCGGGCACTGTCATCGCGGACGCAGATGTCTGGATGGGTGATCGCACGCAGGTGAGCCTTGTGCCCGAGGAAGACGTGTCGCTGTTGTTCTCATCCGTCAATCCGGAGCCTTTGGGCGTGACGTTGAATTATCGCGGTCCGATCGAGGCCCCGATTGATGAGGGCACGCAGATCGCCGAACTGGTGATTCAGCGCGAGGATTTGCCTGACGCGATAATCCCCCTTGTTCCCGATCGGGCAGTGGAGCGCGGTGGCTTCATGCCACGGATGCGCGCCTCAGCGCAAAAGCTGATGACCCAAGCTCTGCGAGAGGCGCGGGCTCTGCGGGAATGAGCGCACGGCGCGGCCGGTTTATCACCTTCGAAGGGATCGACGGCTCCGGCAAGTCCACGCAAGCGCGCCTGTTGGCCGATGAACTGCGTGCCGATGGCGCAGAAGTTGTGCTCACCAGGGAACCAGGCGGTTCAGACGGCGCCGAAGAAATACGTCAGCTGCTGGTTGAGGGTGAGCCGGGGCGATGGTCACCCGAGACAGAAATCCTGCTCTTCACCGCCGCGCGGCGAGACCATTTGGAGCGTGTGATCGAGCCTGCGCTTGCAGCGGGCAAAACGGTCATATCCGACCGCTTCGCAGACTCGACCCGGGTCTATCAGGGCGCCACCCGGGGCGACCTGACCGAAGTTGTGAACGCGCTTCACACCCTCATGATCGGGCGCGAGCCGGATCTCACGCTGATCATCGATATGGA
>JBCCOV010000155.1:0-12603 GCA_039039985.1 Pseudomonadota bacterium | reverse complement strand
GAGCCATACTGCGCACCATCCGGGCGCGCAGGTCTGCTGATGTTGCTTTTCCCATGGGTCACCTCCGTGCCCCAATGAGAATCACTGTTCGCGACAAATGTGAATCACCTCAACGATTCATATTTGTCGCCCGACGCTCTAAAACGCGCTCAAGTAGCGAGCGCTTGTCGCGAGCGGTAGCGCACGTCAAAACTCGCGAACAGCGCAACAAAAGACCCACGTGCGGGAGCATGCGCGTTAGAGCTGTTGGCCTTCGACCTTGCGCTTGAGTTCGTCGTAAGACTTTTGAGCGCCTTCGAAGTGCGGGTGGACGTCCAGCAACCGCTCGTAAGCCTTCAACGCAGCCCCCTCATTGCCGAGCTCCTGCATGATCGATGCGAGCCCGCGCAACGCCATATAGTGGTTCGGATCGAGCGCCAGCACGCGCCGCAGATCGCCCACGGCGTTGCGCACATTACCGCGCTCAAAATTCAGAAACGCGCGGCGATGCCACGCTTCGGCAAAATCCGGCGCCAGTTCGACGGCGGCATCCAAGAGCTTTTGCGCGACATCCGGCTGCTTCGCCTTAATTTTACGATTGGCTCTATCGATCAAAAGCGCGACGGTCGCACTTCCCGGCACGCGCCAGATCTGCTGGATGCGTTTCGAGATCCGCTCGGCGACTTTCGGATCTTCTGCCGTGGCCAGCAAGGCATACAGGTTGTCGCGCATGCGCGCGCGGCCCAGCGTGGTCTCAGGAATGACCGTTCCGACATCTGCCAGCAGATCATTCTCCGTTGGAGGAGCATTTGACGGAGGCGTCGCCTGATCGGAGTTTGGAGCGGACTTATCCTGGCGAGGCGCGGGAGCCGTATTTTCCTGACCCGGAGCAGGCTTCGCCTCGGGTGGCGGCACGTTGCCTTGAGCGTGCGCAATTTGCACGATGCCGCCCGGAACGAGTGCGGCGCCAAAGGCGACAGCGCATGCCAATAAGATCTGGGTGCCCAATAAGGTATGGGTGCAAGCGAGCTTAGCCATAGCGAAAAGCTACGGCTACGTGTCCGACCGGTCAAGTTACCGAGCTGCAATGCGCGCCAAGATTAACCTTGGCGAGCCTTATAACGCCGCTGGGTCTTATTGATGATGTAGACGCGGCCGCGGCGACGGACCAGTCGGTTGTCGCGGTGGCGGGTCATGAGCGCCTTGAGAGAGTTCTTGATCTTCATAGCCGGTTTCGTTCATCAAAGATTGCGCCGCAACCCTGGCAAAACGCACTCGGACCGCGATCGGTGGATGGTGGGCGCGACAGGGATCGAACCTGTGACCCCTACCATGTCAAGGTAGTGCTCTACCGCTGAGCTACGCGCCCTAATGTACCAGAAGCGCGGTCTATACTGGCTACACACCGCACTGACAAGGGGTTGACGCAAACTTCGCTCGAAATGGGGGTTTGTTGGTTTCGCTCACGGGGGTGTTTATCGCTCACGGCTGTTCCGGCCTCCGGCCGGGCCCCCATCGAGATGGCGTGTTCGCCATCTCGACATTTGAAATGCCCAACGCGGGAACAACCGCGTTGGGGTGAGGGCGCCGCAACGCGCCGGGCCGCAGTCGCGACCTGGGATCGTCCTCACAGGATAGCCAGCGCTCGAGCCGCGAGCTTGCGAGCGTGCGAACAGCGCAATTAAAGGCTCACGAGCAACGCTCGTGAAACCTTTTTCGCGCTTACAGCGACAACGGGGGGCGACACCTCGCGATGATGTCGGGGTGAGAGAACAGCGAAAGGAAACTTCATGAGCACCCTCCCCTCAATGACAACTGCGGCGCTGCTTGCCGCATCCATGCTGGCGCTGGCACCTGTACCGGCGAGTGCGAAGGCTTATTGCGTCTATTCCCTCGAAGACATTTCCGGGAACCGCGTGTCTGCGGCAGGCACACACCGCAAGAAAATGAGCACCGCCTGTGACCGGGCACGGCGGCAATGCAACCGCCAGCTGGAGCGTAAACGCAAACGCGGCCAATTCGGCCGTGTGAAGGGGTCCTCCACACGCTGTGTGCGCATCGCAGCACAGCATAAGTAAGCCGCCAAGCGGGGGCCGCCGGCCCCCGCACCCGCCGTTGCCCGCCTGTTCACGCGCGAGTCTCTAGTTGGCGCTGTTCGCACGCTCGCAAGCTCGCGGCTCGAGCGCTGGCTATCCTGCGAGGACAACCCCAGGCCGCGATAAACAACCAGCGCGGGCTAACCGTCTGGCACCACAGGCCGCGAATGCGGCCCGGCGCGTTGCGCCGCCCACGCGGAGGCCCGAGCGAAGCGAGGAACAGCCGTGAGCGATAAATACTCACCCTGCAGACGCTCCACTATCCGAGACAACGCATGACGCTGTAGGGTCGCCAGATCGATCCGCCTCACATGAATCGATTGCCATGATCTTGCAAGATCACCTGCCTTACGACATTGGGACGCCGCGCCCGCTGACAGGGGTTGCTCCGCTCGATCCCAGCGACTGGCTCATCGTCGACGAAGCCTTTGGCGCACAGATGGCCGAGCGGGACGCCTTGTTGAACACGCGACGCCCGGCCGTGCTCGCTGAACGGCCCGAGGCTGACGCGGCCGCCGCAGAGTTGCGCGACGAGGTGCTTGCGCATCTTCCGCCGGGCTTTGTCCGGCAGAGCGATCGCGTACAACGGCCCGACGGTGTCTGGGTGACGCTGGACGCTGACACGCCGTTGGCGACACTTGGCCGGCTCGTGCAGGAAGATCTCTGCCTCATACAGAAACCCGACGGCGCTGCGGAGCACGTACTCACCGCGGCCGTCCTGTGCTTTCCGTCGCGTTGGTCATTGGCGGAAAAACTGGGGCAGCCACTGACTCGCATTCACGGCCCCGTCAACGTCTACAATGACGACGTGGCGCGCCGCGTGCAGCGCCTGTTCGATGGTCTGCAACCGGGGCGTCCGCTCTGGCGCTGGAACGCGACACCGACGCATCAGCCAGCCTTGTTTCGCCCGATGACGGAGGCCGAGGCGCACGCCGACGCTACACCCACACTCGGCGACGCAGAATTCCTGCGCTCGGAACGGCAAGTGCTGTGGCGACTACCGCGGACCCGCGCCGTGGTGTTTTCGATCCATACCTATGTGCTGCGCACAGCCGATGTGACGCGCGGGCCGAGAGCACACGAGAACGCAATCACTCGGTCTGCGCCGTCTCCCACGCGATAAACATGCCGCAACCTTCGGCTGACGATATCGTCGGCCGCGAGGCGCTGGTTCTCACAGACAGCCCGGCCAGTATCGGCTCGGCGGATAACGGCGGTTCGTATGTCGGGTCGATTTCGGCGATCGCGTGCGGGGTCAGCACGCGCACGTCCTGTCCGGGGCCGCATGCTACGGACATACCGCCGGATATCGTCGTGCACGCGCCATCAAACATGGCAGCTATAAACGCTGCGTCGCGCTCGGGCTCCGAGGATGCCAGATGAACAGACGAGATCACGTCGGCGCCATTGGCGTGTTGCTGAAACTCAGGCTTCCAGAACAGGTGTTGCGCCCGGTTCTCACAAACGAAGAATCCGACCCGCGGCATGTGCGGCGAACGCACAAACCCGAGCGAAAATGAAACGGTTGCTGTTGTGCCGTCGGGTAATTGCGCCTGCCGCTCGAAATCGAAGGGCGCGAACGTCTGGAGGCCCGCTGCCGCGAAGCGGCTCAGGTCCGCTCGCGTATCGTCCGTTTGGAAGACCAGCAGCGAAAGACCGTCGCGCGTTTGTGTCGCCAGGCGGTTGTGATCGCCGAAGCTGAAAAAGGGTTGCGGCGCGTCGAAGGCATGCCGCTGCAGCAAGTCGGGACGATCAACCTCCAACAGCTCGATGAAGTTGCGGCCGCGAAACTGCGCAATCCGGTTCGACGTCCCCATGCGGTCCTCGTGCGCCGCGCGCGGCGTCAATGTGAAGCCAAGGCGCTCGTAGACCGCGGCTGTCTGGTCCAGATCGCGGACGGCAAGCACGACATGATCGATGGGGCGACCCGTTGCCATGAGGTTCTCCTCGCGATTGCTCTGGCGTTGCGTTGATCGGAGATAGTTTGTGCCGCCTGCCGGCTCAAGCCGGAAGAGCCGCGATCATGGCCCAGATTTTCTAAGGCGTAGCCAAAGTCGCTGTTGGTCATTCGCGGGGTACGGCGTGCGTTGCGCCTTGCAAGGCCCGCGCCTCAATTGCGGCTGCCGGTCAGAACATCCCGAAACATATCGACTTGGAGGTTGCGGCCGATCATGACGATTTTCGTGCGCTTGTCGTCGCTCGGCCAGTGGTCCAGTTGATCGATGGGATGAATGAGATGCTGCACCCCGTGCACTACAACAGGTCGCTCGGGATCGTCACGCAAGGCAACGAGCCCTTTCAGCCGTAGCAGGTCAGTGCCGGCATTCAGTTTCAGCGCTTCAATAAAAAGCTGTAGAACCAGGCGGCTCACAGGCTTATCCACGATGATCACATGCGAGCGGATGTCATGCCCGTGCCGCGTCCGGTCCAGGTGGCAATGATCGTGATCGTGGCCATGGGAATGATCGTGGTCATGGTCGTCGTGCGCATGATGGTGATGGTGGCCATGGTCGTGCCCGTGCAACCGCTCAGCATCGAGCCAGGCAATCGCGTCCTCGCCCTTGGTCCGCAGATCATACGTACGGAGTTCCAGAAAGAGATCCCGGATCTCAGCCCAATCCGACTGGCGATCCAGAATGCCAGCGCTCGGATTGATTGACGAAATCTTGCGGCGGTCCGCTTCGACATCACGAAGTTGGGCCGGATCGTTCGCCAAGTCCGTCTTGGTGAGTACGACGATGTCGGATAACGCAACTTGCCTTAACGCCTCGGGATAATGCTGGAGGTTGTGCGCACCATTCATAGCATCAAACAACGCAATCATGCGAGACAGCGCGAATTGCCGGCTCACCGTCGTATCGACAAGGCCCGGCGCGGGCGGGGACAAGAGCGAACTGAGTACCGGCACCGGGTCCAGCAGCCCTGTGGTTTCGACGATGACTCTTCTGAACGGACCAATCTGGCGGTCCTTGCGTCGCCGCCACAGCTCAAACAGCGATTGCTTGATGTCGCTTGAAGCGGTGCAGCACAGACAGCCGGTGGTGGTCATGATCAGGTCGTCGCTGAACTCTGCCACAAGATCATGATCGACCTGCACGTCCCCGAACTCATTGATGAGGATCGCTGTTTCGGCGAACGCCGGATCGCGCAAAAGCGCGTTTACCAGCGTTGTTTTTCCTGCACCGAGGAAGCCTGTGATGATGGTAACGGGTATCGGCGTCATCGCGAAGACCGTCTGATGGAAACTGCGAGAACCAGATCGCTCGGCCGACCTAAAACGTCGCCGCCTGAACAAGGCCCGCAAGCGCAACGGACGTGAGCAGCGCGCCCGCGATCAGAGACAACAGACCCTTTGCGTTATCGGGCAGCCAAACGCGCTTAAGTGCGGCGCCTGCGTGCTGGCGTATGTCGACCGAGACAACCGCAACCACGGCAAGCGTGCAGGCGACACCAAGCGCCATGGCCAATGTCGCAGCAATGCCGAGTCCGAGGAGATCGTTTGCCAGAGCAAGCAGAAGGATGGCGAAAGCGCTGGTACAGGGGCGCGCGCCCATCGAGAAAACCACACCTGCGACACCAAGTGTCGAAAGCGATACGTGCTTCCGCTCGTCATCGTCTGCGGCATGATCATGGTGTTGGTGATGGTGATGCTGGCTTTGATGGTGGTGCACGGTGCCGTGTCCAGCGTGGTTGTGTGCTGCGTGGTCATGTGCAGCGGGGCCATGACCACAGCACGCACAGGTCGACGCAGGCGCCAGACGCGCCATCGGCTGCGGTAGCCAATCGAGCGCAACTAGCTGGCGGAGCACAATGGTCGCGCCCAAAGCGGTCAGCAGAAGCAAACTGACCATGTTGACGGCGCTCTGGAGCGCGGGCACCAGGTTTGCCAAGCCTTCGAGCCCGACGGCAACAATCAGG
Organism: Pseudomonadota bacterium; assembly: GCA_039039985.1. Lineage (GTDB taxonomy): Bacteria > Pseudomonadota > Alphaproteobacteria > Rhizobiales > Hyphomicrobiaceae > JBCBWG01. Next base: position 6,610 of record JBCCOV010000155.1, on the reverse strand, counting down.
ACAACCGAAATCGCGATCGCGGCCTGGAAAGCGGCGGCGGCAATTGCAATCGCAATGCCGAGCGTGGCCGGCGCGTCGGTTGCGGTCATGTAAGAGGAAAGCAGCAGTTTGCCGTGCCCAGGTCCGATTGCGTGGAGAATGCCATATCCGAATGCGAGAAGCATGATCGACAGCATCGGGCCGAAGCCATCACCGTCTCGCGCCAGTTCTAGCATCGCGCCGATGCTATGTTCGATGCGACCGTAAATGGCTTCCCACCAACCTGCATCGAGTGGCGGACTGTAAGCAGAGCCTTCCGGCGGTGGTACGGCACCGTGGACGCCATGCGCGAGACCATCCGGAGCGTGGGCAAGTAGAACCACAGCTGCGGCAAACAACGTCAATGCAATGAAACGAGTTGGCACGGCAGCTCCTACAGTTGGCTCCAGCAGGCCCCCCCGGCCGCACTGTTTGCACCGTGGCTGTATCGACAGCACTGCTCCCCAATCGGGGCGCGCACGTGGCGTGTTATCTGATTGTGTCATTGTAATGTTATAAAGTTACGGACGTGTGTTCACCCATGGTTGTGCAACATCGGTCGGGCGCATCATCCATGGTCGGCCTCCCGGACGGCAAAGGGGAAGGTCGCACAACACGTGGGTGCTCGCATATGCCGCAACGTTCTGCACCGTGGCGCGCGACGCAAGGTCATTTCCGCCAAAGGCGGAATCGCTTCGGTGACGTGGCGAAGTTATCCCAGGCCGGTCCGGTCACCGATGCCGTTCAATTGAGCCAGTAAAATTGTCATGTTATAATATAACATCACAGTCAATCGCGTGAAGTCGTCCGCTTCGCGCAGCAATCCAAAACGCAACAATTGGCAAGGCACACGGATGAACAGTCAAATCGACCAGCGTCTGCCCGTTACGGTCCTGTCTGGTTTCCTCGGGGCTGGGAAGACAACGCTGCTTAACCACGTGCTGCACAACCGCGAAGGGCGGCGTGTGGCAGTGATCGTGAATGACATGAGCGAAGTCAACATTGATGCTGACCTCGTGCGTGACGGCGGCGCCGATCTCAGCCGCACGGATGAGGCACTCGTCGAGATGTCGAACGGCTGCATCTGCTGCACGCTGCGTGAGGATCTACTGGCCGAGGTGCGGAAGCTCGCGTCGGAAGGACGCTTCGACTATCTGCTGATCGAGTCAACCGGCATCTCAGAGCCGCTTCCCGTAGCAGCCACGTTCGAATTCCGCGATGAGTATGGCGAGAGCCTGTCGGATGTTGCGCGTCTTGACACCATGGTAACGGTCGTCGATGCGGCGAACCTGCTCAAGGACTACGCCTCACACGATTTTTTGAAAGATCGCGGCGAAAGCCTCGGCGACGAGGATGAACGCTCCCTTGTCGACCTGCTCGTCGACCAGATCGAGTTTGCCGACGTCATCGTGCTGAACAAGACCGACATCGCCGCGCCACATGAGATCGATGCGGCGCGCAAGATCATCAAGTCCCTCAACGCAGGCGCTGAGATCATCGAAACCGCTCAGGCGACCGTGGCCATGGATCAGGTTCTGGGAACTGGCCGGTTCGATTTCGACGCCGCTCATGAGCATCCGACGTGGTTCAAGGAACTGAATGGCTTCAAAGATCACGTTCCCGAAACTGAAGAGTACGGGATCTCCAGTTTCGTCTACCGCGCGCGGCGACCGTTCGTGCCTGAAAAGCTCCATGCATTCTTCAACAAACCCTGGCCGGGTGTCGTCCGTGCAAAAGGCTTCTTCTGGCTCGCAACACGCCCGGCGTTCGTGGGAGAGCTGAGCCAGGCTGGTGCGGTTGTTCGCCATCAGGCGTGTGGTTTTTGGTGGGCTGCCGCGCCCAAAGACCGCTGGCCCACGGATCCGGACGTGGTCACGCGCATCAAAGAGGGGTGGCACAAGGTCTGGGGTGACCGGCGACAACAGCTTGTCTTCATCGGCGTGTCCGAGATGGATAAGGCTCAAATTACCGCGGACCTCGATGCATGCCTTATCGACGTCGATGAGGACGGGCGAATTGACACGCGCGAATGGCGTGATTTGCCAGATCCATTTCCGCGATGGGGCCACGCCGAGCAGGCCGCATGAGACATGTTCACAGGAGCGTCGACGGCGCCACCATCGACGTCGGCGTCGGCGTCGTTGATGCGCCGGAAGACCTGTCCGCGATCCGAGAGCCGGGTTGCGCCGCTGTCATATGGCGCCGCCAGCCTTTGCCGCGCTTTCAAGACTGGATCGATCGGCTCGCTCCGGCGCAACTGCCGACGGCGAGGCTGACGCTGCGAACGGATGCAATCCACGACGCCGTGCAGCAGGTCTGCTACGCTGCCGGCATGAGCGAAGGTCCGGAGCGGACGTGGCTGGTCGACGACATTGCGGCATTGGGCGCGGTCTTCGGGAGTCTGATGGCGGCCCCGTTCGTGCGGTTGCGGCTGGACGTTATCGAGACAAATGCGTGTCGCAAGTTTCATATCGACTCCGTGACCGCGCGTCTGGTCTGCACCTATCGCGGGACTGGCACGCAGTATGGGATCTCAATGGACGGCGCCGAGCCGACACGGGTGTTTACGGTTCCGACCGGCGCCCCGATTGTGTTGCGCGGAACCCGCTGGCCCGGCGATCCGCAGTCAAGCCTTCTCCACCGGTCACCACCGATCGAGGGCACCAGCGAGACGCGATTGCTGCTGGTCTTCGATCCAGTCATAGACCCGGAGGACGATTATTAACCCCGGCGTACAATTCTTGGAGAGCGTCACGCATTGGTTGGCGCTTGCAACTGTATGCCGGTTTGCGTGTGTTTGGTGATGTGGGTTTTCAGCAAGTCCGCATAGAGGCCGGGCTCCTTGATCGGCCAAAGATGATCCCGCCCCTGCAGCACGCGCGCATCCACGCTCGGCAGTTGCTGTGCTAGCCGTCCCGGCGTCGATCGGATCGCATGCGGCTCGCCATCGGCCGCCACCGCCAGGATCGGATGTGACAATGCGTGCCACCCGGCCGGCGCCTTGAAATCCACAACCTGCGTCCCGGCACGCCGGATCGTGCCCGGCCGCATGGCCGCAGCGCCTGCGATGAAGCGTTGGGCGCTGGCTTCGTCGCCGAAGAGGGATGCGAAGCGGCGACGAAGTGGCGGCACGCGGAAAATCAGGCTGTTGGCGACATAGGCAAGTTTCAGCAGCATCGCATAATTCAGCGAACCGACGTGAAATCCGGACAAAAGCGCGGTCGAAAAGCGCTCGGGCCGTTGTGTGAGAAGGACCAGTCCAACATAAGCCCCAAGCGAGTGGCCGGTCACATGCACGGGCCTGCTCGCCGGTAGTGTGTCGACAACCGCGGCAACAGACGCGGCCGTATCCGCAATTGACCGCCATGCGATGCCATTGCTTTTGCCATGCCCTGGCAGGTCAGGCACCAGCGCCCCGAACTCGGGTCGCGCCGAACGGACAGGTTCCCAGCACCAGCCACCGATGCCGAGACCGTGTAAGTACAGAATCACAGGCGCAGTTTCGTCAGAGCCTTCGAGTGAGTAGGACAGCATGGATTGACCTCGAGCCGTTTGTCCGGCGTGGCGATTGGCGATTGGCGCGCCCCACGAGAAGCCGGGCAAATGCAAAGCTCCGTTGCAGCGAACGCGCTCTGTGTCCGTTTGCCGCGTATTGATGATGGGGTCCCGCGCATCAGTGCGGCGGCACGCATCCCGCTTCGGCGGCTGAGGATCATCGGTCGACAGGACCAACCGGACATGTACGGAATTGCGCCCTCAGGTTGCCTGCGCTGGCTTTACCCAAATCCGCTAACACGTCGGCATGCCGGGAGAGTTCGACAAACGGCTGCGCGTTTGAGGACATGAACGTACGCAGAGGCAGTTTTGCGGGCATGCGGCCAGTGCGAGAGCACGCACCTCCAACGGTTACAGAAAACGATCCTTTGCCTGTGACCTGCTCTCGGCGTTTCAGAATTCTCGACTGCGTGGCCTGGAAGCGCGCCGCGTCGGTTGGCGTCAGCCTTGCCACAAAGACGGCCTCGTTGGCTCCGACGTTGAGTTCATCAGGTGCGATGTCCGACGAAACACGCAACACGAACGTCTCGGCGATGGGTGCCGTGCCATCCGACGGAGTGAAGGACAAGGTCAGGACCAGATCTCCCGTGGTCAGCCCCACGTCATGGGGCACCACGACAGCAGCCCTGAGTGTGGCCGTTTCAATGCGCAACGGGTTGAATGCGGCAGCCGTCAGAAGCCCCGACGGCGTGAGTGACGCGCAGCCAGCTATCAACCACGCGGCGAGCGTGATCACTGAGAATCGTTCCATATCATGATCTCATTATTTATTATTGCAAAACAGAAATTTCTTTTCGATTTAGGCGAAATTATGGCTCAGAAACAAACGCAGCGACGCTGGGGAGACGTCAGCGGCTCAGCCGGTGTATACTGGCGGTCGCCTGGCTTGCCGGTGACGTTCGGTGATGTATCCATCCGGAAGATCTCAGGCTGCGCCTCGTCAGTGCAAAGCTGAGTGCAAAGCGGTCGTGTTGTGGTCCACCCACGTTCAGCCGCAGATCACTCAGTGCTGCCCAAGATCATCAGCCACGGAATACAGCCTCAATGTTGTGACCATCCGGATCTCTGACAAAGGCGGCGTAGTATTGTTTGCCGTACATGGGCCGATTGCCGGGCTTGCCGTTTGACGTCGCACCATTGGCCAAAGCCACTTCAAAAAAGGCGTCCACGTCCTCTCTTGAACCTGCCGAGAACGCAACGTGGAGACTTGGAAACTCGTGTTCGTGTAACTCGATGCCAAAATTCCAAAAGTCTCTGCCGTATCCAATTGCGGGGCCGTCTTGACCCACAACCGCATATCCAAGCTTGGCAAGGACAGCATCATAGAACTGCCTCGACGTATCAAGATTTCTCACGGGCAAATTCATGTGATCAATCACGGACCAACTCCAGATATCGGATTTTCGGCATCTTTCCCATAATTCCATGATGGCGGCAATGGCAGCGAGTGACCGATCGTGCACATCCGCCGTGGTGCCGACACCAGCTTTGGCAGATCAAGCGGGCACGCTCTGGTCGCATCAAGCCCGCAACGCTCCGGTGCCGGCGAAGCGCTTTTTCGAACGCACGGCTGTTGCATTGATCAATTGCTCCGACTACCGTCGCGTTGCAGCAGCTGGGCCGTTGTCAGCCACAGTTGTTTGTTCTTTAGCAAATTGTGCTGACGTATTTTGCTTTGTTTTATTGGAGCTAAGTTATGTCTGAATTTGATACCAGCAAATGCAATCCCATCTCGAAAGTTCAAGTTGGCGAAGCTGGCAAGGTTGCCTCTATCGATCACCCATCACCTGAGGCCATCACAAAACGTGTCGTATTTCAAAATGACAATACTGATCTCTGTGGCAATATGGGCGTCGTCGCTCTGTTGGTCGTGAGTGGGCAAATCAAGAGTCAGGCGGTGCTGACGACCAGCGGCGATTCGATTGAAACCACGATCGGCAAGGGAGAAACCGTAACTGCCATAGCTCATACCGTTCTATTGCCGACTGACATCGTTTGTGGCCGGCTTGGCAATGCGACGCTTACGCTATTCGATTGCGGCCCTGCCACTTAGACCATTTCCGCCAGAGGGGCGGAAATGGTTGAGCGCTTCGTGGTGGACTGCGGGATCAGCATCGTCAGTCGGAAGTTCGACCAACTTGCTATGTTCCGTGACACCTGGTGGTCGCAGGTGTACCAGGATGAAATCTCATCTTAAACCGGTGCCGTTATCGCAGTCGGCTCACGCAACCACGGGTCATGGGAGGTCAGTTGGCGATGGGTCAGCAGTTTGAATCGATCGAAGCGCGACACCGGTCCTTCATCGAGCAGCAGAAGATTTTCTTCGTTGCCAGTGCTGCAGCGAACGGACGGGTGAATGTCTCACCAAAGGGCATGGCGACGTTTCAGGTCCTGGGCCGCAATGACGTCGCCTACCTCGACTGCACCGGAAGTGGCAGCGAGACCCGCGCTCACCTGCTGGCCTCCGACGACAAACGCTTGACCATCATGTTCTGCGCCTTTGACGACGATCCCATGATCTTGAGATTGTATGGACAGGCACAGTCTCTCATGCGCGGGACACCGGGTTACGATGCGCTTGTGGACTCTTTCGAGGAGATGCCCGGTGCACGCCAGATCGTGCGCCTCGCAGTCGACCTCGTCCAAACATCATGCGGCATGGCCGTCCCTCTGTATGACTACAAAGAGGACCGCTCCAACCTCGTCCGGCACTGGGAGGCGCGCCCGCCCGAGCACCTGCGCAAGTACTGGGGCTTGAAGAATATGACGAGCATCGACGGCTTTGAGACAGGCTTTGCACCTGACGCGATGATGCCGCCCAAGAAGACATCTGAGAAAACATGACGGGTGTTCGCAGGTCCTTGACTGCGCGCGAGATCATTCCCGCCATATGTGGATATGATCTAGGCATTCTCCGCACGTAATGCGGGCTGCGCAGTCTCGTGCTCCTTGATCGGCCAGTGCAGTGCTGCAGCGATGAGGCCGAGCCCGATACTCAGCCACCACATCACGTCGTAAGATCCGAACCGGTCGAATG
>JBCCOV010000154.1:0-12664 GCA_039039985.1 Pseudomonadota bacterium | reverse complement strand
GCGCTTGCTTTCGCTCACGGGCTGTTCCGGCCTGCGGCCGGGCCCTCCGCGGGGGCGGCGCAACGCGCCCGGCCGCAGTCGCGGCCTGCTTCCGTGCCCGACGGCTGGCCAGCGCGGGTTGTTTATCGCTCATGGGCTGTTCTGGCCTTCGGCCAGGCCCTCCGCGGGGGCGGCGCAACGCGCCGGGCCGCGGTCGCGGCCTGCTTCCGTGCCCGACGGCTGGCCCGCGCTCGAGCCGCGAGCCCGCGAGCGTGCGAACAGCGCAAACGAAAACGCGCTCAAGTAGCGAGCGCTTGTCGCGAGCGGTAGCGCAACGAAAGACTCGCGAACAGCGCAACTCAAAGACTCTGCGGTCGCAGCCCGTTTGTCGGGCGGTTTGCCCAACAAAAAAGCTGAGAGCGATTCCCGTCGCTCTCAGCTGGATCTTCCCTAGACTTAGGCCGCCCTTACTCGGGGCATGTCCCAACGCGTCGGACATATTTTCTTTAGCCCGATCAGCGTGGAATAAGCGATCTCTCAAGTCAAGATCGTTAAGGGCTTTCTCATGCGCAAACTCTCGCAGAAATTGCGTCTCAAGTTGGCCAAACCGGAAAGTGCCTAGTTGTTTTGCGACATTGCCCTGTGCCTGAAATCGCGTCACTTCTCTGAACGCAACAAGCGCGTTACGCACGCGCGGACACCCTCCTGCCAAGCCGGCAGCTGAACCCCGAGTTGTTGTTGCGCTGCACTGCAATTCAAGCGGGCATTCACAGGCCGTGCGGCCGGCCGATCGTTATCCGCCAACATCATCGGCACAACGGCTGCCGAAGGACCGCCTAGCGACTTCGACACGCGGAACACCTCACGCGCGATGTCAGCCCAGGTGGCCTCACCGGTGCCGGCGACATGAAAGACGCCAAAGCTCTCGCGATGATCGTCGCCGTGAACTTTCTCGGCAACGTCGAGCAATGCGGCGGCCAAATGCGGCGCATACGTTGGTGTTCCCAACTGATCGTCAACCACGCGAATCTCGTCTCGTTCCAGGGCGAGCCGCATCATCGTCTTAACGAAGTTCGTGCCGAACGGGCTGTAAATCCATCCGGTGCGAATAATGGTGTGGTGTGGATTGGCGTGCCGCACCGCGACCTCGCCCGCCAACTTGGTCCGGCCGTACGCGTTGATCGGTTCCGGCCGATCGTTTGGTTCGTAGGGCGATGCCTTCGACCCATCAAAGACATAGTCCGTTGAAAGCTGAATGATTGGTGTTTGCCGTCGCCACGTTTCGATGGCCAGTCGGCGCGCGCCCTCACAATTCAACTGAAACGCGTCATCTTCATTCGTTTCGGCTTGGTCAACGGCCGTATAGGCAGCAGCATTGATGACGACATCGGGAGGACTGCTTGTCATCGCAGACAGCAGCGAACCGGATGTACACAAGTCGAGTGCGGGGCGCCCTATTGCGCATACGCGCACGGAGTCGCGCTGCAACGTTTGTTCAAGTAACGCTAACGCAATTTGTCCATGGGACCCGGCGATCAGCAGTCGCATCGGCCAACTCCCGGCTGCACGATGCCGACATCCATCCAGAACCGTCCGCACGTTCGCGCCTGCAAAAGCGCACCGTCACCTTCCGTCCTACGAGGTTGCGGCCTTGCACTCTTCATCGGGAGGAAGCGGGTCGCATGATTTGTTGCCCACACAAACTTTCAGCGCAGCCATAAGTGAATCTGTCACGATGCCGTTCAGCGCGCCATTGTAGTGCCCTTGCGCCTGCAGACCGCACTGATACAAGCGCACCATGCGGGCACCGCCGTATCGCATCGCAGAGACATAATCGTTATAGGCTGCATCAGCGTTGCCGGCGGCCTGGTTCAGGTGGGCGCGCGTATCATAGGCGTGGCCGCTCCAGGGATCCAAGGCCAGCGACCGCTCAACATCCGGCCAAGCGGCGCGGTTGTTACCGGACCGATAGTGCGCCCAGGCGCGGTTGTTCAACGCGACCGGAAAATTCGGGTTCAGTTCGATCGCCTTGTCGTAGTCCTTGATCGCAGGGCCGTACTGGCCGAGAAGCGATAGCGCAAGCGCCCGCATCGCGAATGCCGATGCTCGCTGGCGGTCGTCGAGCCCGGGCAGCGTCAGATACTCTGAGCAAGCCGCGATGCGGTTGCCGCGGTCCGGTGCAAAGCACTCATGCGCGTTTTTGTTCGTTGCCCCAGACGGCCCGGCCATAGCCGTAATCATCAGAGCGAGCAGTATGACGCCTGTCTTCCGCATCGTTCTCTCCATCCCCTTAGGGGTCAGCTCGCAAACTCTCGAGATCAAACACAACAGTCGTTTGATGCCGCAGTGCACGGATGCCGCTAGCCGCGATTGTCCGGCACCTCGATATCGAGGCTGAGGATCAGTGAACTCCACGATTTACCGTGACTGTCGAGATTGAGCGACGTGTTCACGCCACCTTCCAGCGCCTCATACATCACGAAGTTTAGCCCCCTCAACCCATCAAGCTCATATCGCCGCACCTCGCCGTGAATGAGGCGGGGAAATGACTGCTTGATGCGCGCGGCAGTGAGTTTTTCCTTAAGAAGCTCATAGTCACCGGGATCGTAAGGCCACACGGAGACGGAGGATGTGTTGCCTTTATCGCCAGCGCGGGCATGTGCGAGCTTGTGCAACGGAATATGGTTCGTCATGTGCGGTAGACCTCCACGGAAGCGGAAACTGCGTCGCGGTCGATCCAGGCGGAGTGGGTCACCACGCTCGGGCTAATCTGGCCGCGATATCCGCCGCCGCCGGCTGGACCGCAACACAGCAGCGCCTCCACTTCCCACAACATGAGCTCGACGGCTGTTCGATCCACCGATCGCATCGCTGCTCGTAGGCGGACATCGCCGGGCTCGGTGCCGTATCGCACATCTGCCGTCGCATGGAGCGAATCGACGCCGATGAGATCGATTCGCAGATCATGCGCCCCGTCGGGTAGGATTTGAACAAGCCGTTCATTCAGGATGTCGCGTGCCAGAGCTGCACGCGCGACAGCGTTCGGGCCCGCGTAGCTTACGCCGGCCTCACCAAACAGGCCACCATCGAACCCGACCGTCACCTTGAGCTGATCCGGACGGCGCTGTCCTTGCGCGCCTGAAACCCTGACCCGATCCTGACCCAAGTCTTCGACAGTTACGGTTGCAAAATCCGCCGTGACATCGGGGGTGAGATACCCAGTTGGATCGTGAACCTCATAAAGCAGCTGTTCCTTCACCGTTTGCTCCGTTACGGCACCGCCGCTGCCGGCGAGCTTCGTTATGGTTGCGCTGCCGTCTTGTGCAACCTCCGCGATGGGGTAGCCGCAGTCGGCGAGTCCCGGGACATCCTTGAAACCAGGGTCCGCAAAGTACCCTCCGGTGATTTGCATACCGCATTCCATCAAGTGCCCAACAAGCGTTCCCTGGCCCATTTGCGGCCAGTCATCATGCGCCCACCCATAATGATGAACCAGCGGACTGAGAAACAGCGATGGGTCGGCAACCCGGCCTGTAATGACCACATCGGCCCCGGTTTCCAAAGCCGGCACGATCGCATCAATCCCGAGATAGGCATTGGCACCAACCAGCGGCCGGCCGACGTCGGCAATGCTGCGCCCCTCGTAGTCGAACAACACCGTTTCCGGGCCAAGCTGATCCGTGACGTCGTCTCCGAGGACAGCGGCAACCGTCAGCCCTGAAAGACTAAGCTCCTGCGCAACTTGAACCACAAGCTGCGCAGCTGCCGTGACGTTCGCGACCCCCATGTTCGTCACAATGCGTGTGCCGTTCGCGCGGCAATGCGGCAGTACGGCCCGCATACGTGCCGCAAGATGCGGGTTGAAGCCGCGCGCAGGGTTGGCTTGGCGGTCGCGATGTCCGAAAGCCAAAGTGCGCTCGCCAATGGTTTCGAACACCAAGACATCAAGTGCGCCGTCGCGGGCCAAGTCAACGGCCGGCCCAAGGCGGTCCGACGAGAAACCGGCGCCGCAGCCAATTCGGAACATCGTACTCTCCTCAATCCGTGATAGCCGAAATGGCTCAGATGGCAATGCATTGCGCCCTACCATTCAACGTGGTTCGATCGCACGCAACGCGAGAGAGCAAGGAGAGGGCGCATGGCGCAGTTGCAATTCGAGCGGGTGTCGAACGCGGGCAGGGAAACACGCACGTTTCATGCCGACAACCTCGTCGTTGCAGGTTGGACCGGGCGCGATCAGGCCGCATTGCAACATCACATTGATGAACTTGCGTCGCTTGGAGTCGCACCACCGTCACGCACGCCGATCTTCTATCGCTGCGGTGTTGACCTGGTCACGCAAACCGAACATTTGCAGGTTCTCGGACACCAAACGTCCGGAGAGATTGAGTATGTCCTGCTTGCGTTCGAAGATGGGCTTTGCGTCACGGTCGGCTCCGATCACACCGACCGCGAGGCAGAGGCGATGGGGGTGGCATTGTCTAAGCAGCTTGCGGGCAAAGTACTTGGCCGGACCTGTTGGCCGCTATCTGAAATGCTGGCCCGCTGGGATGACTTCACTCTGAAAAGTTGGGCGACAATCAACGGTGAACGAGCCCTCTATCAGGATGGAACGTTCGCCATGATCCAGCCGCCCGCCGCGCTGATGCAGGGATTCGCAGCCGCCGACACGCTTGCCACCGGAACAGTCATGATGAGCGGAACGCCACCAGCGATCGGCGGCATTCGCCCGGCTTCGCGTTTTGAGATGGAGCTGACATGCCCCACCACCGGTCGCGTCCTGCAACACGGGTACACAATCGAAGCACTGGACGTTGTGCGTTGAGGTCAAGAAAACGAGGTTGGCTGGTGGTTGGCGTTACGGCCGTCGCCGTGTCCTGAACCAGTCGAGCCCGAGCCAATACCTACCAAGTAAAAATGACCAAGCAAAAATGGTAACGCCACCAAGCGGCAAACCGGAACCGCGCTAAGACACGGGGAGCGATCGTGCTGAAACCTAGCCGAACAGTCAAACAACCACCAAACCTCTTCGACCGCACACAGAAACTTGTCAATTCAATTGAAGAAATCAACGGGCAGCCTTTGATCGCGTATTGGAATGCCTGGAATGGCTCAATATGCCCGAATGACGTGCCCGGCATGTTCCAGCTGTTCAATCGAATCGGCGATCTCGACAAAGCTGCACTGTTCATCAAGTCCGATGGCGGTCATATTGAGAGTGCATTACGGTTGGTGCACTTGATCAGGCGGCATGTCAAACATCTGACAGCTTTTGTCTCTGCCGAGTGCGCATCTGCTGCAACAATCATGGCCTTAGGTGCGGATGAAATTCGCATGGGGCCGTTGGGCTATCTGACTCCGATCGACAGCTCACTCATCCATGAAATGTCGCCGATCGATGCGATTTCCAATCGTCGCGTGAGCGTCAGCCGCGACGAACTCATTCGCGTTGTCAAACTATGGACCGACAATTCAAAGGAGCATCATGCGAACCCGTATTCAGACCTGTTCCAATATGTGCATCCGCTTGTATTCGGTGCAATCGACAGATCGAACAGCTTATCGGTTAAGGTCTGTGACGAGGTTCTTTCCTATCACATTAATGACGCCGAAGAGCGCGCACGGATCGCCACGGAACTCAACAGCGAGTTTCCGTCTCACGCCTATCCAATTACAGAAGTTGCAGCGCGGCGTCTTGGCCTGAAGGTCAATGACCTCGATGTTGAAACCAATAACCTACTTCTCGAACTCAGCGAATGCTATTCGGAAATGGCGCAACGTGCCATTACCGATTTTGATGAATCGAATTATCATGACAACCAAATTCTCGGCATAACAGAAGGCCGAAACATCCAAATCTACTACCAGAATGACAAGGATTTGAATTACATCAAGGACGAGCGCCGGTGGCAAGCCTTGAACGACGAGAGCAGCTGGCACAAGGTTGAGCTCGTCAATGGCAAAAAGACCATTTCAAGACTTCATATTAGTTAACGTCGGGAGTCCGGTTTTGGTCCGCGGTACCTCAGTGGTTGCATCGCAGCACGCTGCATCTCGCGGACACAGCCTTGAGACGCGTAAGCCTGCAATCGCGCGACGTCTTGCGATTGCAGGTATGGCTTTTTCACAGTCCCGATCATTGGAGCAAATCAATGCCTCACGATCATTCGGATGACCACCCTCACGCGCTCTTGCCGCCGGAGCCTGCACTCCGCGTCAAAGCGATCGAGACTCTGCTCGTCGAGAAGGGGCTTGTTGATCCCGGCGCGATTGATGCCATTGTCGACGCTTACGCGAACAAGATCGGGCCGCAGAACGGCGCCAAAGTCGTCGCCAAGGCCTGGACGGATCCGGCGTACCGCAAGTGGCTCCTGGATGACGCGACAGCGGCCATTGCGGATCTCGGCTTTTCCGGGCTCCAGGGCGAGCACATGGTTGCCGTCGAGAATACGGATCAGCTCCACAACATTGTCGTCTGCACACTCTGTTCCTGTTATCCTTGGCCGACACTTGGTGTTCCGCCGGTTTGGTACAAGAGTTCTGAGTACCGTGCGCGCGTCGTTCGAGACCCGCGCGGCGTGTTAGCTGAGTTCGACGTGGCTTTAGCGGACGATGTCGAAGTGCGCGTTTGGGATTCCACTGCCGAGATCCGCTATCTGGTCGTGCCACAGCGGCCGGCAGACACGGATGACATGGACGCAGACGCGCTTGCGAAGCTCGTGACGCGGGATTCGATGATCGGCACCGGATTTGCCTTGCTACCAGGAGACGCATGATGGACGGCGTACACGACCTGGGCGGTGTTGAGGGCTTCGGTCGCCTGCCCATTGAGGACAGTGAACCTGCATTCCATGACGACTGGGAAGCGAAAGTCATGGCCATGCGCCTGCTCATGGCAGCGTGGCGCAAATGGAACATCGACGCTGGCCGCCACTCCGTCGAAACACTTCCGCCGGCGGACTACCTGACGCTGACTTATTACGAAAAGTGGCTCGCGTCTTTGGTTTTTCTGTCGGAGCGTGCGGGCCTGATCACGCGGGACGAAATCGCGAACGGCGCACCTGCACCGGGCTCTGTGAAATCTTCGCCGCCGATCGATGGGCCGGGCTTTCTGGCGCTCATGGCGAAGGGGCGCCCGAGCGAAAGGGCGCCAACGGCTGCGGCCAAGTTCGCTCTTGGAGACCAAGTGCGCACGGCCCGCCACATGCACGCGGGCCATACGCGGCTGCCCAGGTATTTGCGCGGATGCGTCGGCGAGATTGTCCTGCTGCATGGCACCCACGTGTTGCCGGATGTCAGCTCTCGATTGACCGGCGACGAAGGTGCGGAGCCGCTGTACGGCGTGCGATTTTCCGCACGCGAGGTCTGGGGCAACGACGCAGATCCAAAACTCTCCATTACGGCTGATCTTTGGGAGAGCTATCTTGCTGCCGCTTGAAGAACCGGATCAGCCGTTTACCGCGCCGTGGCACGCACAACTCTTTGCGACCACACACGCGCTTGCGCGCGCGGGTGCATTCGACTGGTCGGACTGGGCCGAACACTTCGGGCAGGCGCTCGCTGAAGCCGGGGCCGTCACGTCGGATGCCGAGTACTATGAGATCTGGCTGGAGAGCTTTGAGCGGTTTCTCGTGCAGCACAACATTGCGGATGCCGACGGTCTGGCCGCGTTGAAGGCAGCTTGGACGGATGCGTACCTGCGCACGCCGCATGGTGAACCGGTCGAACACGTGCAACAGAACTGACCATCCGGCCCGGCCGGAGCCAGGCCCCACTCAACTGGGTTGGAGCCGCCCTCGGAGAGCATTTCGTTGCGCTGCCGCTCGCGACAAGTGCTCGCTACTTGAGCGCGTTTTAGTTGGCGCTGTTCGCACGCTCGCAAGCTCGCGGCTCGAGCGCGGGCTATCCTGCGAGCCCTGTTCCAGGCCGCGACTGCGGCCCGGCGCGTCGCGCCGCCCCCGCGGAGGCCCGAGCGTAGCGAGGAACAGCCGTGAGCGAAAACAAGCGCGAGCGGGCATCACAATCTTTCACCACCCAAAACGGTCACCCCGGGCCTTGTGCCCGGGGTCCACGTCTCAGCGAACGCGAACGGTCGAGAGGCCCGACAGCGGCACAGTCCACACGTCCAACCAACATCCGATCCCGCTGCACCCTGGATCCCGGTGACAAGCACCGGGATGACGCCTGTGGGTGTGGCCGATGACGTACTACCCCAGGCCGCGAATGCGGCCCGCCGCGTTGCGGCGCCCCAACCCCAACGCGGGTGCTCCCGCGTTGGGCATTTCAAATGTCGAGATGGCGGACACGCCATCTCGATGGAGGGCCCGAGCGCAGCGACGAATAGCCGTGAGCGAAAGCAAGGCGCATATAATGCGACACGCTTCAGCGCGCCAGAACTTCCGGGTTGAAGAGCATGTCGGCCGAGATCCGATCCTCAAGCGCTGCAATGATGTTCTCAGCCGTATCGATCGCCATGCGTTCGAGACATTCAATCGTGTTTCCAGCCGCATGGGGCGCGAGCAGCAGGCGACTTGCGTCAACATCAAAGAACGGATGATCAGGCGGCGGCGGCTCGCCATCAAAAACATCTGAGGCTGCCCCGGCAATCTGGTCCGCGTTCAGTGCCGCGATCAACGCCGCTTCATCGACAATGCCGCCACGGGCACAGTTGATCACAAACGCATGCCTGGGAAGCGTTGCGAACTCGGCCGCGCCAATCAAGTTCCGATTCTCCGGCGTGAGCGGGATATGAACCGTCAGAAGATCGGCGCGATGCAGATGCGCACGGAAGTCATCAATCTTCTCTGTGCCCAATCGATCCGCCTTGGCCTGATCCATCAGCGGGTCGCACGCAATCGTTTTCATGCCAAGTGCGTGAAGCATCGGTATCAGTGCTGTGCCGATGCGCCCGACACCGATCACCATAACCGTGCGGCCACGCAAATCGAAGCCGAAAAACTCGGGCCGCGAGCGCACATGGAAATTGCCGGCGCGCACTTCGCGGTCCAGATGCACCAGCCGTTTCGCCAAAGCCAACATCAGCATGAGTGTCTGCTCAACGACCGAGTCCTTGTTGGCATTGGCCGTTATCGCGACGCGAATGCCGTGGTCCGTGCAGTAGGGAATGTCGATGTTATCCGTACCGACGCCGTGCTTGGCAATCACCTTGAGGTTGAGCATCTCGGCCAGCATGCTGGCCGGAAGGCTTGCAATCCGCACGCCGATGCCATGTGCACCGCGGCACGCCTCAAGCATCTCCGACGGTGGTGTTTTGGGCGGTAGCATTGTGACGTCGTAGTCGCCGCGCGCCTCAAGGACGCGACGCGCGGACTCGTGCATCGGCTCGACCAGCACGATCTTGGGCATCAGTGTTTCCTCAGAATGATTGTCGTTTTCGGAGACACTTTAGCGCGCGAACATCATGTTGCCAGTCATCCCGCTATGCGCCTGGCGTGACCCAGGGATCATATGTACCGATGTTCCAAAGATGGCCTTCCGGATCGCGGAAGCAGAACCCGCGCCCACCGTAATCCTCGTCCCTAATCTCCATCACGATTTCAGCGCCGGCTGCCTTGGCCTTGGCATGCACAGCGTCGGCATCAGGAACGACGACATAGGGGCTTTGCGTCGTACCGCTGAGCGTGGTCGGCGACTTTTGAAACGCGCCAAATTCGTCGTCCGCCTCGGTACCCAACATGATCATGCCGGACCCAAGCGTGAGCTGTGCATGCACGACGCCGCCCGCGCCGTCATCGACGGTCAAGTGCTTTTCGAACCCGATGACATCGCAGAGCCAGTCGACCATTTTCGGCGCATCGCGATACCGCAAGGTTGGGATCAGGCGCGACGTCATGGCG
This sequence comes from Pseudomonadota bacterium, assembly GCA_039039985.1. GTDB lineage: Bacteria > Pseudomonadota > Alphaproteobacteria > Rhizobiales > Hyphomicrobiaceae > JBCBWG01. The sequence continues at coordinate 2,828 of JBCCOV010000154.1, read as the reverse complement.
TCTCCTTTCCGCGTACCGGAGCCTCTCGGCCGTCGAGCCATTTGCCGTAGGCTTTCACAGGTTGCACGTCGTAGCCGAGCGCTTCGTAAAACCGTTCGGCAGGTACGTTTCCGTCGCGAACCAACAGCTGCATCTTCACCGCGCCGCGCGCCGCCAGCCAACGCTCGGCTGCCGCCATTATGTTGCGCCCCAACCCATGACCGCGCGCGTCGGGATGCACGGACACATAGTACACCCAGCCACGGTGACCGTCGAAACCCGCCATCACTGAGGCGATCACCGCACCGTCACGGGTCCCGACGAGGATGGTTGCCGTTTCCGCACCAAGCGCGAGATCGATGTCGGTGTTCGGGTCATTCCAGGGACGTAGGAGACCGCACGCATCCCACAACGCGATGATCTTGTCGCGATCGCTGTCGCGAAATTCCCGAATGTCCATTGCCGTCACCACCCAACTCAGTCCGCCGTCCAGCCACCGTCGACGAGAAGGCTTGTGCCTGTGATCATGGCGGCGGCATCTGACGCGAGGAAGACAACCGGCCCCATCAGGTCTTCGACCTCACCGACGCGACCAAGCTTGATCTTGCCTTCGACCCAGGCGCGCCGTTCGGGGTTATCGAAGGTAGCCTGCGTCAACGGCGTCCGGATGAATGTCGGCGCAAGCGTGTTCACTCTAATGCCGTGCGGACCACCTTCAAGCGCCATGGCTTTGGTCAGCCCCTCGATGGCAAACTTGGTTGCGCAATAGACGGCACGATCGGGCCCGCCGACATGGCCCATTTGCGACGAGGTATGAATGATTGAGCCCTTGATACCTGCCGCAATCATGCCGCGAAATACCGCCTGAGAAACAAAGTACGCAGCCTTCACGTTGACATCGACGACGGCATCGAAGTCCTCGATCGTGGTCTCGATCATCGGTGTGTGACGGGCGATGCCGGCATTGTTGAACAGGACGTCGAACGGACCGAGCTGTTCGATCAACTGGCGTGTCGCATCGAAATCGGTGACGTCCATTTCGGAGGCCTCGGCGCGTAGACCCTTGTCCGACAGATAAACCGCCGCCGATTCCGTGTCTTCCAGCGATCGCGCAGCGAGCGTCACATGCGCACCAGCTTCAGCCAGCGCGATCGCGCCCGCAAGACCAATACCGCGCGACGCGCCAGTCACAAGCGCCTTACGGCCATCGAGCCGAAAGGACGGAGTTGTTGGGTAGGTTGTCACTCAGCTGTCTCCTTTGGATCCGCAGCAGCGCCGTACGGGACGTTGCGGCCACCATAGCGACGGACGCGAACATTCGCTTGTTCGGCGTGGCCGACAAACCCTTCCAGCATGCAGAGGCGCGAGCAGTATTCGCCGACCAGGGCCGACGCCTCGTCGGTGAGGACCTTCTGATAGGTATGGGTCTTGATGAACTTGCCCACCCAGAGGCCGCCGGTGTAACGCCCTGCCTTTTTGGTCGGCAGCGTATGGTTGGTGCCGATCACCTTGTCGCCATAGGAGACGTTGGTGCGCGGTCCGAGGAACAGCGCGCCGTAGTTGGTCATGTTGGCCAGGAACCAGTCGTCGCGATCGGTCATGACCTGCACATGCTCGGAGGCGATGTCGTCGGCAACGGCCAGCATTTCGTCGTAGCTGTCGCATACGATCACTTCGCCGTAGTCCGCCCAGGCCTGACGCGCGATGTCCGCGGTTGGCAGAATACCAAGAATGCGTTCGATCTCGACCATCGTCTCGCGCGCGAGCTTCTCTGAGTTGGTGACCAGAACAGCCGGCGACGTCGGCCCATGCTCGGCCTGGCCAAGCAAGTCGGTCGCGCAGAGTTCCGCGTCCACGGTCTCGTCTGCAATCACCATCGTTTCAGTTGGGCCGGCGAACAGATCGATACCGACCCGGCCGTAAAGCTGGCGCTTCGCTTCCGCCACGAACGCATTGCCCGGGCCGACCAACATATCTGTACCCTGAATCGTTTCCGTGCCAAGCGCCATCGCGCCCACTGCCTGAATGCCGCCCAGGCAGTAGATCGCGTCAGCTCCGGCGAAGTGTTGGGCTGCGACGATCGCAGCTGCCGGCCTGCCCTGATAGGGCGGTGCGCACGTTATCACCCGAGGCACGCCCGCAACTTTTGCCGTTAGCACCGACATGTGCGCAGACGCCACCATCGGGTACTTGCCACCGGGCACGTAGCAGCCGACCGAGTTCACCGGAATGTTCTTATGGCCGAGAATAACACCCGGCATGGTCTCGACTTCGAGCTCTGTCAGGCAGGCCTTTTGCTGTTCCGCAAAGTTACGAATCTGCGTTTGAGCGAATTTGATGTCTGTAACATCGCGCTCCGGCAAACTATCGACACAGGCTTGGATCTCGTCTTCGGTGAGGCGATAGTCGTCGCGATCGAAGTTATCGAACGTGTTCGACAACTCCCGCACAGCAGCGTCGCCGCGCTTTTCGATATCAGCCAGCGTGCTCTCGACAATTGCGCGGACTTTTGCGTCGTCCTCGGCGCGGGCAGCCGCGTCCCGGCCTTGTTTTAGATAGTTTGGCATCGACGTTTCCTCGGTTTATCGTTTTGTTCTCGCTCACGGGCTATTCCGGCCTTGCGGCCGGGCCCTGCGCGGGCGCGCCGCGGTCGCGGCGGGCCGCAGTCGCGGCCTGGGGACCATCCTAGCAGGATAGCCCGCGCTGGTTGTTGATCGCTCACGGCTAGTCCTCGCTTCGCTCGGGCCTCCGCGAGGGCGCCGCAACGCGGCGGGCCGCAGTCGCGGCCTGAAACAATGCCCGACGGCTAACCCGCGCTGGTTGTTGATCGCTCACGGCTATTCCTCGCT
>JBCCOV010000153.1:0-12759 GCA_039039985.1 Pseudomonadota bacterium | reverse complement strand
CCGTGAGAGCTGGGTCACGCAAGATTCGGATCGGCTGGCGCGTTTGATTCGGGCCGTCTGGCGCGCATGTGTTTGGTGCGACGATCCCGCAAACCACGCTGAGTTGGCAGATTTGCTCGCTAGCGAAAAGTTCTTGGACCTCTCAGCTGATGTTCTGAGGTTGGGTCTCTCGCGCGGACTGATAACGCCGGCCGGGGCGCCGCGAAAGGTGCCAACCTTTTTGGCATTTGCGCGTAATGCCGCGACCTTTCCGTGGTCGAGTCACGCGCTGTGGCTCTTTGCGCAGATGGTCCGATGGGGAGACGTGCCGTTCACGGAGGGCAACGCGCAAACTGCGCGCGCAACCTATCGTCCGGATCTCTATCGCGCGGCACTTTCCGAGCTTGACGTCGCCATCCCAAGCGCAAACGCCAAAGTTGAAGGGGCGCTGTCGCGTGAAACACCCGTTGGGACCGCAAACGGTCGTCTGTCTCTTGGCCCGGATGGCTTCTTCGACGGCCGCGTGTTCGATCCCGACCGATTGCAAGACTACCTCACCGAATTGGGTTCCAGCGACGGTTAGGCCCGAGCGTACGCGAGAGTTGCTGCGTCGCACACAACATTAGCAGCCGCACAATTTTTCATCGTGCAATGCGAAAACATTGGGCTTGATATCATCGGCGATCTTCGCGAACGATATTGGTGTCGGCGTGGGTTGCACCCCCGTTTCCTTGCCGACTGAGCCACCGCTGGCTCGACGTGATCTACATCTTCACGCGCCCGCTGAAGGGCGAATGGCAACGTCGCCAACCAGACCTTTGGACATTCCAACGGTCGTGGTTTGCGGCGTTTTTTGTTTGGCCGGGCGCAGTCGGAAGGGCCGCTGCGTCATAATCAAAAAGGTGCTTTGATAAATGAGCCCATCCTTTGCGAACCATATACGGAATGCGAGTCGCCTAACGCGTCGTCTGTTTGCGGCCGGATGTGTTGCCGTTCTGGCGAGCGCCGTTGCGCCCCAGATTGCGTCAGCCGAAATGCTGGACGTCGAGAAAGACGAGCTCAAGTTCGGCTTCATCAAGTTGACCGACATGGCCCCGCTGGCCGTTGCCAAAGAGCTCGGCTACTTCGAGGACGAGGGCCTTTACGTCACGCTCGAAGCGCAAGCGAACTGGAAAGTGTTGCTCGATCGCGTGATCACGGGCGAACTCGACGGTGCACACATGCTTGCTGGCCAACCGCTTGCTGCAACCATTGGCTTCGGTACGAAGGCACACATCATCACGCCGTTCTCGATGGACTTGAATGGTAACGGCATCACCGTTTCGAATGAAGTCTGGGCGACGATGAAGTCGCACATTCCGAAGCAGCCGAACGGCAAGCCAGCTCACCCAATCAGTGCGAAGGCGCTGAAGCCGGTAATCGACAAGTTCCAAGCCGAAGGTAAGCCCTTCAAAATGGGCATGGTCTTCCCAGTCTCGACGCACAATTACGAATTGCGCTATTGGCTTGCTGCGGGTGGCATTCACCCCGGCTTTTACTCGCCGACCGATGTCACCGGAACGATCATGGCTGAAGCTCTATTGTCGGTGACGCCGCCGCCGCAAATGCCCGCGACACTCGAGGCCGGTACGATCCATGGCTATTGCGTCGGCGAGCCCTGGAACCAACAGGCCGTATTCAAGGGCATCGGTGTTCCTGTTATTACCGACTACCAGATCTGGAAAAACAATCCGGAGAAGGTCTTCGGCATTACAAAAGAGTTTGCCGACAAGTATCCGAAGACAACGCTTGCTTTGACCAAAGCAATGATCCGCGCGGCGATCTGGCTCGATGAGAACAACAACGCGAACCGCATGAAGGCGGTCGAGATGTTGGCCAAGTCTGAATATGTGGGCGCGGACAAAGAAGTCATCGCAAATTCGATGACCGGAACGTTCGAATACGAAAAAGGCGACAAACGCCCCGTTCCGGACTTCAACGTTTTCTTCCGCTACTTCGCAACGTACCCCTACTATTCCGATGCCATTTGGTACCTGACGCAAATGCGGCGTTGGGGGCAGATCGCCGAAGGTAAGTCTGACGAATGGTACATTGACGTCGCCAAGAAGGTGTACCGCCCGGACATCTACTTGAAGGCCGCCGAACTCGTCATCACGGATGGCCATGCGAAGAAAGAGGACTTTCCATTCGGCACTGATGGCTTCCGGCCGCCGACCCCGGCGGAGGACATCATCGATCGGATTCCTTACGACGGCCGGAAGCCGAACGCCTACCTCGACAGCCTGTCGATTGGCCTGAAGGGCAAGCAAAAGGTCGAAGGTTCAAGTGTAATCGGCGGTTAGCCCAGCGCTTCACGACAGCAAGACGGAGGTCCGCATTGAGGACCTCCGGAGCTTCATCCGAACAGGTAGCGACTTTCGAGGTTGATCGATCATGGCGACGGCGGGCGATTATTTGGACGCGAGTGCGCTTGAGGCGCGACGCAAAGAACGGCGGGAACGTTTCTATCAGTTCCTCAACAAAGCAGCTGGCACGCTCGGCGCGTTCGGGTTTGGCTTTCTTGTGCCGCTCATAAAGTTGGCCGCCGGCGATAGCCCGAAGCAGCAGTTGCGTGATCTCTGGCAAATGCTGGTCATTCCGCTGATCGGCATTGTCATCTTTCTGATGGCGTGGGCGTATCTCGCGCCGCAGGTGAAAACGTCGCTTGGCGCAATTCCCGGCCCGTCTCAGGTGTGGGAGCAGGCCAAGAATTTGTACGCGGACCACCTTGCGGAACGCGAGAAAGAAGAGCGGTTTTACGAGCGACTAGAGGCGCGCAACGCAAAACTGATTGCATCCGGGCGCGCGGACCGCGTGAAGCACCGGACCTACACCGGAAAGCCGACTTACTTCGACCAGATCATCACGAGCCTAGGGACGGTTGCACTCGGGTTTCTCATTGCAACGGTGATCGCGGTGCCGCTTGGGATTATGTGCGGCCTGTCGCAGACCATTAATGGTGCGCTGAATCCCTTAATCCAGATCTTCAAGCCGGTTTCTCCACTCGCTTGGTTGCCGATCGTTACGATGGTCGTGTCGGCGGTCTATCTCAATCCAAGCGACGCGTTGCCGAAGTCTCTTGTGATATCTGCAATTACTGTGACGCTGTGCTCTCTCTGGCCGACGTTGATTAACACCGCGCTCGGCGTGTCCTCCATCGACAAGGACCTTCTGAACGTCGGGCGAGTTCTTCAGCTGCCAACGTGGCAGACCGTCACAAAGGTCGTACTGCCGTCTGCGATGCCTTTGATCTTCACCGGTCTTCGGCTGTCTCTCGGCGTGGGTTGGATGGTGCTGATTGCAGCTGAAATGCTGGCGCAGAACCCCGGGCTTGGAAAATTCGTCTGGGACGAATTCCAGAATGGGTCGTCGTCGTCGCTGGCCAAGATCATGGTTGCCGTCCTCACGATCGGCCTGATCGGTTTCCTCTTGGATCGCCTGATGTACGCGCTGCAGTCAGCGTTCACGTACTCAACGCATCGCTAAGGGAGGGCGCCACCATGTCGTTTCTCGAATTACAGGGCGTTTCCAAGTCGTATGGTGAGGGTGCGCAGCGCACCCACGTTCTCAGCAACATCAATCTGTCGGTCGCGGAAGGTGAGTTTGTTGCCATCGTCGGGTTCTCGGGGTCGGGCAAGACGACACTGATCTCAATTCTTGCGGGACTTGTTGCGGCAGACAGCGGGAGCGTGACTCTTCACGGAGATGCCATCACCGGACCGGGGCCGGAACGCGGCATTGTCTTTCAGTCGTACTCACTGATGCCGTGGTTGACTGTGCAGGGAAATGTCAGCCTTGCGGTCGATCAGGTCTTCAAGCGCGACCAGAAGACGGCCCGTCAAGATCGGGTACAACACTACATCGAGATGGTTGGGCTGAGCCACGCGGCGGAGCGTCTTCCGTCTGAACTCTCCGGCGGTATGCGCCAACGTGTGGCTGTTGCACGCGCACTCGCGATGAATCCGGAAATCCTTCTTCTCGACGAGCCGCTTTCTGCACTTGACGCGCTGACGCGAGCCAAGCTGCAGGACGAGATTGAACAGATCTGGAGCACAGACCGGAAAACGGTTGTCCTCATCACCAACGACGTCGACGAGGCCATATTGCTTGCGGATCGTATCATCCCGCTGATGCCAGGTCCGAACGCGACGCTCGGCCAGGAGTTCAAAGTCGACATTCCGCGGCCGCGTGACCGCCAGACCATCAGCACGGATCCGACATTCCAGAAGCTGCGCGCGTCGGTCACAAGCTACTTGCTCGATATCGCGAAGGACCGCGGTGCCTCATCCGATGACAACTTGAACCTGCCCAACGTCGTTCCGATCGAGGTCGGGCGTAAGTCCAAATCTCTCCCGTCTGCTTACGAGAAGGCGTCTGAAGCGAGGACGCGGCGCGAAGAACGCTACTTGGAATTCTCGCAGGTCAAGAAGGTTTATCCGACGCCGAAAGGACCGCTCACCGTTGTCGACGGTTTCGACCTCAAAGTCCGAAAGGGAGAGTTTATCTCACTCATCGGGCACTCGGGTTGCGGCAAGTCGACGGTTCTTTCCATGACGGCCGGCCTGAACGAGATCACAGGCGGCGGTGTTGTTCTGGACGGACGCGAAGTATCCAGCGCAGGACCGGATCGGGCCGTGGTGTTCCAGGCGCCTTCATTGTTCCCGTGGTTGACGGCAAAGGAAAATGTCTCGCTTGGCGTCGATCGCGTCTATCCGCACGCCAGCAAGTCCGAGCGCAACGATATTGTCGCGTACTATCTCGACCGTGTGGGCCTGGCGGACGCGATGGAGAAGCCAGCAGCGGACCTCTCCAACGGCATGAAGCAGCGGGTCGGAATCGCACGGGCCTTTGCGTTGTCTCCGAAACTCCTCCTGCTTGATGAGCCGTTCGGCATGCTCGATAGCTTGACGCGCTGGGAGCTGCAGGAAGTTCTGATGGAGGTCTGGAGTCGCACGCAGGTCACAGCAATCTGTGTCACGCACGACGTGGACGAAGCGATCCTTCTGGCGGACCGCGTCGTGATGATGTCGAACGGACCAAACGCGCGCATCGGCAACGTCATGGACGTGAACCTGCCGCGCCCGCGCACGCGAAAGGCCCTGCTTGAGCACCGTGACTACTACGTCTACCGCCAAGAGTTGCTCGACTTCCTTGAGGTCTACGAGGGTGGTGCCAATCCGAGTCCTGAGGTGTTGGATGCCATCAAGGCGCGCCGCGCCGCGCGGATTGAGTCCGCATCCCTCGAAGATGTTGCGTGAGGTCAGCTATGACACCCGAGCAGATTGTGACGCTCAAAGACGAGCTCCAGGACCACGTCCATCTCGAGGCAGCCTACGACAACAGGGAGGCCAACCAGAATGCATGAGCTTCGCAAAGAGCGGTTGGTCGTTATCGGAAACGGCATGGCGCCGGGTCGCACGCTCGAACGTCTGTTCGAGGCGGCACCTGGTGTCTACGACGTAACGATCTTCAACGCCGAGCCGCGCGTGAACTATGACCGCATCCTTTTGTCTCCGGTTCTCTCCGGTGAGAAGACCTACGACGATATCATAATCCACGGCGCGGAATGGTATGCGTCGCACGGCGTCGTTCTTCATGCCGGTGAGCGTGTCGTTGCAATTGATCGTGACGCAAAGACCGTCACATCCGACACCGGGCTGACAACCAGCTACGACAAGCTCATCATCGCGACCGGCTCGAACCCAATCGTCATACCGGTATCTGGGCATGATCTTCCCGGCGTGCTGACATACCGTGATCTAGACGACGTGCAGGCCATGTTGGCGGCTGCTGAGCGCGGTGGCCGCGCCGTTGTCATCGGCGGCGGCTTGCTCGGCCTGGAGGCGGCAGCTGGTCTGAAGCAGCAGGGCATGGATGTCACGGTCCTGCATCTCATGCCGACGCTGATGGAGCGTCAGCTGGATTCCGCGGCCGGTTATCTGCTGCAACATGAACTGGAACGGCGTGGGATACAGGTCCTGACGAAAGCGAACACCCATGCAGTGCTTTCGACGAATGCCGCGCTTGGCCCGCCCGGTGTGCGTGGCGTTCAGCTCGATGACGGCAGCGAAATTCCCGCCGACATTGTTGTCATGGCGGTTGGGATCCGGCCGAGCATCGCTGTCGCGAAAGAGGCCGGGCTCGACGTCAATCGCGGCATTGTTGTCGACCCCTCGATGCGTACGAGCGATCCGAGCATTTTCGCCGTTGGAGAATGTGTTGAAGCCGGCGGTCAGTGTTTTGGGCTTGTCGCACCACTTTATGAGCAGGCCGCGGTTCTTGCCGCGCACCTCGCCGGCGACACGATGCCAACATTCGTTCCGAGTGCGACGGCGACCAAGCTGAAGGTTACGGGTGTCGATCTCTACTCGGCTGGTGATTTCGCGGACGGGCCGGACCGTGAAGAGATCGTTCTCCGCGACGCGGCCCGCAGCGTCTACAAGCGCCTGGTCATCGAAGATGACGCGCTCGTAGGTGTCGTCATGTACGGTGATACGCAGGACGGCGCGTGGTTCTTCGATCTGATCAAAAAGAGAACCGACATATCGGAGTTGAGAGAAACTCTGATTTTCGGCCAGAGCTATGCCGGGGGCACACCGCTGGACCCTACGGCGGCCGTTGCAGCGTTGCCGGATGATGCGGAAATCTGTGGCTGCAACGGCGTCTGTAAATCGCAGATTGTCGCGAAGATCAATGACCTGGGCCTGACCACGCTTGATGACGTTCGCGCCCATACGAAGGCATCGTCGTCGTGCGGCACATGCACGGGCCTCGTTGAACAACTCATGGCGCTGACGCTGGGTGACGCCTACAACCCGGCGGCTGTTCAGCCAATGTGTGGTTGCACAGATTTGGGCCACGACGACGTGCGCCGTTTGATCAAGGCGAAGCAACTCCAGACCATTCCGGCCGTCATGCAGGAGCTTGAGTGGTCGACTTCGGGCGGTTGCGCCAAGTGCCGTCCAGCGTTGAACTACTATCTGGTCTGCGATTGGCCCGATGTCTACGCAGACGATTATCAGTCGCGCTTTATCAACGAACGCGTGCACGCCAACATTCAAAAGGACGGCACGTACTCCATCGTCCCCCGCATGTGGGGCGGCATGACATCATCCAAGGAACTGCGGGCGATTGCGGATGTCGTGGACAAGTTCGACATCCCGACCGTCAAGGTCACCGGCGGACAGCGCATCGACATGCTGGGTATCAAGAAAGAGGATCTGCCTGCGGTTTGGGCGGATCTGGGACAGGCGGGCTTTGTATCGGGCCACGCCTATGCAAAGGGCCTGCGTACGGTCAAGACATGTGTGGGTACGGACTGGTGCCGGTTCGGGACGCAGGATTCGACCGGGCTCGGCGTCCGGATTGAGAAGTTCATGTGGGGCTCGTGGACGCCGGCAAAGGTCAAGATGGCCGTATCCGGATGCCCAAGGAACTGCGCCGAGGCGACCTGCAAAGACGTTGGCGTCGTCTGCGTCGACAGCGGATATGAAATCCACTTCGCAGGCGCCGCCGGCCTTGAGGTCAAGAAGACGGACCTCCTGACAACCGTTGCAGGCGAAGATGAGGCGTTGGAAATCATCGTCGCGCTTGTGCAGATGTACCGTGAGCAGGGCCGCTATCTTGAACGCATTTGGAAATGGGCCGCGCGCGTCGGCATGGAGACGATCCACGCACAGATCGTGGAAGACTTGGAGCGCCGGCGCGATTACTTCGATCGCTTTGTCTTCTCTCAGAAATTCGCACAGCACGACCCTTGGGCGGAGCGCGTCCAAGGCAAGGATGCGCACGAGTTTGCGCCGATGGCCAACATTGCCAGACTGGAGGCAGCGGAATGACGGCTCTCGACGGTGCCTGGATCGACATTGGCAATCTCGCCGACATCCCGCGGGAGGGCGCGCGCGTGGTCAAGACGCCGGCTGGCTGCATCGGTGTATTCCGCACGGCCGACGACCGTGTTTTCGCGCTCGAAGATCGCTGCCCGCACAAGGCGGGACCATTAAGTCAGGGTATCGTTCATGACGCGCACGTCACGTGTCCGCTGCACAATTGGGTGATCTCGCTTGAGACCGGCCTGGCTCAAGGCGCGGACGACGGTCAGGTGCGAACGTTTCCACTACGCGTCGACGGCGATCGCATTCTGATTGACGGCGCCGCGCTCGCGACACGATCACGAGCGGCGTGACGGGCAGGAGCGGATCACATGCCCGATGACGGCGCACGCCTTGGCTCCTCATTTGCCCACGAGGACACGGACACGACATCTGACATCGTGCCCGAGCAGGCGATCGGCACGCGCACGACATGTCCGTACTGCGGTGTTGGGTGCGGGGTCATCGTGTCTCCGTCGCAGGATGGTTTGACGGCTGCGGTCAAAGGCGATCCGGATCATCCAGCAAACTTTGGCAGGCTATGCTCCAAAGGTGCGGCCCTTGGTGAGACGCTGTCTCTCGATCAGCGGCTCCTCATGCCGCAAATCAACGGTGCGCCGGCGACGTGGTCTTCGGCACTCGCGCACGTCGCGTCGGCGTTCCAAAACGCGATTGCCGCGCATGGCCCTGACAGCGTCGCAATGTACGTCTCAGGGCAGATTCTCACCGAAGACTATTACGTGGCCAACAAGCTGATGAAGGGTTTCATTGGCACCGCGAACATCGACACGAACTCCAGGCTCTGTATGGCGTCGTCGGTCGCCGGCCACAAGCGCGCCTTCGGCTCAGACACCGTGCCGGGAACCTACGAAGACCTCGAATGTGCGGACCTTGTGGTGCTTGTGGGCTCCAATCTCGCGTGGTGCCATCCAGTGCTCTACCAACGGCTCGTCGCGGCGCGTCGCGAGCGAGGCACGCGCGTTGTCGTCATCGATCCGAGGGCGACGGCAACGTGCGAAGACGCAGATGTTCACCTCGCAATCGCGCCGGGCAGTGACGTCGCACTGTTCAACGGCCTCCTTGTTCATCTGATCGACCAAGGCGCGATGGCCAACGCGTACGTGGCCAATCATACGCAAGGTCTTGAAGGTGCACTAAGGGCTGCCCGCAAACTCTCATTGGAGGACGTCGCCGACTCGACAGGATTACAAGCGCCGTGCCTTGAGGAGTTCTACCGCCTGTTTGCGGAAACTGAGCGCGTTGTCACGGTCTATAGTCAAGGCGTCAACCAGTCGGCATCCGGTACCGACAAGGTCAACGCAATCATCAACTGCCATCTGGCAACGGGGCGCATCGGCCGGCCCGGCATGGGGCCGTTCTCGGTTACCGGTCAGCCGAACGCGATGGGCGGCCGGGAGGTCGGTGGCCTTGCCAATATGCTCGCCGCGCACATGGAACTCGCGAACCCGGAGCATCGCGACCTGGTGCAACGCCTTTGGAGTGCGCCGACTATTGCTGACAAGCCAGGGCTGAAGGCTGTCGACTTGTTCGAAGCCGTTGGCGATGGACGGATTAAGGCGCTTTGGATCATGGCGACGAACCCGGTCGACAGCCTTCCAGACGCTGATCGTGTGAGGGCAGCCATTGAAGCTTGTCCGTTCGTCGTTGTTTCGGATGTCACATCGGCGACGGACACCGCCGTTCTTGCTGATGTTCTACTGCCGTCGACGGCCTGGGGTGAGAAGGACGGTACCGTGACGAACTCGGAGCGGCGCATCTCCCGCCAGCGCGCGTTTCTGCCAGCTCCTGGCGAAGCGCAGCCAGACTGGTGGCAGATTTGCGAAGTCGCAAAACGTCTGGGCCATGAGCAGGCGTTTTCCTATGGTGGCCCGGCAGAGATTTTCGCCGAGTATGCGGCGTTGACGGGCACCAAAAACGACGGGCGCCGCGATCTCGATCTGTCGGCATTTGCATCAATCGGTCGCGCGGAATACGACGCGCTTGAGCCGGTTCAGTGGCCGCAGACAGCAGGTCGAACGGAGACGCATTTTCGGGCCGAAACGCGCTTTTTCGCAGACGGTAGGTTTTTCACGCCGGACCGTCGCGCGCGCATCGTTGCAACGCCGTACCGTCCTCCCGCCGTCCCGCTGACGGCGGCATTTCCACTTGTTCTGAATACGGGCCGTATCCGCGATCAGTGGCATACCATGACGCGGACGGCAAAGACACCGCGACTTCTCGCTCATATCGCCGAGCCATTCCTTGATATGCATCCGAGTGATGCGCGCAACTTGGGCATCGCGGCTGCCGATCTTGTTCGGGTCGAAAGTGCGCATGGCACCATGATCGCGCGCGTGGTTCTCAGCAATCGACAGCGCGGCGGTTCCGTCTTTGCACCGATGCATTGGACCGATCAATATGCCAGTCATGGTCGGGTCGACGCACTCGTCGCATCGCGCACCGACCCGGTCTCGGGCCAACCGGAGTCCAAGTACACACCCGTCCGCGTGACGCGTTTTGATGCACGATGGTACGCATTTGTCGTTACGCCGCACCCGCTCAATCCATCGGACTTCGACTATGCGGCGATCGCGCCAACTGGCGAGGGGACACGCGCGGAACTGGCAGGACTGGGTGATCCGGAGAACTGGCATGCATTCGCGCAGCAAATCCTCAGCCCACCCGGCGAGCATGACCGAACGGTCGAGTTGATTGGATACGCCGATCAGACGACGGGGCAGCACCGTTTTGCCGCGGTGCGCGACAAGCGCTGCGTTGGTTTGGTGTTTGCTGCCCGCGAACCGGTCGCTGTTTCGCGGACGTGGGCCACGTCGATGCTCGGCGTTGAAGTGTCTCCGTCTGAGAGAATCTGCTTGCTCGCCGGTCGGCCGGCGGCCGACCAACCGGACCCGGGTACGATCGTGTGCGCCTGCTTTCACGTTGGCATCAATCAGATCATTGCAAGCATCACGGACGGCGGTTGCACCTCCGTCGATGCCGTCGGTGATGCAACCTGTGCCGGAACAAACTGCGGGTCGTGCCGCGCTGAGATTGGGAGGCTGCTTCATGACGCGCGCTCTGAGAAGGCCAAAGTCCACGCAGCCGAATAGGCTTGCCGCACTCGCCAAGCTGCCGGTCTTCTTTGATCTGGCCGGCAAGCGTGCGGTTCTCGCCGGCGGATCCGACGCAGCGGCATGGAAGGCGGAGCTCTTGGCCGCATCTGGTGCGCATGTTGAAATCTATGCGCCCCACCTCGAAGCCGAGATGTCGGATCTTCTGTTCCGCGGTGCGGCAGCCGGGAAGCTTGTCCACCATCAACGCCCCTGGGCCGTCGACATATTCGACAACGCGGTCATCGCACTTGCTGACGCGGAGACAGACGAAGAGGCACGTGCTTTCTATTGTGCGGCGATTGCGGCTGGCGTTCCTGTTAACGTGATCGACAAGCCCGCCTATTGCCAGTTCCAGTTCGGATCGATTGTCAATCGTTCGCCGGTGGTGGTTGGCATTTCCACAGACGGTGCAGCGCCGATTCTAGGTCAGGCTGTGCGCAGGCGCATTGAAACGCTTCTGCCTCCGGCGCTCGCAGACTGGGGTGCATTGTCGAAGCGTATTCGAGACCGAGTGAACGCACGCCTGGAGCCGGGACCGAAGCGGCGCGCGCTGTGGGAGCGCATGTCCGATTTGGCCTTCTCGGCCATGCCGAACGATGCGAGTGATCGCGAAGCCGAGGCGCTGATCGATGACATTGCAATCAATGCTGGCGTGATGCTGGGTCGGGTAACTCTCGTAGGCGCCGGTCCGGGCGATCCAGATCTGCTGACGATCAAAGCCGTGCGGGCGCTCCAATCGGCTGATGTGGTTCTTTTCGACGATCTCGTTTCAGACGAAGTCCTTGAGCTGGCGCGGCGCGAAGCGAAACGGATGATGGTCGGAAAACGTGGCGGTCGAGAGAGTTGCTCGCAAGCTGACATCAACGACTTGATGGTCAAGCTTGCAAAGCAGGGTAAGCACGTTGTGCGCCTCAAGTCCGGTGATCCGATGATCTTTGGTCGTGCGGGTGAAGAGATTGCGCGCCTCGAGGCGACCGATATCCCGGTGTCCGTCGTACCCGGAATTACGAGCGCGTCTGCGCTTGCGTCGGAAGTGCGATGTTCCCTGACCCACCGCGACCACGCCCACTCGGTCAGATTTGTGACGGGACATGCACGGAGCGGAAGACTACCCCAGTCGATCGATTGGCACGGCTTGGCCGACGATGAGACGACTTTAGTCTTTTACATGGGAGGGCGCACCGCCCCGCAAATCGCGGAGCGGCTCATTCAGGAAGGACGGCCGGCGACAACGCCGGTTGTCATCGCACGATCCATATCGCGGCCCAATGCAAGCATGGAGCGCATGACACTGGCGTCGCTGCGCGAGGTGGATGCGCAGTCCAGAACAGGTGGCCCCGTCCTGATCGGGATTGGGCGTGTGTTTGAAAGGCGCGCGATGTTCAACGCGCAGGATGTCTTGGAGACGGCGCGAGCAACGGGATGAGGGCGCTCAGCCATTCCGCCTGAAGCGTGTCGCATTTAGTTGTGCCTCGCTTGAGCTTGTTTTCGCTCACGGCTATTCCTCGCTTTGCTCGGGCCTCCGCGTGGGCGGCGCAACGCGCCGGGCCGCGTTCGCCGCCTGTGGTGCCCGACGGTTGGGGTCCGTGCTTATTGTTTATCGCTCACGGGTTGTTCCTCGCTTTGCTCGGGCCTCCGCGTGGGCGGCGCAACGCGCCGGGCCGCGTTCGCGGCCTGTGGTGCCCGACGGTTGGGGTCCGTGCTTATTGTTTATCGCTCACGGGTTGTTCCTCGCTTTGCTCGGGCCTCCGCGTGGG
>JBCCOV010000152.1:0-12831 GCA_039039985.1 Pseudomonadota bacterium | reverse complement strand
CGTGAGACGACCGCCTGTTCAAGATCGGCAGGCAACCATTCAACATCGCGTGTGACGCCATCGACACGAAACCGGACGCGAACACGGTCTCCAAACGGCTCGAAGTGAATGTCGGAGGCGCCCTGCTGGGCAGCCAGGTTCAATAGGCGGCTGACCAGGCGAACGACCGGCGCATCGCTCGCGAGATCGCGCAGTCGGCGAACATCCTCGGCAGACGCGGTCTCACTGTCTGTTTCGGCGTGGCCGGTCGTGCTCAATGCGGAATCGAATTGGCGAATTGTGTCGTCAATCCACGCTGGACGGCGCAGAACAATCTGAATGCGTTTCTTAGTCAGGAACGCGAGTGATCGAATGGCATCGACGGCAAACGGGTCTTGGGCGGCGAGATGAAGCACGTCCTTCTCATCCCGCAACGGGACCAATCGAAACCGGTTCAACGCATCTCGCTCTATACCGTCGAGCATGACCCATTCGGATAACTCGGAAGCGCCGGAATCGTACTCCAATCCATAGAACTCTGCGAGTGCGCCGCTCAAGGATTCTTGATCGATCAGACCGAGTTCGAGAAGGACAACGTCAAACCTCTGGCCGGATTGGCGGATGGCGGCGGCTGCTCTTGATCGTTCGTAATCATCAATACAGGAGTCACGAAGCAACAGCTGAAGGAATGCCTCAGCCTGGCTCATGTCGTGCGGGTCCGCGTCATACGGCGACCGATGCATTGCTCGCCATCCCAGCACTTCTGTGTTTAACGTCCACGAGGCATGAAGCACCGAAACTTGTGGGGCTCAAGATCTGGGCGAGAGAATCTAAGGCACAGGATCGATCATGCAACAGGCATTAATGCTCGGCGGGGGCGCGGTGCGCCGTGCATTCCGATGGTGGGTGGACGGTCTCGCGCTGCTCGTGCCGGCCCGCCTGTATGAGGCATGGAGCGCACCGGCGATTAAGCTGATCATTCGTCGTAACGGAAGCAGGTGGGTTCTGTTGCGATCCGACATGTTTCGGAACGCAGCAAAGATTGTCGTATACGCAGAAACGGAAAAGCCTCTAGCGGAAGCCATAAAGAACCAGCCTTACGTCGTGCGGCGCCTCGCGCAAATCCAACTCGAACTTGATCGTGCGGACTTCCTAACATTTCAGCGTAACATTCCAGAAAGCGGGCGTGCCGATCTCAAGACAATTTTGAATTATGAACTTCAACGTTCAACCTTGTTGCACCCGAGCGATGTTTATACCGGCGTACGTGTCAGCACAGCGGCTGACGTCGACGGTCTCTTGCGCGTTGAGCAATTCGTCATCCCGAGGGGCGAGGTTGACCCGCTCCGCGAAGCACTGAGTGCGATCGGCCATCATGTCGAAAGAACCTATGCGTCCGGCGAAGACGGCCGCGCGCGTGTTCACGATCTTTGGCTTGGCTCGGCTAGTCATCGACGAGAGCCTATGGTGTATGTTTGCGCCGTCGCCATGTTTATCCTCTTCGCGACAACGGCTTATCAGGTATATGACTGGCATACCGATGCCGATCAGCGAATTGAACAGCTGCAATCTCAAATTCGAGTCGCACGCGCGCGTGTTCGATCAAGCACGACGGAACGGGAGCGGCGGCGCACCACATTTGCGCATCTGACCAGCGCACGGCGCGCTCGACGTTCGCGGCATGCGCTCCCAGTTGTCCTGGCGGAACTCTCGCAACGTCTGCCGCAGTCAACTTGGGTCCACGATCTCCAATATCAGATCGACTCCGTCGTGATATCCGGTGTCTCTGATGCCGCTGCAACTCTGGTTGATCCTCTCGCTGCGTCTGATGTTTTTGCCGCTGCAGAGTTTGTCGCCCCGATCGTCAAAGATCCGGCGACAGGCAAAGAACGATTTCGATTGAAGATCAGTTTGTCGACTCTGGATTAGCAGTGTTGGAGCGTGGATCTCATGAGTTCGAAACTCCGACTGAAACGCATTCTGCATGCGACTTTGTCATTGGCTATCACCGCAAGTGCGTTGCTTGTGACCATATATTCGGGCATCGCTGTGCATCGTGAAACTATTGAGGAACCGCGATCGCAAATTCGGGAACTGGCACAGCTTTCCAAAACGCTCTCAGCAAAGCAAAGCCAATTCTTACGGGAAGAAACGACCACGAGCAGTACCGATCTTGCCGCGTTGCGGCGCGACTTCCTTTCAGAGGCGAAGAACTCATCTCCGTTCGCGTTGCTACAAAACAGGATACGGGCTCTCGCACAGGCGCACGGTGCAACTCTTACATCTTCGCGTGAGATTCGACCTTCGATATCGCCAAATACCACCAGCCAACCAATTCGACGCGTGGCGGTAAACGTGTCATTTCACGCCAAAACGGCGGCATTGATGAGTTTTCTGGTTGCTCTTGAGAACGCGAGACCACTGCTCATGGTCGTGGATGCGCGTATCACTGCCAATCAAGCGCTGCGGCCGGGAGCCAGGGGCAGCAAAGATCGGATTTCTGCAGATTTGACAGTCGTTGCGTTTGTTTTTTCCAACACGTCGCACAGTCGAGATGATGCATCATGATCCGCGACGTAGTGCTTGGGCTTGTCAGTTTGGTTTGCGTGTTGGGTGCGTTGTTTGGGTGGACACAGCCATCAACGCTTCAGGCGACCGGATTTGATCGTCCCGACGTTGCTCAGTCGTCTACCATTGGAAACAAGCTGTCGCTTCCACGCATCAAAGAGTTAGAGCTTTCCCAACTTCGCGCGACTTTGCAAAAGCCAGTCTTTTTCCCGGACCGTCGTATCCCAAAACCGAAAGCTATTTCTTCGCCGAAGAAGCCAAATCGTATTGCTGCGAGACGCCCGCAAGTTGTCCGCGCGCCTTCACAATTTAAGCTGAGGCTTTTGGGTGTCGTTCTTTCTGGTGATACGCAAAGGGCTTTAGTTCTAATCGACGGTCGTAAGCCGTTTTGGGTCAAGGTAGGTGATCGTCTTAATCGTGAGTGGCGTGTTGCAAGAATTGAGACGAACAAGCTTACGGCGATCGCCGGAAGGCGGCAAAAGGCAGTTCAACTGTATCCAGACCGCTAGAGAAGTGCGTCATTGGCGTTTCAGTAAAAGTCCAGCGGGGGCGGGTCGTGTATCAGTATCGTGAATTGTATCCAGCAGTTGGAATCTCGATTGTTGCAGTGATCCTCTCAGCGTGTTCTACGGGCTTGCCGCAGCTATCACGTGAACTGTCGGAGGTGGCCGCGAAACCGCCAACAAAGACGGGGCGTTGGCGGCGGATTGAGGTGATCGAAGACAACGAACGCGTGTCAACGCCCCGGTCCAGACACCTTCAGAAGCGCAATGGCCAATCGTTCGAGGTGTTTACACCGGAGGTCAAAGTTGTTCGGACGTCCGGGCGCACCGATGGCGCGGTGATCAATCTCAAGAACGCGCCGATACCGCTGGCGGCGAAAGCGGTTCTATCCGATATTCTGGGTCGGAGCTTTGTGGTCAGTGACAGTGTAAAGGGCGAGATTACAATACAGACCAGCGCGCCCATTCCAAAAGAAGAAGCACTCCGCACGTTTGCTGTAGCTCTTGAGCTGAGCGGTGCGCGACTGATTGACGATGGCGACCCGATTGAGATCCGCTCTGCGCGGGACCCCGGCGGTTTACCCCTTCGAAGCGGATCGTTTCCGGCTGACGCGAAGAGCGGTGACGCAATCTACGTTATCCCACTCAAGCATGTTTCCGCATCTGAGCTGAATTCGATTGTCTCGCGGGTGCTTCCGAATACGGAGATCCGCTACGTCGGCACACGTCGGCACGTCATCGTCGCGCGCGGATCTCGAAAGACGGTTCAACGTCTGCTCGAACTTGTCGCCATGTTTGATGTGAGTTGGATTGCATCGCATCACGTGTCACTCACGCAAGTCCGGAATCTCGAGCCGGCAACTGTCGTTGAAGCGGCTAGCAAGGCTCTAAGCACCGGAAGTCGGGAAGGTGGCAATTCCGGTTTGCGGCTTGTCCCGAATAATCGGCTCGGTGGGGTTCTGATCATAGCGCGGACGGCGACGCAGCTTCGTCATGCCAGTAACCTGATCGAGAAACTGGATCGCTCTGCGGCATCAACGAAGCCAACGCTGCTTGTTTATCACTGCCAGAGCCGCTCTCCGACGGAAGTCGGTGCTTTGCTGTCACGGATTCTGTCGCGCCGCGGTGCGGCGCCGGCTACGGCGTCGACGGCACCACGATTGGGCAGGCCACAATCTGTTTCGCTATCGTCTCGCCAATCGACCTCGACGGATTTCGGACTGAACGGCTCCGATGAGCCTGATCGCAACGGCGCTGCGCCAAACGGTGTGGGAACGCCCGCGGGCACGTCGCCGTCCGCGAGCACGACATCAATCGGCAATGCCAATCGTTCCGGCGGCATGAAGGTTATTCCGGACGACACCAACAACACGTTGTTTGTTTACGCCCCACGCCGGGACCACGACAGAATTCGAAGAATACTCGAACGGCTCGATGCTCTCCCGGCGCAGGTGCTTCTTGAAGCCATCATCGCGGAGGTTACGCTGACCGATGATCTGCGCTACGGCGTCAAATGGTTCTTCAGCAAGGGCAAGCATGAGGTGACATTCACCAGTGCAGTTTCCGGCATTGTCAATTCCAGCTTTCCAGGTTTCTCGTACTTCTTCGAGGCTGCGAATTCGGCCGTTGTCCTCGATGCACTAGCTGAGATTACAAAAGTTCATATCGTCTCATCACCGTCGTTGATGGTCCTCAACAACCGGAAAGCCATCCTGCAAATTGGGGACGAAGTTCCAATCGTCACGCAAACGGCACAAAGCGTTACGGATCCCGATGCGCCGATTGTCAACTCCATTACGCAGCGCGATACAGGCGTCATACTTGCCGTAACGCCGCAAATTGGACGCGACGGCAAGATCATGCTGGAGATCGAGCAGGAGGTCAGCAACGTTACGGAGACGACGACTTCGGGCATCGACTCGCCGACCATCCGCCAGCGTAAGGTCAAGACAACGGTTGTCGTGCAGGATGGTCAAGCATTGGCTCTCGGCGGCATCATCCAAACCAACAAGACGGTTTCCAAGGGCCAGGTTCCGGTACTGGGCAACATTCCGATCGTGGGCTCGGCGTTCCGCAATAAGGACGACCTCAAAGATCGTACGGAACTCGTCATCTTTATTCGTCCGATCGTCGTTCGGACCAGCGACGATCGCAAGCATGTGACCGAGGAGTTTCGGCGGCGTCTGGAGCAAGTGAAGCCACCGATCCGTCGCCCGATGCCCAAGGCTGTTGACGACGCCGATCGCATGGTCCGGTGATGTCAGTCTGGAGACGGTGGGAGGCGCGGCGATGCGCGACGCGGCAAGACGCGGGGTTTGTGCTGGTGTCGGTGCTCGCATTGATTGGGCTGGTGGCAGCGTTCGCGGTTATCGTGTCGCAGCGCGCACGCGATCAGTTGCGTGAAGCCGATCAAGCCAAGATCATGTTTCAGCTTCAAGAGCACGCCGATAGCGCAGCGCGGTGGACGGCTTGGCGCCTTGCGATCCGACGGCCGATAGCTGTGGGTGCCGGCGACGCAGCACCAGAGATTGCTGTCTTATGCCAGATACAAGAGGCGCGGATTCACATGCGCGTCCGACGAGCAGACGGTCTCATTGATCTCAACGCCGCGCCGCTCCCGTTGCTCGATGCATTTCTGCAGACGATGGGAGCGGCGCCATCGGTTGCCAATAGGATCGCATCGGAGATCTTGGACTTCCGGGATAGGGATCGCATTTCCGCGTCGACCGGAGAAGCCGAGAACGCGCGTTACGTTGCTGCCGGACGTGCGTTCGGGCCGAAGAATGCGCCATTTGCGAAGGTGCTTGAGCTCGACCAACTCCCAAGTATGACAGAGGACCTGCTTCAGAGACTGCTGCCGCACGTGACGGTCGCGTCGGGACTCCCTGGAGTTGATTGGCGCAAGGTTCCCGAGCCGTTCAAGCGAGCCATGGCGGACAAACTCAACCTCTTGCTGTTCAACAACATCGGTCGCGCTGGTGTTTATCGGATTCTGGTGACGGCGATCGGTGAACGGGCAAACCACCGAGCGTTTCGCCGTATGGTCGTTCGCCGGGCTGACCAGACTCGACGCGGGTACATTCTCCTCGACCGGTCGAAGTATCCCTGGTCGTGGGAGGCGGATGACGCGCGATCTGCCGGTCTCTCAGATGTTCAGCCGTGTTGGTGAAGTTGTGTTCGAAGCGTTACGGTCAGCGTCATCGCAAGCGACGTATCACTGTCGGTTTGTTTGTTTGTCCGGGCGCATGACGCAACCTGCGCCATCACAGCCATCTGAGCGAACGCCGATCACGAATGCGAGTCATCATCCTGAACTCTTTCCCAACTCGACGAATCTGGAAAGCTACCGTTCAACGGGGAAGTTCGTTTGCCATACGTCTGGCGGCGGAGCGGTGCCAGCCACTCAGGGCATGGTATGTTTGTTTTGATGTCATCCGCTCAGGTCTGAGTGGATGTTTGTCGCCCCGGTTCTGATGCAGAGCGTCCAGCGTCCAAAGCTGGATGGTTCTCTAACTGATAGATGATACATGCGTCCGACAGGTGTGCCTTGGTGCCTCTTGCCGATCTTTCTGAGGGCTTGGTCTTGGAGGCTTTTCCGGCAATTCCAACACAACACGCTAATTGTGTTGCGGCGACGCAAACGTGAACGTCCTGTGCTTCGCACCTTCCCGCCGATTGAGCCCTCATGATCATCATCGAGGTTTTGCGCATCGCTGTCGGATTGCTTGGGCTGACCGGTGCCGTTGCGATTGTCATCTACGATTGGCGGGCGTTTCGCATTCCGGATTTTCTGACTCTGCCAGCCGTTCCGATTGGTCTGGCGCTGTCGGGTTCGCTGTTGGGTGGTGCGAGTTCGTTCGTCGCGGACCCGTGGCATGTGGCGGCGGCGATCGGTGCGGCTGCGGCGCTGTATCTCCTGCGCGCTTGGTCCGGTTACGCGCGCGGGATTGAGGCGATCGGACTGGGTGATGTCAAGTTGGCCGCTGTTGCGGGCGCGTGGGTCGGGCCGGCTCTGCTGCCGCACGTGTTTCTTGTCGCTTCGTTGAGCGCGCTGGCCTATGCGGCGGTAGTATACGCGTGGCAACGGGATGTCTTACAGCGCCGCATTCCGTTTGGTGTATTCCTAGCGCCTAGTACTTGGGGCGTGTGGTTTGCAGTCGAAGTTTACGGCTGAACCTGACGTGAACCGCCACGACCGATTACTGAGTGCTAGTTATGTCGGCCGCATCGCCGTCGCCGCCCGGCTTGCCGTCCGAGCCATGGGACACGATCAGGAAGGGCTGGCCGGCCGGTGCCTTCTGCAGCACGTAGGCGTTGCCCCAGGGGTCCCTTGGGACGGCCGTTTTCCGGAGATATGGGCCGTTCCACGTGTCGGCGTTGCTTGGGCGTTGCACGAGCGCGCTAAGCCCTTCTTCGGGAGTCGGATAGCGACCGACATCCATACTGTAGAGTTCCAGCGCCGTTGCAAAACCCTCAATCTGGATCTTCGCTGCCTTGGTCCGCGAACTCGACAAATACCCAACCACCCGCGGGCCGACGAAGCTCGCCAGCATCACGACAATTACAAGCACAACGAGGACTTCGAGGAGCGTGAAGCCGGATTCGGGATTGGAGGTTTGGCGGTGTTTCGTGCGCCTGCGAGGTTTGTCATGAGCCATCATGGCGGATGTCCCCAACGCTGTGTTCGTCTGCTGGCGCAGTTTAGGATGCTTGTGTTACCGCTGGAAGTTGCACTTTGCCCACTGGTAGTCGAATGTCGCGAGCGATAGCGCACGTGAAGATGCTTCGTAGGTGTATTGGTGCTCGGATGCGCCAACCGATAAGGACGAGAGCTTGTTCTCGGCATCTCAGGTGTTGGTGAGGTATAGCGGAACTTAGTCGCGTCCGACAGGACCAATCGTGTTCTTCTTTTCACGGGTCATCACGAACCGGAAAGGATATCCGATGACCCGTACGCCTCTCCTCTTTGCTGTGGTCACGGCCGCCATTGTTGGTGCTGTGACACCTGCAACGGCCAACGGCATTAGCATAGCAGCCCGCGGCGTTGCCAAGGAATGTGCAAAGCATTAGGCATGCCGGCGAGGAGTTTCCCGCATGGGCAAGTGGTTGCGCGCGCAAGGGTGACACACTTGTTGGCTCGCTGGAGGACTTAGTCGGCGCCGTTGACGCTGGATCGATGCGATCGGTCAGGATTGGTCTCAACGCCGCCGTCAGCGCGAAAAACTCAAGAGACTGGATGCTTTGCACAGTCTCCCGCTTCTGAACACAAGCGCTAAGCGCTTAGCATGAAATCAGCCGATGGGCCCGGAGTACCGGGCCCGTACGGCGGATGAAGTTCTGGCATCATCGCCACAAACTCCTGAGAGTTCACACCATCAATTCCACCAGTTTGCGACGCTGTCATTTGCCGTGATCAGTAAATGGTCAGTAGTTTCCTACTTTTGCTGAAAAGCCAATCGAGCAATTGCTCGATCGGATCGTCGACACGGCGAGCGAAACCGCTGTGGCCGCCTACGAGCGCAGGTTAGGCAAGCTGGAGCGTGAGAAGCTCGTCCTGACTGAAAAGCTGGAGACTCAAGGCCGTCCCGCCTGCAGTTTTGACGAGCAGTTCGAACTTGCCTTCGACTTCCTGCAAAAACCCTAAGAAACTCTGGCTTTCCGACCGATTGGACGACAAGAGACTGGTGCTGAAACTCACGTTTGCGAAGCGTCTCGCCTACTGCCGAAATCAGGGATTTCGAACCCCGAAAACCACCTTGCCGTTCAAGGCGTTGCAGCAAATCGAGAGCGGAGAATGCGATCTGGCGGAGGGAGAGGGATTCGAACCCTCGAGACGGTCTCCCGCCTACACGCGTTCCAGGCGTGCGCCTTCAACCACTCGGCCACCCCCCCCTTGCAGCCGAATAATCGGCCTTGCGAGGCCGCGCACTATAGCGATCCCGGCGTTGGCTGCAAGTGGTGGATGGTACCAACATTGTCGGTTGGATCTCGCTTGGATCCGAGCCGCCGAGCGGGGTATATCGAAGCTCGTTATCACGGAGTTCGGACCACCACCATGTTCCTCGTGCGCCTGGCCGGGCGGATTTTATCCGCGATCTGGAGTGCTTTGCAGCCCGCCTTCCGCTTCCTCGGTTGGCTGTCGCTGTTGCTCGCAGTGATAACATTCGTGATCGATTTCACGCGTTGGCAGCTCGGTATGCCCGGCGATGCCATGACGCCGCTCTCAAGCTATCTCACGGGATTTGCGCCAGGTTCGCTGGCAGCCATTCAGACGCTGGTGTCGCGCGCAATTTCACCCATTGTCTGGGATCCCATCATTACCGGCTTTCTGAGCTGGACGCCTTGGATCAGCCTGACGGTTCTCGGCGTGCTTCTCAGCTGGCTGGGGCGCCGCCGCGAACGCCTTCACGTGTTCTCCAACTGAGCCAACGCCTATCATCGTCGGCGACGTGATTCTGCCAGGGCGGAAATGCTCTAGCGCGTCAGCGGCGTATCCGCGGCCCGTTCGCCGGTATCGACTGTCGTCGACGTCAGGTCCGAAAAGATGCCGAGCGCCAGCAGTCCCGCAATCGCAACAGCCAGAGCCCAAACCAGGACTTGGTGCCGACGGTTGATGCTGCTGATCGCGTCCGCTTCCATCGGTTCCGGCTCGCCGAGGGCGGCTCCCGGCTGGATCAGCGCAAACTTGCGGCGCTGGCGGACATGCCCGCGGTCGATCATCTCAATGCCGGCGCGCTCAGCAATCTGACGTGCAATTGTATGATAGGGAAAGGTATGATCCGGGTTTTGTTCGTTGCAAGACCCCATCGGGACCGTTTGGCCGTCCTTGGTAATGATGCGTGTGCAATTCATCATAACCGGCGTCATCGAGCCGCCATGCACTTCGCAAATATGCTCGATGCGTTCAATCTCCGCGTATGAGATTTCCTCGGTGCGATAAAAGAAGTTCGGAAACAGGCCAACAGCGCCCTGTGGCACGGTGAAGCGAACCGCCTTCTCACCGATCTCCACCTCGGCGCGCAACGAATAGACGAACTCGAACAGGACCAGTAGCGTCAGCAAGCCCAGGCCCAGCCCGACAATGATCAGGCCCCAGGTGTCCAGCCAGACGCCGTTGGCGACGCGCTGATACAACATCATCGGAATGCTGACGGTGAACGGAAGCAACAGCAGGAACAGGAACGCAAAGATCGTTTTTCGCCAGCCGCTCGGTGCGTAGTATGTGCGACCGCTGTGATCCTCGACGTGGTCGTCGTCGAGCAGGCGGCGGGTCATGTTGACGTTCACCATCGGACACCTCGCATAGATCGATCACTAATCGACACGGCAACGCACGTTTTCGCGATCGCACGCATCTGTTCCGTCGCCAAACACCTATATCGCATCACAACAAAAGGTTCGAACGCAAATCCCAACCGGGGAGGGTGCAACCAAATGATCTTGTTTCGCAAGACAACCGATATGCCAACGCGTGAAACAGCACTTCCGGGGCGCGCAACGACAATTGCCAACGCCGAAACTCACTTTATCAGTGGTCGACCACTTGATGGACCCTATCCCGAAGGACTTGAACTCATTCACTTCGGAATGGGGTGCTTCTGGGGCGCTGAGCGAATGTTCTGGCAGCTTGGCGATGGCGTATGGGTCACGTCCGTTGGCTATGCCGGCGGGTTTACGCCGAACCCGACCTACGAAGAAGTCTGTACAGGCAAGACAGGGCATAACGAGGTTGTGCGTGTTGTCTTCGACCCAACGCGCGTCGGGTTTGACCGATTGCTCAAGACGTTTTGGGAAGGTCACGATCCAACGCAAGGTATGCGCCAGGGGAACGATATCGGTACCCAGTATCGTTCGGGCATCTACGTCTCAAACGACAGGCAGCGGGCCGCGGCCGAGGCGAGCCGTGAGGCGTTTCAGGCGGTTCTGTCGAGCAACGGTTTCGGGCCGGTGACAACCGAGATTGTGGATATGGGGGCGTACTACTTCGCCGAGGACTATCATCAGCAGTACCTGGCGAAAGTTCCCCACGGGTATTGCGGCCTTGGAGGGACCGGGTTGTCCTGCCCAGCAGGGGTTGCGACTGCGGCAGAGTAAGGGAGCGAGCGGAAGACGCTGCTGAACGTTGGGCAAGGTTGGCTTGCCGCCGGGCCAACCTAAATCACCTCGTCCGTCTTGACGTCGGTTTCACCGAAGCGGCGCAGCGTCGCCGGGCGTGAGCCTTCGTACAGCTTTTCGATGTTCGCTGCTGTCTTGGCGTTCTCGCGCTCGAACAGGCAATTCCCGGACAGGTCACTGGCCACGATGAAGGGGCCGAAGCGCTCGACGTCGAGGACCCACATGCCCTGTGCGAGGCCAAGCTCCTGCGTCCAATGGGTTGTGACCACCTGTTTGACGCCACGGCCGAGCAAGGCGCCTGTGCCGTATCCAACGGTTGTGAGGTAAATCGCGTTCGCCGGCACGAACGCGCGCTTGTACTCCGCGCTGGTCATGCCGCCCTTGCCGATAATGATGTTGCACTTTGACAGTGCAAACCACCCTTCGAGCCATTTTGCAAAGCGAAACGACGCGGTCGCGGTGACCGCACCCATCGTGTAGCTGCCGTCAGCCTCGATGGTTGCGGCGGGCGAGCAGTGAAAGTTGACCGTGCCCATTTCGTTCGGCGAGGCAGGAAGACCGTGACCGTCTTCCACGGCGCGCTTGTAGACGCCCTCACGCGCGGTAAACACGCGGCCCGTGAGATAGACAACTGTGCCAAGTTCCAGCTCTCGCAACTGTTCGGTTTTTGCCGGTAGCGCAAGATCAACCGTTTTGAAGTCTGCCATATCAGCTACGCTCCCTGATCCGTTCACCGGGCTTGGACGATGGGTTGGACGTCTGTCGCGTCAGTCTTTCAGCCGGCACACGATCGGTCAGCCAGACGCCGTTGTCCGAACGATAGAACGTATGACCGTCATTGGCCATTGCACCCGCCGCGACACGTAAGACCACAGGGCGGCCGTGGCGCTGACCGACAGCGATCGCAGTTGGGACATCAGCCGACAAGTGCACGTGCTGCCGGTCGCGTGGCACAAGTCCATCGGCGAGAATCGAGTCCAGGAAGCGCTCGGCGGTTCCATGATACAAGAGTTCGGGCGGTGTGATGGGTTCCAACCCAAGGTCAACTTGCCGCGAATGGCCTTGGCTTGCGCGAATACGTTGACCGTCCTGTGAGAGCTTGAAGCGCTGCTTGTCATTGCCCACCACGACCGCGACGATCAGGTCGCGATCCAGGCGACGCCCTTGAGCATTTGCCTTCGCAATCAAGTCGTCGACATCAGTCCAGCCCGCATTATCGAGTTCCAGTCCGATCGCTTCGGGATGGTGGCGCAGGACGTAGCTGAGAAACTTGCTGGTTCTCCTGTGCAGCTCGGACATGCCTGCACCTTCCTTAGAAATCATCACCTGAACTCGCGCAGAACGCACGCAACTTCAAGGCGTTGTCAAACAAGATGATTGGCGCCGCGCACCGGGAGCGCCCACGTCAGAGTCATCGCAAGACCTGTGCAAGACCAGCAACAGAAAGGAAACACTCATGACTCAGTCCAAAGTGCTTGCGCTCGGGTTGGTGACCAGTGTTGTTGCCGGGTTCGTTTTGACGACACCGCATGCTGCTGCCGGGCCGTTCTCGTCTGTCGCCCCGGCTGGTCAAGCCATGCCGGCGTCGACGCACCTTCAACCTGTTCGTTACGGCCGGTCTCATCGCTTCCATGGTCGTCGATTTGGGCATCGTCGCTTTGGCATT
>JBCCOV010000151.1:0-12883 GCA_039039985.1 Pseudomonadota bacterium | reverse complement strand
GCTGGCCGCAGGCTCGCTCGGGTCGACGGAAATTCTGCTGCGGTCGCGTGAGCACGGATTGCCGCTTTCGGATCGTCTTGGAGCGCGGTTTTCGGCCAACGGCGATATCATAGCTTTCGGGTACGGGGCCAACCTGCCGGTGAACGCGATCGGTGTCGGACATCCGGCGAAGGGTGATTTGGGGCCTGTCGGCGCCGCCGTTTCTGGCCAAATCGAAATCGATGATGCTGAGGATCTGGCGAACGAGTTGCGGATTCAGGAAGGCGTTTTGCCGTCTGCCCTTGCGCCGGTCTTGCCGGTCATGTTCGTGCCAAACGGTCGATTGCTGGGGGCACTGCAGAGCCTCATCAACGGAGTCTATAAGGGACCACTTGCCAGCCTTCAGACCTTCTTTGCCGTCTCACATGACAGTGCAAGCGGCCGCATGCTGCTGGATGATAATCGTCTCAGAATTGCTTGGCCCGGTGCACAACACGAGCCGGTCTATCAGCGACTGGACGACATGCTCTCGCAACTCGTGGCGGAAGTGGGCGGCAGTTATGTCAAGAACCCGTTGGCGGGATCCGTCATGGGCCATCAGCCGGCGACGGCGCATCCGCTTGGTGGTTGTCCGATGGCGGCAGACAACGGCGGCGGCGTGGTGAATCACGCGTGCCAGGTCTTTGACACGTCTGCGGGCAGGGAGGAGAACGCGGTTCACCGCGGGCTTTATGTTGTCGACGGATCGGTCATTCCGCGCTCGCTTGGCGTGAACCCATTGCTGACGATCACGGCTTTGGCTGAGCGGGCAATGCTGCAGTTCGGTGCAGATGCCGGGATCGCGATGCACGACGCATGACGTACTGCGGAGCCGCTAGGTTTTGTCCGGCTTCGACAATTCGTCGTCGTCGTCTTCCGGCGTTTCCCCGGGATCATTTGCGGATTCCGTGTCTGCCGTTTTTGGCAACCGGGCCAGCAGCACAAGCGGAATCATGGCTGCAGATGCCAAGGTGAAGAGGACGAACGCGTTGGTGTAACCGATCAACGTCGCCTGGCGGTTGATTTCGCGGCCGAAACTTGCCGCCGACTGCGCATCCTCGAGCGACCATCTTCCGGTCGCCCAAGGCAAGGACCAGGCGCGATTGTGGAGTGACGCGAACTCCGTCAGACGCGCATAGTTAGCGCTTGCTGTGCGCACGATCTCGGCAACGGCGATCGAGATGAACAGACTGGAGCCGAAGTTCCGCAGAAGATGGAACATAGCCATGCCTTCGGCGCGATACTTCTGCTCGAGGGTCCAGAACGTGACGACCGTCATCGGAACCCACACCAGGCCGACCGAAACGCCCTGTGCGAACATGTTGACCGCCAGCCCCGTTCGGTCGATATCCAGGGCGAATCCGATCAGCTGATAGCCCGCGATCGTCTGAAGCAGAATGCCGAGCATCATCACCACGCGCGGGTCCAGCTTGCCCAACAGCATGGCGATGAAGAAGCCGGCTGCCGCACCGAGTCCCCGCCACGCGATGACCCAGCCGATTGCATCGTCGGGAAAGCCTGCGTGCTGCTGCAAAAACGGAGGAAGCAAGACAATCGGCGCGAAGTTCAACATGCCGAACAGCAGCACCAGTAGCAGCCCTATCGCGTAGTTCTGGTCCCGCAACAGTCGCAGGCGGATAAACGGTCGCTCCGCCGTCAGACTATGGATGACGAACATGTAGAACGCCGTCGCCGCCAAGAACGTGACGGCGACGATCTCGGTTGCGTCAAACCAGTCGAGCCGCTGTCCACGTGAGAAGACGAGTTGCGCGCCACCGATTGCGATGGACAACGAGAGAAAGCCGGTCCAGTCCAGCCGCGCGCGACCCTCGGGAACATCGCGGTCCAGAACAAGGGCAAAGCCGATCGCCGTAATGGCTGCGACCGGGACAATAATCCAGAAGCCCCACCGCCAGCCATATAACTCGGAGATCTCGCCGCCGACGGTTGGGCCTAAAATCGGGCCGATCATGTTGGCCATGCCGTAAATGGCAATGATCATGTTGTGCTGCCGGCGCGGATACGCATCCATAAGGATCGTCTGACCCAAAGGGACAAGCGGTGCGCCTGCAGCGCCCTGAATAATGCGCCAGCCGATCATCTCCCAAAGCGACGTCGACAAACCGCAAAACAGCGTCGCGATGGCGAAGATTGCGGCACACCAGACCATGACGTTGCGCCGGCCAAAGCGGTCGGCCAACCACCCCGTCATCGGTGTCGCAACGGCCGTGGCGACGATATTGAACGTCATCGTCCACGACACTTCATCCTGCGTTGCAGCAAGGGCGCCCTGCATTTTGGGGAGCAGCGCAGACGCGATGAGAATCGACGACGCATAGATTGTCGTCCCCAGGATCACCATCACAAGAATAAGCAGACGGTGGGTCAGGCTGGAATCGTATGAATCGTCAGAATTTGTCGCGGCAGCCGATGTCATGAGTTCACTAAAGTCGTGATTTTTGTTGCCATCATAACCATTGCCTTGACGATGGTCGCCTACAATATAGTAACTTAGCTTATGATTTTTGGCGGAGCAGCGATTTGATGCAGCATGACAGCGATGAATACATCGGATACGTCATGACGGATGTGGCGCGGTTGCTGCGAACCGTGTTCGAGCGGCGGGTCCGGTCGTTCGGGCTTACACGGGCGCAGTGGATTGTCATTGCGCGGATCAATCGGCGGCCGGGTCTCAGTCAGTCGGAAGTGGCTGACCTTCTGGAAATCGAGAAAGCCAGTGCAGGGCGCCTGATCGACCGCATGGAAGCCAAGGGATGGATCGAGCGCCGCGCCGATCCGAACGATCGTCGGGTTAACCGCCTGCACCTCACGTCGGAAGCGAAGCGACTACATACGTTGATATGGCCCATGGCGGAGGCGACGGTCGAGGACGCGTTGGCGGACCTCACGCCGCGCCAGGCCGCGCAACTTTCGGATTTGATGCTCCGCGTGAAGTCGCGGCTTGTCGCGCTCGCGGCGAACGATCCGGTTGCGATCGCCGAAGATGGACATCAAGCGGCGGATGTTGCGAACGGGCGCGACACTCAGACGGCACGCGCACTTTGAGCGTTTTTAAGCGTTGATCGGAAGGTAGCGATCGCGATGACTAAGAGTTGGATTAGACCGGTGCTTCTGATTGTTGTGCCGACATTGGCGTGTTTGGCCGGGTTTGCCATCTGGCTGAGCGGTGGGCGTTATGTCACGACGGAGAACGCGTACGTCAAGGCCGATATCGCGCAGATATCGTCAGAGATCGATGGACGTATTGCGGAAGTGCTCGTCAAGGATCATGCGCGGGTCAAGCGCGGGGACGTTTTGATCCGGCTAGACGCCGAGCCGTTGAAGATCGCCCTGGCCCGGGCCGAAGCCGAAGTTGATGGAACGCGCCAGAATGTACGGACGATGATCGCAGCCTGGCGGGAGGCCACGTCAGAGTTGAAGGAAGCGCAAGGCCGCGAGGTCTTTCTGGAAGCGCAGTTGCGTCGTAATCGTGAGCTGGCCAAGCGGGGTATCGTTTCGTCCTCGAAGCTGGAAGAAGCCGTGGACGGCCAACGCAATGCGAAGGCACGCACCCGTGTCGTGCGTGAAAGGGTCAAGCGCATGCTGGCGCAGCTTGGTGGAGATCCGACGCTGGCTGTTGATAGTCATCCGATGGTTCGGGAAAAGATCGCTGCGCGCAGTGAGGCGAAGTTGAATCTTCGGCGCGGCGTCATTCGATCGGAGATTGACGGGCAGGTTGTGAATGTGCGCCTGCAGCCGGGTGAGCACGTCGAGGCACGGCAGGTGTTGATGGCCGTTGTGGCTGCGAAAGATCCCTGGGTCGAGGCGAACTTCAAGGAAACCGAACTCACGCACGTAAGGCCGGGTATGACGGCCACCGTGACGCTGGACATCTATCCGGGTTTCGAATGGCGCGCGAAAGTCGCCAGCATCAGCCCTGCAACCGGGGCAGAGTTTGCGCTATTACCGCCGCAGAACGCATCAGGAAACTGGGTCAAGGTCGTCCAGAGACTGCCGGTGCGCGTTCGTCTTGAGCCGACGCCTGATGCGCCACCTTTGCGGGCCGGCATGACGGCGACAGTCAGCGTTGACACGAAGCGAAAGAGAACTCTGGCCAGCTTGCTGGGTGACGGAACCGCCATGGCATTTGGCGATGCGATAACCGGTTCCAACAGCCCAAAGTCTGGCACCGCCAACGGTTCGTAATGCGCACAATTCTGATACTCATGCCCAACTGCCTTGCTTCCTAGAACCTCATTTTTACGCCACCGATTGCGCGATGGTCTGAGCCGTCTTCACTGAATGCGCCGTCGTAGCGCGCGTTGAGATCGAGGCGCGTCGATAGCTGCGCATTGAGGCCGAGGCCGACTGCAAGTCGGTTCCGTGAGATTGATGCCGAGCGCGTCGTGAAGGTCGCATCCGCGATCGGGATGTAGGATGTCGTCGTCACGTCTGTGTCGCCGAACACGTGCTCCCAGACCAGGCGTGCATCGATGGCGATTCTGGCGCTGGCTACAGTGTGGGTCGCACCATAGGCCAGCCCGATGCCGGTGATGGTCTGATGGGCGTCATCTTCATCGACGGACAGGTTGAGAATGCCGGCGCCGGTTTCGTTGAAGCCGTTCCGGTCCGCGTAGAGTGTCGCTAGCGAGACCAGAGGTCCAAATCGCATGCGGCGGGTATCGCCACGAGTTGACAGATCGTAGAACGCCTCACCGCTCAGGCCGAAGCTGTTGCCGTCGGCTTCGCCATTCGCGATGGTCCCGGCCATGACATAGCGGTCGACATCGTAGGATTGATAGGCATAAGCCAGCGTACTTGAGACGACGAGGCGGTCGAAGCGCGTGGCGGCTGTCGCACCGACATACCAGGACTGGATATCAGCACCGGACATGCCGACATCAACGTTGGTGTGGGAGAACCCGCCGGCCATGCCGACGGCAATCGGCCAGCCAAAGGCATGGACCTTGCGTTCGAGGCCGAACGTCAATCCCGTTGTCGTTGTGTCCCAGCCTTGTCGTGCGCCTTGATCCTCGACCTTTGTCCGCCCGCCGAGGACATTCGCCCAGACGCCGCGTTGTGGACGAGAGCGTGGCAATGGGGCCGGGTCTGTCTTGAGGTCAGCACCGACACCGAGCGCGAATAGTGGTTTCCGGACCGCTGTGGCCGCAGCCGGTTCAAATGCGGCTGTGGTCACGTTGGCAGCCGGCTGGTCGCCCGCAAACAAGAGGCGCGATCCCCGCAAGCGCAAGCTATCACCGAACGTTCGCGTCAGGCCGAGACCGACCAGGACGGCCGATGGGTGGACGTCTTTTGCTGAGAATAGGCCGTCTGTCTCGCCATATGTTAACTCGACCGTTGTCGCAGTGTAGACGACCTCGAAGTCGATATCCGGCAGGTTGTCGGTGACGCCTGCAAACGTGCCGGTCACGCCGGCGGCAGCCGTAATGACTGTGTAGGACTGCGAGAAAGGAAAGTCGGCTGCCGGGTCGCCGACAATCTCAAGCGTCGTTCCGTTGGTACTGATGGTGGTGGTACCCGTCGCAACAATGCGATCACTGGAGCCGTCCGGCGCGATTTCGACGGTGTAGGTTGCCCCGTCGCTGAAGGTGACATTGCCGTTGACGCTGAGGGTGCCGATGGAGTTGCCGGGCGCGACAATGCCGCCGGTGTTGACAGTCAGGCTGCCGGCAGTGCCGGTGCCGCTGAGCGTTGCGCCGTTTGCGACGGTAAAGTCCGTGCTGGACAAGTCGGCATTGAGATAGAGCCTGCCTTCATTGACGGCGAAGGTCGGGATCTCGGAACTGGCACCAGTCAACGTCCAGGTGCTGGTGCCGGACTTTTCGAAGGTCTCAACATTCTGATATTGTAGGCCTGTACCGACGGAGGAGACGTCGAACGTATCCGTACCGGCGCCACCAAGACGAAGAGCGTCGGAGGCGCCAAGCAGTAATACAAGTCCCGATATGCTGGAGCCGGGGTGGATTTCTAAAGTAGTGGCACCGCCGATATCTAGTATGGCGTAAAGACTACTTCCGTTGATCTGTCCGGCGTTGACAATGGACAGTGTACCGCTGCTGGAATTATAGATTGCTGACGCATTGGATGTACTTGAAATCAATCCGCCTGAGTTATTATTAATTGTTCCTGAAGCTGTCGAGTTCAGTTCGACGGCTCCGGTCGTAATGCTTGTTGAACTAGCGGTTATCGTGCCGGAGTTGTTGATAACAGAGTTTCCCGACGAAACAACTCCTCTCGCTCCCGAAATTGTGTTGCCCACCCGATTAGTGACCGTGATATCGGATGTTGAATTGATTGCGATGCTTGTGCCCGAGATCTGTCCGCTATTGTCGATAGTCACTGATGCTGTTGACGAAATGGCGGTTGCGCCCGAGATTCGGCCCGAATTGTCTAGGTTGAGGACGCCTGATGATGAAATGCCAGAGCCGGTGGTGGCAGAAATCGTAGCGCCGGTCTCGTTTGTAATCGTACCACCGGACGTCGCAATTACACCATTTGATGTTCCAGAGATCAGGTTGTCGTTGTCGAGCGTAAGGGAACCAGTTGCGCTAATAGCCGTGTTCGTTGCAGTAATGCTTCCGGTGTTGTCGACGACCAGTGTTCCACTGCTGGTGATCGCGTTCATACCGGAAATCGTGGCGCCGGTCCGGTTTGTAATATCAGAACCAGCGGCTGTTTGAACACCAGTGCCAATTGCGGTGACATCCCCAGAGTTATCAAGCGTTAGAGCTCCGTCACTCGCAACGGCGTCATAACCGCTGATTGTTGCGCCGAGTGTGTTGGTGATTGAGCCGGATGAATCAAGATAGACGGTTGGGTCTGGGGTAAGGACGGGCACAGTCGTCGTCGCGGTAATATCACCATTGTTGATGACCGAATGCCCAGCGCCAAAAAGTGTAAGAGAAAATATACCCGAACTGATTGTGCCGTTGTTCGTAACAGCCCAGATAACGCCGCCACTGCCGCCGTGAATCGCGTCCAGCGCACCAAGGCGATCGTACGAAACTCCAACCGGTATCTCGACAGTCTGAGTGCCGCTCGCCCCAGCACAGGCGGTGTCAAGGTTTAGTGTTGGCGGGCCGAGCGGCGGGCCGAATGGATTGGATATTAGATAGTCCGGCGGAGGCGTGCCACCGTTCGCCGTGCACACGGCCGCCGCAGGGGTCGGCCAGATCAGTGCTTGAGAGATCACAGTGAGTGCGATGCCGAGCCACCCGGCAATGGGGTTATAGAGGAATGGCCGGTGTTGAACCTGAGATCGTATACCCGCGGCGTATGACACGTCCTTGTTTAGCCAGACCGCCAGCGGCGCCCGGTATCGTTCTGCATCTGATGTCATATGCGACCCCGCGTACTCAGATTGCCCTCGGCGGAACGTGTGCCCGTTAGCGCGAGACAGACTGGGGGACACAATTGGCTCAATATCGGGCTAGGAGGTTGACCGAGTTGCGTCTACGGCCTCCCATGAGAAAACTGATTTGCATACAAAGTATTGGAGTTATAAAACTAATGAGTAGTTAATAGATGTGCACATAACAGATATATGATGCTTTTGGGCGCGAGTTTCGGTGTTTTCGTAGTGCTGCAAGGCACTTATTTTGCCAAGCACCAGTTTTACATAAGAACTTCCACAGCCATAAAGGTTATGCAACTTGCCGATTCCGCTAAAGCCCATTCACCGGAACTTTAAGGACTTTGTTGCCGTCCTCATCGGTTGGAACTTCTCCTGCGCGAATATTCACTTGGAGCGATGGTATAATAAGCTTTGGCATGGCCAATTGGGCGTCCCGCTCTGTGCGGAATTTGATGAATTCTTCACGGGTTTTGCCGCCGCCAACATGGATGTTATTCGCTTTCTCCTCCGCGACCGTTGTTTCCCACCGAATTTCGCGTCCGTTGGGCCCGTAGTCGTGGCAAATGAACAGGCGCATCTCATCCGGCAGGGCGAGAACCTTCTGGATGGAGTCGTAGAGCTGTCCCGCATCGCCACCCGGGAAATCGGCACGTGCGCTGCCGCCGTCCGGCATGAATAGCGTATCGCCGACAAACGCGGCATTGCCGATGACGTGGGTCATGCAGGCCGGTGTGTGTCCCGGTGTGTAGATGGTGAAGGCTTGCATCGATCCAATGCTGTAAGTGTCGCCGTCGTCGAACAAGCGGTCGAATTGGCTGCCGTCGCGGCGGAACTCGGTGCCTTCGTTGAAGACCTTTCCAAAAGTGTCCTGGACGAGGGTGACGTTCCGGCCGATGCCGATTTTGCCGCCCAACTGTCCCTGGATATATGGCGCTGCGGACAGATGATCAGCATGAACGTGTGTTTCAATCAGCCACTGCAGCTCCAGGCCGCGGGCTTTGATTTGGGCAATGAGTTCGTCTGCATGGGCAAATGTGATGCGGCCTGCGGCGTAATCGATGTCCATGACCGAATCGATGATCGCGCAGGCGCTGGATACCGGGTCCTTTACGATGTAGCTGATGGTGTTGCTCTCTTCGTCCAGGAAGCCTGTGACGTCCGGTTTCACGGTCATATCCACAGGATAAGCAATCATGTTGGTCTCCCCGGTTCCGTCGAACTCTATCTTGTCTTTCCCGTAAGTTAGACTGCAGGCGGGAGACCGCAAGGCAATTGATATGGCAACGAAGACGCGAACCGCTTTGATGTTGATCTGCTGGCATGCGTTTGAGGCAAGGTGCCGAATTCATTGATATTGCGGATCACGGCATGCTCTGCGAGGTTCAGCGGCAGTCTAAGCGTGTTGCAGGCGACGTCAGAGGCGAGCGAAAAGGAAAAAACGCATGTTGGTCGGTGTGCCGAAGGAGACCAAGAGCCACGAGTACCGCGTTGGGTTAACGCCAGAGAGCGTCGCAGAACTCGTGCATAACGGACACGAGGTCTTGGTCGAAACGCAGGCAGGCATCGGGATTGGCGCCAGCGACGACGACTACACCGGCGCAGGCGCACGCATTGCGCCGGACGCGGATGCCGTTTTCGCCAGCGCCGAGCTGATCGTGAAAGTAAAGGAACCGTCAGACGTGGAGCGCAAGAAGCTCCGTCCAGGCCAGGTTCTGTTTACGTATCTGCACCTTGCACCTGACGCGGCGCAGACACGCGATCTTGTCGCGTCCGGCGCGGTTTGCATTGCCTACGAAACCGTTACGGACGATGACGGCGGCCTGCCGCTGCTCAAACCGATGAGCCAGGTTGCCGGCCGCATGTCCGTGCATGTCGGTGCGCATTGTCTCGAGAAAGGTGCTGGTGGGCGCGGCGTGCTGCTCGGCGGTGTGCCCGGTGTGATGCCCGGCCGCGTCACCGTAATCGGCGGTGGCGTCGT
This sequence comes from Pseudomonadota bacterium, assembly GCA_039039985.1. Lineage (GTDB taxonomy): Bacteria > Pseudomonadota > Alphaproteobacteria > Rhizobiales > Hyphomicrobiaceae > JBCBWG01. The sequence goes on along the minus strand of JBCCOV010000151.1, from coordinate 3,512 downwards.
CGGCTTCAATGCAGCGCAAATGGCTGCCGGTCTTGGGGCTGATGTTACAATTCTTGACCGAAACCCCGCCGTGCTCGAGCGTTTGGCCATTCATTTTGAGTCGCGTGCCAAGACGCGCTTCTCAAGCCGCTCCAACCTTGCTGAAAGCGTCGCGCACGCTGATCTGGTGATTGGTGCCGTTCTGATCCCCGGCGGCGAAGCGCCCAAACTTGTGACGCGCGCTATGTTGTCGACGATGAAGGCGGGTGCCGTGCTGGTGGATGTGGCAATCGATCAAGGCGGCTGTTTCGAGACATCACGGCCGACAAGCCACGACGACCCAACGTTTGTGGTCGATGGCATCGTTCACTACTGCGTCACGAACATGCCGGGCGCCGTGGCGCGGACAAGTACGTATGCACTCAACAATGTGACGTTGCCCAAGGTTCTCGCAATCAGTGGGCTTGGTTGGCAAGCGGCACTGCGCGCTGACCGCCATCTTCTGAATGGGCTGAATGTTTGGGACGGCAAGGTCACTTATCGGGCTGTCGCCGAAGCGCTTGGTTACGATGCTGTGGCACCAGAGACTGCGATTGGGGATGGCGCCTAGTTATCGAAAAGTGCGATGCTTGGTTGACTCAGCTCAATGCGATCGTGAATTCTGATTGAAACAAATGCTGTAACGAAAAACGAGGGGCAAAGCCCGCTGCATGATGCGCGGGTTGGCGGTGTTGGGGGCATGAACCCCACAGCCGGGAGACACCCCTATGGCGATACAAGCACATTGGACACCGTTCGACAGTCGCAACCTGATGGCGCCAACTGCCGGGATTGCGAATGTCGATCATCAGCCAGCTTGGTTGCGGCTGCCGTTTGTTACGGGCCAGGTCTCATCAGACGGTGTGTGCCTGGTCGAGAGCTTGCGCGTCCTCAATCCGTTTGCTGTGGTGACGGCGGTGCAATGCGCCGATCAACGTCGTCGGCCCAGTGCTGTTGTTGTTATGCCGATGTCGGGCCACTTCGGGGCGCTGATCTATGATCTCGTGCAGCAGTTGTCTCGTGACGTCGACGTCTGGGTTGTCGACTGGACAAATGCGAGACACGTGCCGGAGATCGTCGGTGCATTCGGGTTTGGAGATGTTCTGCGTACGATCGCCGATGCATTGACTATGGCTGGTCCTGGTGCCCATCTCGTCGCGATCTGTCAAAGCACCGTTCCAGCAGCAGCCGTCGCGACGGCGCTGGTCGAGAGCGACGATCCGGCGAAACCGGCGTCGTTGGCGTTAATCGGTGGTCCGATTGATCATCGCGCGCGGCCGACGCGGCTCTCATCGACGTTGGAGCTGACGCCGCTGAGCTGGTATGAGCGCCATGCGATTGTTCCTGTCTCAGGCGGTGCGCCGGGTGCGGGCCGGCTGGTTTATCCTGCCGAAACACATCAGCGGAGCCTCCTCACCTACCTGACGCGTCACCTGTGGCTTGGCGACGATCTGGCCCAAAAGGTGTTTGCCGATGATGGTTCAGAGCCGCAGAGGCTTCCGTTTCTAACGCTTTATACACAGGTCAAAGACATTTCGGCTCACGTCTTCTTGGAGAGTATCTCAGTCATTTATCACCGTCAGAGTCTTTTGACGGGCGGTTTGACATGGCAGGGCCGACCCATTCTCCCACGCCGCGTAACGTCGCTCCCTCTCATCACGGTCGAAGCGCCAGATGATGACATTGCCGCACCAGGGCAGACACTGGCCGCTCATCATGTCTTCTCGGCGCTTGATGATCGGCTGCGCAAGCATGTCGTGCTTTCGACCGGAGGGCATTTCTCGCTCTTCCATGGAACGGTATGCCGTGCCGAAGTCGCGCCCGCGCTCAGTACGTTCTGGGCCGATGTCGCTCCGGAGGCGCTGAGCAGGCCTTGTGAGCACGATCGTCTGAGATCATTTCCACCATAGGCGGAGACGATCTAGCGCATCATCACGTAGGTGCCCGGTGCATCACACAGCGGCGATAGGCCGGCGTCAGGGCAGCCCATACGTGGCAGTGATGTCAGCCCGCTTGAGCGCGCGGTCAGCCAATGGCTCCACTCCGGCCACCACGAGCCCTCATTTCTTGGTGCGCGGGTCATCCAATTGTCCGGATCCAGGTGCGCTTGAGCATCGTTGCGACTTGCAACCTGATAGGACCGTCGCGGATGACCCGGTTCAGATACGATGCCAGCATTGTGGCCGCCCGTGGTGAGGACGAATGTCACTTCGGTGTCGGCCAGGAGGTTGATCTTGTAGACTGAGCGCCAGGGCGCGACATGGTCCGTCGTCGTTCCGACCGAGAAAATCGGGGCTCGAATATCGGTTACGGCAATCGGCCTACCATCGACCGGATAGCGCCCTTCAGCCAGATCGTTATTCAAGAAGAGACGCCGGAGATACTCGCTATGCATGGCGTACGGCATCCGAGTGCCGTCAGCATTCCAGGCCATCAGCGCATTCATGGACCCGCGCTCACCAAGGACGTATTCCCGAACCATGCGTGACCAGATCAAGTCACGTGAACGCAACATGCGGAATGCGCCGGCCATCTGCGTTGTGTCGAGGTAGCCCTGCTCCCACATCAGATCCTCGAGAAAGCGTACCTGACTTTCGTTGATGAACAGCTGCAGTTCGCCCGGTTCTGTAAAGTCAATCTGCGCGGCGAGAAACGTTACGGATGCGAGACGGTGATCGTCGTCACGCGCCATGGCTGCCGCGGCAATCGCCAGAAGAGTGCCACCCAAGCAATATCCGGCAGCATGGATCTTGCGGTCCGGAATGACTTGGCCGACGGCATCCAATGCGTTCATGATGCCGAGCTTGCGATAGTCGTCCATGCGAAAATCGCGGTCGCCAGAGCCGGGGTTCTTCCACGAGATCATGAAAACCGTGTGCCCTTGTGACACCAGATAACGGACAAGCGAATTCCGCGGCTTCAGATCGAGAATGTAGTACTTCATAATCCAGGCCGGCACGATCAAGATCGGCTCTTTCTGGACCTCCGCGGTTTGCGGTTCATATTGAATGAGTTCGATCAGTTCATTGCGAAATACGACCTTGCCCGGCGTCAACGCGACATCGCGGCCAGCCTGAAACGCATCCGCTCCGGCCGGGGGGCGTTTATTGGTTCGGCGCTCGGCATCTTGCAGTGCGTTCTGAAATCCGCGCGCGAGATTCGCACCGCCCTGTCTGGTCGTCTCCTTCATCAGAACTGGGTTTGTCGCCAAAAAATTCGACGGCGCAATAATATCGAGGATCTGACGTGCGGCGAAGTCGAGCATGCGTTCGTGCTGCTTTGAGACGCCGGGAACGCCGGTTGTCGCATTGTGCCACCACTGCTGAGTCAGCAGGAACGATTGCGATATCATGGACCGCCGCCGTCATGCGCCCATGAGCGAAATCAACGTCACGCCCTTTGTAGACGTGATGCTGGTGCTGTTGATTATCTTTATGGTGGCCGCACCGCGTTTCCGGCAAGTCGATGGGCACGCCAACCGTCAGCAGCGGTGC
>JBCCOV010000150.1:0-12919 GCA_039039985.1 Pseudomonadota bacterium | reverse complement strand
GTTTCCATTGGGCGCATACGTGGGACGGTTTCGGCCCACCCTAAAAAGATCTAGTCTCGGCACAAGCCACCACTGCCACGTGAGCGACCGCGGGAGGAATCGTAATGGCAAGCGCGCCGCCAATGACGTCCGAGATACTGCCTCCAGGTATTCGCACCCACCACGTTGCCAACAACAACGGGCTGGTGATGCATGTTCTTGAGGCCGGGGCCGATGCTCCGGACACGCCTGTGCTTCTGCTTCTACACGGCTTTCCGGAACTGGCGTATAGCTGGCGCAAGGTGATGGTGCCGCTGGCTGAGGCCGGCTTCCGGGTGATCGCGCCGGACCAACGCGGATACGGCCGCAGCGTTGGGTGGACGAACGCTTTCGACTGTGATCTCGCCGAGTATCGCATTCTCAATCTCGTGTGCGATCAGATCGGCCTGTTGTCGGCCCTGGGCATTGGCAGCGTTCATGGTGTGATAGGGCACGACTTCGGCTCTCCAGTAGCAGCGGCATGCGCGCTCGCCCGCCCGGATCTCTTTCCGCGCGTTGCCCTGATGAGCGCGCCATTTGCCGGTGCTCCGGGCTACCCGATCGGAACGGCGGCCGCTGCACAGGGAGCGGAGCCGTCGCCCGCCGCGCGGGCTGGTTTGTCCGATCCGGGCCTGAACGCAGCACTTAGCGCGCTCGATCCGCCGCGCAAGCACTATCAGTGGTATTACTCCACGCGCGAAGCCAACGCGAACATGCATGCCGCATCGCAAGGCCTGCATGCGTTTTTACGAGCCTACTATCACCACAAGAGCGCAGACTGGGCGGAAAACAAGCCGTATCCGCTTGCGGCCTGGACGGCGGAAGCCCTGGCCGTTTTGCCGACGTATTACATCATGGATCGCGACGTCGGCATGGCTGAAACCGTGGCACCGTTCATGCCGACGGACGCGGAGATCACCGCCAACACGTGGCTGCCCGACACCGAACTCGCGGTCTACACTGCAGAGTATCAGCGCACCGGCTTCCAGGGCGGCCTGAATTGGTACCGCTGCGTGACCGGCGGCCTGTTTACCGACGACCTGCGGACGTTCGCCGGTCGCACCATCGACGTCCCAGCAACGTTCATTTCCGGCAAGTCCGACTGGGGTACGCACCAAAAACCCGGCGACTTCGAAGCGATGACATCGACGGCCTGCTCCGACTATCGCGGCACAACCCTGATCGACGGCGCCGGCCATTGGGTGCAACAGGAGCAGCCGGCCGCAGTCGTGGATGCGTTAATGCGGTTTTTGCGGGGGTAGGGTGGCTTTGGAGCCGTCTTTGAGACGACCCAGCCGGCACAGCTTGTCGAACCTTGAAATCAAGCGCCGAGCTTTGGCCGGTCCGCTGGTCTTGAGCGCAGTCTCCAACTCCCATTTGTCGTCGATGCGACCGAGGGTGAATGACGGGCTCGCATGCGGGAGAGGCGGATCATCGCCACGAAACCTGGCATTCACGGATTGGCGTTGTGCGACTTCGTTCAAATAATACCGCTGCAACTCGGAAAACATGCTGCTGCTAAACGCGTCATCGACCAAGACAAGATTCAAAAGTGCGCGTTTGTTTTCGCGGCAAACAGCATGAAACACCAAAGACCGCAGGGCAACGGAATGCGAATTGGAACCGTCTGCATTCGGCCTCCAGCTGACAGGCAACGGACCAAAGTGTATTAAAACCCTTTATTTTGTAAAACCCAGACGCCTTGGTCCGTTTCACAATATAGGCGTCGACTCCCGCGATCGCGGTTTTGAGGTCGAGCACGGGAAACGGTTGATTTTCGGGTTTCCGAAACACGTCAGGCGGGCGGATGATATCGTATAGCTTCACCTGCGCGTGGGCCGGCATCGCGGCAGTGATGAGCCAGGCGAGCCCAGCGACCAGGCGGCAGCTCCGCCATCTGAGCGATTCACCAAACAGCACAGTAATCCCGCTGCAAAAACAAAGCGCATGCTGATAATTATTAATCGCGACGGAGAAGTCAAATGCGAGAGTGTAAGAGTGTGCATGCGGCGCGCAGGCTGCGCGAACTGAGTGATCAATAGTATTGAGAAACCGTACGGCAGAGTGAGATGGGGCCTCGCCGAACCTATTTGAGGGTCCCGCGCCGGCAGAGCATCCAGAAACTCAGAACCACGCGAAGCGCGTCCCGATGCTTGCTCTCTTTCAATGCAGTTCTCATGTCTTGCCAATCGTTGAGTCGGCGAAGTGCGCCTGGGTCATTGGAAAGAGAGCCACGATAGGTCTGTCCAGGAAACTTCGCGTCAAGCGATAGCCTGCGTGCGAGATCATTCAGGTACATGCCCTGCAGGTCCGAGAAAAAGCTCGTGTATTGCGGGAGCTCAAGCGCGATCAGTTTGGCCATGGCGGACCTGTTTTCACGGCAGACAGCGTGAAAAACGAGCGATCGTAGGACAAATGAGAACGGATGTGGAAAGAGGTCATCTCCCGGGTCCCATTCCACCTCCCGTGACCAGCCTCTCGTTGCGTCAATGTTGTTAAGTTGTTCGCGCAGTGTCCGTGGTCGACGGCGGCCGGCAATGTATTCGTCGGTTTTCTGCAGCACGGTGGCGAGATCGATGACGTCGAACTTCTTAAGCTGCGCGTGAACCGGCGCCACGCCAATCGCCAGCCATGCAAGCGGGATCAAGAGGTGGCGGCCATGCCATCTGAGCGATTTACCAATCAGCACAGCAATCCCCGTCTACGCAAATCAACGCATACTGATTGTCATCGAGCGTAACGGAGGAGTCAAATGCGAGAGTGTAAGACTGTGCACCCAATGCGGGCCCAGCACTGCGCCGCAGTTCGTCGGAGTTACGACCGGCAAGCGTCTACAGTGCGGAGCCTCTATGAGAGTTGGGCGGAACTTGGCCGCAAAGTCGACCGTTTGAACGATCAGTTCCTTCGCGAAACCAATCCCGCAATCAAGGAACGCCTCAGCGATGAGATCGAGGCGACGAGAGGTGATATCAGGTACGTTAGAGATGTGCTTGAAAAAGCCTATGAAGACCTTGAACCGTTCAGGACGGACTATAGGATTTCCGGTTGCGAGGAAGACGATGGCCCCCTGGATCGCGTCCCGCCAAAGCCGTAGCGCCCCAAACCAAACCATCCAAGAACCGCGGTACCTGAGCGACGAAGCAGCCTCATCCTGAGGAGGTGGCTTCTGTGACCTGATCACGGAAGCCGCAGCCAGTCCAACCACCCACACCTCAAGGCATCGGCAGGGCTTCGTGTTCTTTCAGCGTCTCGCCGCTGGCGGCATCGACTTCGAACATCTTCACGCGATAGCCCCACAAGTGCGCGACGTGGAGCAGGGTGCGGTCGCAGTCGTCCTTGTCGAGCAGCACGCCGTTACGGCAGCGATGGAACAGGTTGAGACGGCGCGTGCCGGACAGGTCGGCGCTCATCACCTGAATATCCGGGTCGCGCGCACCTGTATCGTATTGGTCCGCCAGCGCGCGCCGCACCTGCCGATAACCCTCGTCGTTGTGAATGACCTCGACCTGCATGAACGGGCTGTCCGACCGTTCATGCAATTGGAACAACCGGAAATCTCGGATCACCTTGGGCGAGAGATACTGCAGAATGAAGCTGTCGTCGCGGTAGTTCGCCCAGGCGTCTTTGAGCACCGCCAGAGCATCGCCGGTTCCGGCAATATCGGGGAACCAGAGTTTGTCTTCTTCCTCCGGATTCTCAACGATCCGCTTGATGTCACGCATCATCGCAAAGCCGAGCGCGTAGGGATTGAGGCCGGAGTAGTACTGCGCATCAAACGGCGGTTGGAAAACGACCGATGAGTGCGAATGCATGAACTCGAGCATCGCGCCCTCGCCGATCATGCCGCGCTCATACATCGTGTTCAGAATTTCGTAGTGCACGAACGTTGCGCAGCCCTCGTTCATCACCTTGGTCTGGCGCTGCGGGTAGAAGTACTGCGCCAGCATGCGCACGATGCGGAGCAGCTCTCGTTTCCATTCCGGCAGTTTGGGCGCGTGCTTTTCGAGGAAGTAGAGAACGTTCTCTTCCGGCAAGCCGAGCGTTTCGCGCTCGCGCTTTGTCTCGGCTGTGAGTTTCTCGGCGTTTTCCTTTTTGAGCTGCGAGCGCGGGATTGTGCGCCAAATCTCATTGTAGGTGATTTCCTCGTGCATCCGGCGGCGGCGCTGCTTTTCCTTCAGCGCTTGCGGTGTGCGCGACCGGCGCGGCACGGGATGACGCGAGATGCCTTGATTCATAAGCGCATGGGCTGAGTCCAAAACAGCCTCGACCTCTTCGACGCCGTACTTTTCCTCGCACTCGGCAACGTATTCCTTAGCGAACGTCAGATAATCCAGGATCGACGTCGCGTCGGTCCACTGCTGGAACAGATAATTGTTCTTGAAAAAATGGTTATGGCCGATCGCGGCGTGCGCCATCACCAGTGCCTGCATCGTCATGGTATTTTCTTCCATGATGTAATTGATGCAGGGGTCGGAGTTGATCACCAGCTCATAGGCGAGCGCGCGCATGCCTTTGCGATAGGCCGCTTCTTCCCGCGCGAAGTGCTTTCCAAACGACCAGTGCCGGTACATGTTCGGCATACCGATCGAGGCGTAGGCGTCGAGCATTTGCTCGGCACGGATGACCTCGATCTGGTTGGGATAGACATCCAGCCCCATTTCGTTGACGCCAATGTCGTAAATGGCCTCATACGTGCGCTGGACGAGCTCAAAATCCCATTCCGGCCCGTCAAAGAGCAGTCCGCTTCCACTGGCGGGTTTTGGCGGCGGTGGCGGTTGGGCCGGTGGTTGGATCGTCTCGCTCATGTCTTCGGTTCAACCTTCGTAAACTCGGTTGAGACGGCGGCAACGCTGCCTCGGAATTGATTGTAGCCGACGTCGCATGCGCAGCCGACGACAGCGCTTTGAGCTAGCTCGACGACGCGAACAGCTCTCGAAACACCGGATAGATTTCACCGGGGCCGGACACGCGTCGCATCGCGAAATGCGGATTGTCGTCTTCGAGCTCCTCGTATCCACTCCACACGACCGACAAAAACGGCGCAATCGAGTCCTCGGAATACGTCTCAATGTACGCATAGTACTGGCAAATCGGGAGGATCTCGTTGCGCAATAAACCGAGGCAGCGCGCCATGTCATCATCGAAGTTATGGCCGTCAGACGCTTGCGCGGCGTAAATATTCCAATCGTCCGGCGGATACCTGTCGCGGACGACCTTCAACATCTCATCCAGCGCGGAGGAAATCACCGTGCCGCCGGTTTCGGTGTTGCGGAAGAATGTATCCTCGTCGACGACCTGCGCCTCCGTCGTGTGCCGGATAAAGACCAGGTCGACTTCCTGATAGTGCCGCGCCAGGAACAGGTGCAGCAGCATGTAGAAGCGCTTTGCGAGTTCCTTCAGGTCTTCCGTCATCGACGCCGAAACATCCATCAGGCAGAACATGACGGCCTGCGTTTTCGGCTTCGGCTTCATCTCCGTGCGATTGTACTGCAGGTCGAGCGGGTCGATGTAGGCAACGACTTTCCGCAAGTAGACCAGATGATCACGCTTGCGCTTGAGCTCAGCGATCTTGTCGTCATCACGTGGCGTACGCGCTTCAAGCTCGGCAATCTGTTCGTCGATCTCTTCAAGCTCACGGGTCGTCGGGCGGCGCAGCGCAATGCGCCGTGCAAGCGAGTTCCGCATCGTCCGCACGCGATTGAGCTTCGCTGGTGGCCCGTCCGTTGTCAGACCCGCGCGGACCGGCTCTGGCGATTTCAGGCTCTTGAGCTTGGCCTTGACCAGGTTCGGCAGTTCCAGGTCTTCAAAGAACAGGTCGAGAAACTCATCCCGCGTCAGGGAGAAGACGAAATCGTCTTCGCCGGAGCCGTCATTGCTGCCTTTGCGCCCGCGCCCGCCTTTGCCGCTGTCCGGCTTGCGGATGACATCGCCTGGCTTGAAGTCCTTGTTCCCCGGCAGCACGAAGTCGCGCTCGCCAGAGCTTGATCCGAGCCGAAAGTTCGGCTCCTTCAGGCTGCGGGTCCGGATTCGAACGTTCTCGCCGCCTTCAACCTCGGAGATTTTCCGGCGCTTGATGGCGTCCTTCACGGCTTCCCGTATCTCGGATTTCGCCCGACGCAGGAACCGCTGGCGGTTGCCAAGGCTCTTGGCTTTCGGATTGAGGCGGCGGTCGACGATGTGCATTTGCATTTTCCATTGGCGCCTGGGAGAACGAGAAGCCTCCCGACACTAAGCCAGGTTCAGTTGCCAGGACACGCCGAACTTGTCGTTAAGCCAAGCGAACTTCCGGCTGAAGCCATAGTCGTCGAGCGGCATCAGCACCTCTCCTCCGTTTGCGAGCGCCGCGGAGAGGCGTTCGATCTCCTCTGCGCTCTCACACGTGACGAAAAGTGACATCGATGGCGTAAATGAGAAGGGATGAGGCATCGGGCTGTCCGAGCATTGGATGGCACGGCCCGCCACGACGAATTTGGCGTGGATGACCGTGCCTTCGGCACCAGGGCCATCCGGACCGTAACGTGTGATGGCCTCAATCCGGCTGTCGGGAAAGACCGAGACGTAGAACGACATCGCCGTCTCGGCCGAACCCTCGAACATCAAAAACGGATCGACGGACGACACCATCGACACCTTGCTCCTTCGGTTAGCCCGACTTCTTCACGCGCATGTACCACTCAACCAGGCGGCGCACCTGCATTTCGGTATAATCGCGCGCCACCATGCGCTGTACGAAGTCCTGATGCTTCTTCTCGGTCTCGCTGTCCTTCTTCGCGCCGAAGGAAATCACCGGCAGCAGGTCCTCGACCTGTGAGAACATCCGCTTTTCGATGACGTCACGGATTTTCTCGTAGCTGGTCCAGCTCGGGTTCTTTCCGGAGTTCTTCGCACGTGCTCTCAACGAGAACTTGACGACCTCGTAGCGGAAGTCCTTCGGATTTGCGATGCCGGCCGGCTTCTCGATTTTCGACAACTCCTGATCCAACAGCGAGCGGTCCATCAACTGGCCGGTATCCGGATCCTTGAAGTCCTGGTCTTCGATCCATGCGTCGGCGTAGGCGACGTAGCGGTCGAACAGGTTCTGCCCGAAGTCATGGTAGCTCTCGAGGTAAGCCTTTTGGATCTCGTTCCCGATGAACTCGGCATAGCGTGGCGCGAGTTCTTCCTTGATGAACTCGATGTAGCGATCCTCAGTTTCTTCGGGCAGCTGATCCCGCTTGATCGCCTGCTCCAGGACGTACATCAGGTGCACCGGATCTGCAGCGATCTCGTTGGTGTCGTAATTGAACGTCTCGGAGAGGACCTTGTAGGCAAAGCGGGTTGAGGCGCCTTCCATACCCTCGTTGATGCCGGCCTCGTCGCGATACTCCTGGATTGTTTTCGCGTGCGGATCGGTATCCTTCAGGCTCTCTCCGTCATAGACACGCATCTTCGAGAAAAGGGACGAGTTCTCGTGCTCCTTCAAGCGCGTGAGGACAGAGAAGCGTGACAGCATCTCCAACGTCCCCGGCGCACACGATGAGTCTGACAACTCGCTGGTTCGCAGCAGTTTTTGATAGATCTTGATCTCTTCGGAGACGCGCAGGCAGTAGGGCACCTGAATGACGCAGATCCGGTCCAGGAACGCCTCGTTGTTCTTGTTCGACCGGAAGCTCTGCCATTCGCTTTCGTTCGAGTGCGCCAGAATGATGCCCTGATATGGCAGCGCACCTACGTTTTCGGTGCCGACATAGGTGCCGTCCTGCGTCGCGGTCAGCAACGGGTGCAGCATCTTGATCGGCGCCTTGAACATCTCGACAAACTCGAGCATGCCCTGCGTCGTCCGGTTGAGGCCGCCGGAGTACGAGTAGGCATCCGCATCGTTCTGTCCGAAGAATTCGAGCTTGCGGATATCGACCTTGCCGACGAGCGCCGAGATGTCCTGGTTGTTCTCGTCACCCGGCTCCGTCTTTGCAACGCAGATTTGTCGGAGACGCGATGGGTGCAGCTTCACCACGGTGAACTTCGAGATATCACCGCCGAACTCGTCCAGGCGCTTCACAGCCCACGGGCTCATGCGCCCGGTGAGTTTCCGAACCGGGATGCCGTAGCGTTGCTCGATCTGATCGCCCATCGTGATGGGATCGAAGAGGCCAAGCGGGCTCTCGAAGATCGGGCTGATATCGTCTCCAGCCTTGAGCGCGTAGATCGGGCAGACTTCCATCAGTTCTTTGAGCCGCTCGGCCAGGGACGACTTACCGCCGCCCACGGGGCCAAGCAGATAGAGAACCTGCTTGCGTTCTTCCAGTCCTTGCGCGGCATGTCGGAAGAACCCGACAATGCGCTCAATGGTTTCCTCAAGCCCGTAAAAATCCTTGAACGCCGGATACACTTTCATCGTCCGGTTCAGGAATATGCGGCCGGATCGCGGGTCTCGCGACGTGTCGACCATTTCGGGCTCGCCAATCGCCGAGATCATGCGTTCGGCCGCGCTCGCGTAGAGCATCGGGTCCGAACTGCAACCCTCCAAGTAGGCCTTCAGGCTCATCTCGGATTGTTGTTGGCGCTCGTAGCTTTTCGTGAACAGCTCGAAGACTTCGTCTTTCGTGGTCATGTCAGTCACACTCGCGCGTGTTGTGCACGTCCTTTAGTCCTGTGAGCGAGCACTTCGCCCTCGCAGTTAGATCGGGGGATACCGTCCGATGTAGTCACCAAACGCTTGCCGGCTACGAAACGCCCACCGGCTACAAAACGCTCAGTGGCTGTACCCTTGTCCCGATCGCTCGCCGTGGCGCACGACGCTGAAAGCTGTCTCACCCGAACTACCGGATTGCAGTCCGCCAAAATGAGAGTGCGCCAGTCCTTGCAAAAACCAAGATTTGACTACCGCAGTCCGGTTCGAACCAGACCTAAACAATATGGTAGCACAACTCGTGCCTCGGCAACGTCCTAAAAGCACGGATTTGAAGAGAATACACAAGAGGCTCCTTGGAGAAAGTTTCAGAAAATCAGTCGGTTATCGACAATGTGCGTCAAACGGTGCGGGATTTTGACAGTTTCGATGAAACTTCTGTCACATAGCGGCGAGGTGCCGCGCAAAGTGTCCGAAGTTTGGGCAGTATTGCCGTGTGATGCAGCAGTCGCGGCTCGTCCTTTCGAGGCAGACTGATTCGCAGGGCATGATGAGGTCGTTCCAAGCGACGCCGCAGCCGTCCAGCTGCGTGTGGCCCGGTGTTCGCACCAGCGTATCGCCGGGCAGAGCAGAAGCGCCTAATCCTTCTTGGTGTCTTCGCCGGTTGCCGTGCGATCCGGTGCGCCAGGTGAGATGTCGTCGTCGGGCGGAAGATCACCGTGCAAGTGCGCCCGTTCCCGCCGTCGTTGGTCCGCAACCAGTCGATGGGCGGTATCCGAATTCAGTCCCAACGCATGAAATGTCACCTCTGCGAGATCGAAACTGGCCTCGATCGTCTCTGGAACAACTTCCGTCGCACCGACAGCGAGCAGGCGCCGGGCATGCTCAGCGTCCCGTGCGCGGACCAGGATGGGCAAGTCGTGGTGAATTCTGCGAACGCCTGCAACGATTCCTTCGGCGGCGCGAACGTTATCCATGGTCACGATCAAGGCGGCGGCTTGCTCGATTCCCGCGAGTTCCAGAATGCGAGTCTGGCTCGCATCTCCATAGTGGACCGCGGCACCGCCTTTCGCGTAGCGCCGCACGAGGCCTGCGTCGCGGTCGAGTCCGAGATGTGCGATGTGCGCATCCTCAAGGAGCCGTCCGAGCAGCTGGCCGACGCGGCCATAGCCCGCGACGATCACATGGCCAGTCGGTTGGTTGCTCGTATCGCTTGGTAACGAGGTGCCATCAGCCGCATCTCCGGCCTCAAACCGCGCCGCAACGAGACGCGCGACATGAGCGAGGCCCGGCGTGAGAACCATGCTGATGCCTGCGACCATCAAGACGAACCCGACGGTATCGCCGTTGATCAGCTGACCACTGAGCGCGACGGCCAGCACCACAAATGCAAATTCCCCGGCAGGGCCAAGCAGAATTGCAGTTTCGATGGCAACGGACCGTGGACTGCCGAACGCCCGCGCCAACACGTAGATCAGGCTCGCCTTCAGGATAATCAGCCCCGCAACCGACAAGAATATCAGGCTGGGGCGTTCCATGACGGCGGCCAGATCAAGTTCCATCCCGACCGAGAGAAAGAACAGGCCAAGCAACAGCCCCTTGAACGGCTCGATATCGACTTCGATCTGGTGGCGGTACTCGGATTCCGAGAGCAGCAGGCCCGCCAAGAACGCACCGAGTGCCAATGACAGCCCGGCACTCGATGTCGCAACCGACGTTGCGATGACGACCAACAACACCGCCGCCATGAACATTTCGCGGGTTTCCGTCGCACCGGCGAACCGGAACAGCGGATGAACCACCCAGCGGCCCAGCAGCAGGATGACGCAAACGGCAAGTCCTGCCTTTGCGATCGCAAGTGAGAAATCCAGCCAGACGTTATCGCCGTTGCCGCTTGCCGACATGACCTGCGCCGCAAACAGGATCGGCACAACGGACAAGTCTTGAAACAGAAGGATCGAAAAGCTGGTTTGGCCGGTTGGCGTCCCGAGACGTCGCCGCTCGATCAGCAATTGCATGACGATCGCCGTTGACGACAGCGCCAGGCACGCGCCGAGAACGGCAGATGCTGCGGGAGAGTTTCCAAATGATGCGGCGATTACACCAATCACCACGGCCGTGATGATGACCTGGGCCGCGCCAAGACCGAACACCAGCCGGCGCATGCGCATCAGCCGGTCCAGCGACAACTCGAGGCCGATCAGAAACAGCAGAAACACGACTCCGAATTCTGCGATGTGACGGACCGTCTCAACGTCGTCGAGCACGATGGCTGATAGCCATGGCCAGGTGTCGGTCAGTTGGCCCAGTCCATGCGGCCCGATCAGCATCCCGACCGCCAGAAAGCCGAGAACTGGGCTCAGCTTGAGCCGATGGATCAACGGCACAATGAGTCCTGCAGCCACCAGAAAGACGATGACTTCGCGTAGCATGGGTCGCCCGCTGCTTGTGAGGCCTGCAAACCGCAGACCCTAAAACGGAACGACGGTCAAGGGCATGCCGCCTCTCGGTCGCAGTGTTACACGGCTTACAGGCTCCGGCGCATAGTGCCCATCCCACTCGAAGCGCGCTTTCCGGACAAATGTGGCCAGCAACACGATCGCTTCGATCAGCGCAAAGGACTGGCCAAGGCAAATCCTCGGCCCTGCGCCAAACGGCAGATACTGTGTGCGTGGGCGATCTTGAATCGCATCCGGCGCAAAGCGGTCAGGGTCAAACTTGTCCGGGTCGTCCCAAAGCTGGCGATGGCGGTGAATAGCAAAGATCGGAATAATAATCTGATCGCGCGGCGAAAATGTTACGTCGCCAATCGTGATCGGACGAATGGCGCGCCGCGCAACGACCGGAGCCGGCGGATAAAGGCGCATACTTTCTTCCAGCACCTGCTTTGTCACCGTCAGCTCATTCATGTGTGACGCGGTAATGTTGCCGTCGCCGCAAACGTTGAGGATTTCTGCACGCACCTTGTCCTGCCAGTCCGGCGCCCGCGCCAGCAGATAGAGCGTAAACGTCAGCGCGCGAGCGGTCGTTTCATGCCCGGCTTCAAGCAGCGTCAGAAGATTGTCGATCAGCTGATCATCGCTCATCGGCGCGCCAGTATCTGGGTTTCTAGTCGCAAGAAGGCGTTCGAGCAGGTCGTCGGCGACGGCTTCCGGCGACGATTTCCGCCGTTCGATAATCGCGGCAACAAACGACCGGAGCTTGCGGGCGGCCCGGCTCATGCGCCAGGAGGCCGGATGCGGCAGCCATTCGGGCAGCGAAAAGATCTCCCAGGCCATCTCCCATGGGACGGCAGCGAGATAGTCATGCGTCGCGGCGATAAGCCGTTGTGTCTCATCCGGCTCGCCATCATCCAGCATCGTGCGCGAGATTACGGCAAACGTCGCCGCAATCATATCGTCGTCGATTTCGCGTCGGCCAGGGCTCACCCATCGGTCAGCCGCTTCGGTTGCAACGGCGGACATAGTCGGCACGTATGAGAGGATATCAGCGTGCCGGAACAGCGGCGCCATCGCGCGCCGTTGCCAGCGCCAGTGGGGACCGTCGGCCGTGAGGACGCCATCGCCTGCCGATTTGCGGAAGACTCGCTTTTCCATGTCGGATTTGTTGAAGGCGCTCGCCTCTTTGATGAGGATTTGCTCTGTCAACTCGGGGCCGCTGACCCAAGCGACTTTGATCCCGCCGCCGACCTCCGCAACCGTCATGGGCTGCTCGTAGGCGAGCTGGGGCACAGACGCGAGAGGGTTGTCGACAAACCGGAACAGGAAGCGATGCAGCGGCAAGGGCTCGCGCGGACATGACACCGTCGGCGGATATAAGGCGGAGGATGGTGCGACGGACTGTGTGGTGCTGTCCATGCGTAAAGTCCTAAAGTTACGAGATGAATCAAATAGCTAACGTCAGAAGCCGACCAGACTGAGACGACGTCAGTTGAAGCATGGTGCATCCCGCTCAGCTGTTTCTGATGTGACATCGTTCAGTGCAGTTAAATCAGTCGTTTGCGCTGTTCGCGAGAGTCTTTGCATTGCGCTGTTCGCACGCTCGCACGCTCGCGGGCTCGCGGCTCGAGCGAGTCTTTGTTTGCGCTACCGCTCGCGACAAGCGCTCGCTACTTGAGCGCGGGCTATCCTGGTAGCGCGGTTCCCAGGCCGCGACCGCGGCCCGGCGCGTTGCGCCGCCCCCGCGGAGGGCCCGGCCGCAGGCCGGAACAGCCCGTGAGCGATCAACAACCAGCGCGGGCTATCCTGGTAGGACGTTTCCCAGGCCGCGACCGCGGCCCGGCGCTTTGCGCCG
>JBCCOV010000149.1:0-12921 GCA_039039985.1 Pseudomonadota bacterium | reverse complement strand
TTGTTCTCCATCGTCGAAACGTGGGGCGAATCGATCCATTTCGAGATTCCGGTTCGGGCCCCACGTGATCGCACGGCGCGTTTGAACGGCCGCCCGGAGGAGGCCTACTACTGGGCGGACGATGAGCGCGTTGTCCTGTGCTACGGACCGACGCCAATTTCCGCGCCAAACGAGATCCGCCTCATGCGCCCCTGCAATGTTTGGGCGGCCATCGAGGGGGACCCGGCGGTCCTGAAAGGGACAGTGCCGGGCACAAAGGTTAGCCTTACGCGTGCGGACGTCGCAGGATAGGTTGATTATCGGACTGGGTGGGCAGGGCGTTTGCACGCTTGCCGATCCTTTGGGGCCGTGAACCGTGCGGCGTGGGAAGGGCTGACATGCGAAAGATTTCCATTCGGGCGGCGGACGTTGTCATGGAGGCTGTGCTGCGTGATACGCCGACGGCCGATGCGATTTGGGCGGCTCTGCCGATAACCGGCCGCGTGAATACCTGGGGCGATGAAATCTACTTCAGCACTCCGGTCTCGTGCGGACGAGAAACCGACGCTAAGGCGGTTATGGAGCCGGGAGAGATCGCGTACTGGCCGGACGGCGATGCCATTGCGATCGGTTATGGTCCGACGCCAATCTCTCAAAGCGATGAAATCCGGCTTGCCAGCCCATCGAACGTATGGGCCGACGCAGATGGCGATGTGCGGGCATTTGCGGACGTTCCGTCCGGCGCGACGGTTGAAGTGCGTGCCGTTTGATCAGGACATGCGCGTTACGGATTGTTCCGAGAAATTGGTAGGCCCGGCAGGACTCGAACCTGCAACCAGACGGTTATGAGCCGTCGGCTCTAACCATTGAGCTACGGGCCCACCTGTGCTGTCAGACAGCCGAAAGATCTTATCAGATTCAATCCTATTGCGGCCACTAGATCTTTTGCATGTCAGCTGGAGCCGCGGAATGAGCCAGATGCCCCTGTTTCGTCGATCTGCCGCATTCGTGATGATACGTCCAAGCGTGGGACTGGTCGTTTTCGCTCACGTCATTGCCAGCCGAGCAAAGGTGTTTCCACGGCCGCGCGTTTGTGACGGCCTGGCGTCTCCCATAGTTTGCGCTGCCACGCCCGATTCGCATTTAAGGACTTTCACTCATGCATGATTTGATCTCTCGCGTTGTGCAGAACGTTGGGATTGACGAAGCCACGGCAAAACCAGCGATTGGCGTCGTTCTGCACATGCTGAAGTCCGTGCTTCCCGACGACATATCATCAAGTCTGATGGGCGCGCTCCCGGGCGCAGATAGTCTCATCAGCGAGGCTGGCGATACGGGTGACAGCGGTCTCGGTGGTATGCTTGGCGGTGCGATTTCATCGCTGACGGGCGGCAGTACCGGCGCGTTAGCGCAGGCCCTAAGCCAGCTGCAGGGTTTGGGGCTCGGCGGCGACCAGGCGAAGGGTGTCATCCAGCAGATCGTGAGTTTTGCCAAAGAGCACGCTCCGGCGGACGTGGGCGCCGCGCTGGATGAGCATGTCGGCAGTTTGTTGGGCTAGAACGCCAGGCAGATTGTCCGGCGACAAGGTGTCGGCTGACGCATCAACTTTCGATCAGCGCTCGCACGCCGAGCCATAGAATGCCCAGAACGAAGATCTGGGCAAAGACGGCAAATCCCAAGGCCAGCAGCCAGCTCAACAGCCTGAAAAGGCCCATGATCGCTTCGCCAATACGTTCGCCCAGGGTGTTGTAAACGTTCTGAATGCGATCGGGCTGGACGCCGAACAGGGTGGAAAAGAGGATGAAGCCAGCAGGAATGATGCCGGCGAGGTAGATCGCCAGCAGCAAGATCGGCTTGTCGTCTGGATTGCCGACGATTTTCCACCAGCCGACGACAAGCGGCAAGGTCATGGCGTACGCAATGAAGCCAAGCCAAATGAGGTGACCCAGACGCGCCATTTGGGCCGCAATCGCCCGTAATAGCTGCATGACACTCAACACCCCTTGCAGCTTTGATGGCACAAGCAATCAGCGGCCCGAGGACAGACGCAGTCTGTTCAGCCAAGCTTCGTGGCCTTGGGGACGTCCAGCTGGCTGACAAACTCAGTTGGTTACGTGCAAACTCCGAAACGGAATGACTCCGCTGAGATTGCTCCCAAAAAATGACGTCTTAACATGTGGTTAATGTGGCATGGGCTGACTATGCCCGATGTTGGCTTCGTCTTCAAAACTCTTCTGACACCTGTTGTCGCCAATTGGTTATGCGAGCGAGGCTATCAGATCCAATCATATCGCGGCCACCAAAACGTGTGTACTGGCCCAATCTTGAGACCGATCGGTCTTCCAGACGACGCGACCCGACAGCAGGAGACTATACGACAATGAGTTGGTTTTCAGCCGTATTGCTGACTTTGAGCATTGGGCTGGCCGGTATGATGCCGGTCACGGCAACCGCGCAGCCGTCTGGTCGCGGACCGGTCATTTCAATCTCGGCGACGGGGTCTGTATCGGCGGAGCCAGATGCTGCGGTCGTCATGGTCGGGGTCGTGACCGAAGACGCAGCTGCCAAGGTGGCATTGGATGCCAATTCAAAGGCGATGGCTGCCGTCATTGCCGGCATGAAAGAGCTGGGCATCGCGACGCAAGACCTGGCAACGCAGCAGATTTCGCTGGCTCCGAAGTATCGGCGTAACAAAGGGGCATCGTCCTCCCGCTCGGAGATCGACGGGTTTACGGTGCGGAACATGCTGCAGATCCAGGTTCGCAAGCTGGATCAATTGGGCACGGTTCTGGATCGGGCCACGGAACTTGGGGCGAACCAGATTGGCGGGATCCGTTTTGTGGTTTCGACCGCGGATGATCTGATGGATGAGGCCCGACGCAATGCGGTTGCAACGGCACGTCATCGGGCTGAGCTCTATGCTGAAGCGGCTGGCGTCAAGCTTGGCGAAGTTCTGTCCTTGAGTGAGGGCAACGTATCGACGTCTCGCGGTCAGGTGCTCGGAACGTTCAATACCAGAGGCGGCGTGCCGGTTGAGGCCGGCGTCCAGCGCATTTCGGTGCGCGTTCAGATGGTGTGGTCGATCGAAGACTGACACCGCTGCGTGCGCTGGTCATGCCCCCGCGGCCGCGCGGCTTTCCCGTCCGGATTGGACACGGTGTTGTCGCGAAAACGCGCGAAATCTCGGCCAATACAACGTTGCGATTGCATCAAGGTGATCTGAGGCAATCGCAGGCACGCGTGTTTGGCGGGGGGTGAAAATGGCGCGAACGCCGTGGTTATTGGCAGCTTGTGGGCTGAGTGCCGCTCTTGTTTGGTCGTGCGCTTATGCGCCGTCTGCCCTCTCTCAGCAGGTTTATACGCGCGCCTATCTCTCAGGTGAGGCCGAACGCCTGAAAACCGCGGTTCGCAAGATCCTGACGATTGGGTTGCAGCCGGCCATGACTTCGAAGGAACGTCAGGCACTCGCGCCGGTGCGTCTCGCATTCCCGATGCCGAAACCAAACGATGCTGTCTTGAACTTTTATGCAGCGATTGGGGTGGAGAGCGGAACGGTTTACCTGCCGCTGCAATCGCTGAAGAAAATTGAAGACATGACGCTGGCGTACGCCGTTTTGTACTACGAGCAAAAAAGTCTGGAGCCCGTAGATCTGTACTTCTCCGTGGTTCGCAACCAGACGCCCAGACAGTTTCCCGACGGGCGTCTGCCGAACATTCTGGCGGCGCTGGGCATCCCGGAAAATGCCTACAAGCGGCCGGGTATCGACAAGCTGAGCCTGAGTTTGCGGAACGAGGCGTTCGCGTTTGTCCTGGCGCATGAGCTCGCGCACATACTCTATCGGCATAAGGGGTACGCCAAGATCACCAAGGCTCAGGCGCGGGCGGATGAGGTGCAGGCCGATGCGTTCGCCTTGGATCTCATGGCGCGTACGAATACCCCGCCGCTTGGCGCGGCGCTGTTTTTCCGGGCGCAGGTCTACGGGCTGCCGCATCCCGGACAATACCCGACGAAGGAACTCTGGAATGCCTATCTTGCCACGGCTTCGACGCATCCGTTGTCTGTCGACCGCATGCGCGCCATGGCGCGCATGATCAAGGGGCCGCTCGCACGGCGGCGGTCGAGCGAAGCCGAGATCTGGCGCGAAATCGGCACAAAACTGGAAGGGCTCGCCGGTCTTCTCGACGATGCACCCTTGCATCGCTGCATTACGCAGATGGCGAGCGAACTGCCGTTAAAACTGCTGCGGGGGCGACCAATCACGGCGCGATCGGTCGTTGAAGAACGCGGCTGTCGATGACGGGAGCCACGGCGTCGCTGTACCGCTGCGTTTAAAGGTCAACCGCGGTGATCTGGGTAATCCAGTCCGTGAGATTGTAATAGTGGGTGATGCGCGTAATGCGTCCGTTGGCGACGGCAAAAAACGTACCGGCTGGCAACTGGTATGTTTGATCGGCGGCCGGTGGCAAGCCGTCTTCCGTCGCAATATAAACGCCGGAGACGTTGTATTCCGCCGCAGCGCGTGATCCATCGGGTGTGATCATCAACACGAGGTCTGAAATCGTCTCGCGATAATGGTGGGCCATGCGCGCCAGGTAGGCGTTTAAGCGGTCTTTGCCGACGCGGCGCTCGCCACCTTGGTTGACATCGTGCACGACCGCGTCGCTGACGTACGCCAGCGTCGCGTCGATATCGCCGCTTGCAAGTGCGGCAAAGTACTGCCGCAAAAGATCCTCGGTCTGTGCCTGTGTCATGGTACTTTCTTTACCCCCCTCCGTGCCTGGGCGGTAGGCTGCTTTTGCCCAGAGCGTTTCAGCCCAATTTCTAAAGATCAGCGCGTCGGCCGGCTTGACCGCGGCAACAGACATCGCTACGCGCCGGTTCATGTCGCAAACCGAGATCCTCTTTGTTACCCGACTTTACTGCGCCACGCTGAAGGGACGGGGAACCCGAACATTGAACGTCGCACTCGACCAGGCCGCTCAGGTTTTGGCTGCGGACGATGCGGCCGGTCAATCCTGGTCCGCCGCGCATGGGTACGGTGGCTATACGTCCTATGCCTCCTTGAACGACCTGCCGTGGCGTTTCCCGGAGTTTGCCGAGCTGCAGCAGCACCTGGACGTACATGTCAGCCATTTTGCCGATGAGCTTGAACTCGACCTTGGCGATCGCAATCTCATCTTGGATAGCCTTTGGGTGAATGTTCTCGCGCCTGGCGGTCATCACAGCGCGCACATTCATCCCCACGCCGCGATCAGCGGAACCTACTATGTGACCGTACCGGACCGGGCCGGTGCGATCCGGTTCGAAGATCCACGATTGTCCCAGATGATGGCCGCACCGCCCCGGACTGTGAACGCCGATCGCGTGAACCGCAACTTTGTGTCGGTTAGCCCGAAGGCGGGCCAAGTCCTGCTTTGGGAAAGCTGGCTCCGCCATGAAGTTCCAGTCAATAATGCCGATAGCGAGCGGATCTCCATCAGTTTCAACTATCGTTGGGGCGAGTAACTCTGCCGCAGACGACAAAGGGCTGAACCGGCCAAGGGAAACAGGGAGCGCGCCATGTCCGAAGATCAACGTCCTGGAGTTGCTGTCGTCACAGGCGGCGCAAGCGGTATTGGTGAAGCCTGTGCGCTTCGGTTTGCGCGAGATGGTCGCCCGGTCGCCGTGCTCGATATCAATGCCGAGGCGGCGAACGCCGTCGCGAAAGTGATTGTCGACGGCGGTGGGACCGCGCGCGCATTCGCGTGCGATGTGGCGGATCTCAGCGTTCAACAGGACATCGCCAAAACCGTCGAAGCGGATATGGGGCCGGTCGACACGCTTTTGACGTCTGCCGGCATCATTACCAGCAAGGGCATGTTGATGTCGGTCGACCTTGAGGAACACACCCGCGTTTGGGACGTGAACTACAACGGAACGCTCTATTCGGTGCGCGCGTTTGCGCCGGCCATGCAAGAACGCAAACGCGGCGCGATTTGCACGGTGGGCTCCGTTAACAGTTACATCCAGCTGCCGATGCCCGCCTACAATCCGACCAAGATTGCGATCAAACGCTTGACCGAGTTGCTCGCCATGGAGCTGGGGCGCGATATGGTTCGCGTAAATAGTGTCGCACCGGGCTATACGCTGTCACAGACGCTCAAACGCTATATCGACGAAGGCAAGCGCGATCCGGACAACATTCTAAAATCCGGCGCTATGAAGGTGTTTATTGAGCCCGAACATATCGCCAATGCCGCGGCCTGGCTGTGTTCCGATGAGGCCAGCGTGGTGACCGGCGTGATGCTGCCGGTGGATGCCGGGTATCTCTGTGCCGCCTACTATCAGACCTATGCCGGCGGCTTGCCCTGGGAGGATGAAACTTGACATCAATCGCGCCAGATCGCGATGTTCAGCCCGTGGCGCGCTTCGACGTAGCAGCGCTCTATTGCTTCGCGCCTATGCCGGAACCTGCAGAACAACGGGCTACGCTGCAGGCGCTTTGCGATGCAAACGATGTTCTTGGTACGTTGTTGGTCGCCGATGAAGGGATCAACGGCACAATCGCCGGAAACCGGGCTGGGCTCGATGCCGTGATCGGATACGTACGGGCGATTCCTGGCTTCGGGGATCTGGACGTGAAATGGTCGCGTGCGGTCAAGCAGCCTTTCGTGCGCATGAAGGCTCGCCTCAAGCGTGAAATCGTGACCATGGGTGTTGACGGTATCGATCCCAACGCAACCGTGGGTACGTACGTCGCGCCCGAGGATTGGAATGCGTTGATTCAGGATCCTAATGTGGTGCTGGTCGATACGCGCAACGACTACGAAGTCGCCATTGGCACGTTCGAAGGCGCCGTTGATCCCAATACAAAGTCCTTTCGCGATTTCCCGGATTGGGCAGAGCAGAATTTGTCACCGAAAGCGGGGCAGAAAATCGCGATGTTCTGCACCGGTGGCATCCGTTGTGAAAAAGCGACGGCATTGCTGAAGTCTCGCGGCTTCGAGGATGTCTATCACTTGCAAGGTGGTATTCTCCGGTACCTCGAAACGGTGCCGGCTGACGAGAGCTTGTGGCAGGGCGAGTGTTTCGTATTCGACCAGCGCGTTAGCGTTGGAGCAGAATTGAAACCGGGTCCCTATCAGCTTTGCGCAACATGCCGACAGCCCTTCTTGTCTGGCGCCGGCGCAGGCGGTTATGCGCGGGGCTTGTGTGAGGCCTGCGAGGCGACGGCGAGCGACGCACAGAAACGCCGCGCCGCAGAGCGGACCAAGCAGCTGGATCTCGCTAAGGCGCGGGGTCAGGTCCACATCGGTCGGAAAGCGTAGCTCAGCCCGACCTCGCGATACGCCGTCCGGTTCCGACGCGGCCGATGTTGGCGCAAAGCGCATTGGCGTATGACGCCCCTTGCCTCAGCGCGTGACGCGCACAGCTGCTCAGCGCAATGACTTGATCGGGATCAAGTCAAGCACCGCGTGCACAGGGCACTTTTGTCGGCGTGCCAGGGAGGACCGCGACAATGACCGATCTCAAAGCGCGTAAAAACCAGCTTAAGGCCCGGCTCGAAGAACTCCAGGGTCGCTTGCACCGCATTGGGGATCATCTTGAGCAGACGCCGAACCCGGACTGGGAAGACCGGGCGCAGGAATCCGAGTTCGACGAGGTGCTGGAAGGCCTCGGCACCTCCGGCGTTCGTGAGGTGCAGGCGATCCGTGCGGCGCTTAAGCGGATTGAGGCTGGCACGTACGGTGCGTGCGTGCGTTGCAGTGAGGACATTCTGCCGGCACGGCTGGATCTCTTGCCGCAAACATCGCTGTGCCGGCATTGCGCGAACGAGGTCGGCGACACGCGGAATTAGTGTCGGGCTTCACCTTCGTTGAATTGGAGCGTGGCGCGCGTCGATCGACACGCGTTTGAGCGGAGTTTGGAAAGAGCGGGCGCTCGGAGCTTCAATTTACCGCTCCAATGCCCCCTTTCCCGCAAGGATGTGAGTGCGGAATTTGGAAATGCGGGCAATCCGCGTTTCTGATTTCTTTGCTGAATTCAGATTGATAACGTAGCTTTTTTGCCGGCCGGGCGTCAGCTTGTGGAACGCGGCGGCAAGCTCCGGATCGGAGTCGAGCACTTCAATCAATTCATCCGGCAATTCAACGCGACGGCTATTCTTGGTTGGTTTGATGCCGGCGTCTGCATAACCCATCGCTTCCCGCAGATAGGACTGGATGGTCTGGGCGATCGCTGCCGGCTGCGCATTATCCGTGAAACGGATCATGTCCGGATACTCGGTATTCTGGCCTTGTCGTTGAAGAACGCCCTCCGGGTCCTTCATCAGTGCCGCATTGAAGAAGCTGAGGCGAAAGTCCGCGCGCAGGGCGCCGATGATCGCGATGTTGCGACCCGCATGCATGTAGCAAGGATGTGCCCACTTCACGGTCTCGGCAAGTCCGGCACTGCGGCAGATTTTGCGAAGTTCGCGTAGTCCGGCGGTCCACTTCTGCGTCGCGCAATCGGGCGTGCCGAAGCGCTTGCAGCGCCCGCAGCCCTTTGTGAAGTAGTCCTCGATTTCCGTGATCATCGCGGGCTCCACCAACGCACTCAGTTTACCGCCCTAGTTTGTGTCCGCCATCGGCGGAAATGGTCTAAGGTGAACGCCGGATAAAGACGCAATCGGGGCGATACCTCGTCGGTACCGCCCCGTGTTACATTCAGGCTATGTCTCGGCCAGTTCGTTCGGATCAGACCTAGTTGTCCAGGAAGCTTCTCAGCTTCCGTGAGCGACTTGGGTGCTTGAGCTTGCGCAGCGCCTTCGCCTCAATCTGGCGAATACGCTCGCGGGTGACTGAGAATTGCTGGCCCACCTCTTCGAGCGTGTGGTCGGTATTCATGCCGATGCCAAACCGCATGCGAAGCACCCGCTCTTCACGTGGCGTCAGCGATGCCAGAACGCGGGTCGTCGTTTCGCGAAGGTTTTGCTGGATCGCGGCATCGATCGGCAAGACTGCGTTCTTGTCCTCGATGAAATCGCCAAGATGCGAGTCTTCCTCGTCGCCGATCGGTGTTTCAAGTGAGATCGGCTCTTTGGCAATCTTCAGAACCTTGCGCACCTTCTCAAGTGGCATGCCGAGCTTTTCGGCCAGCTCTTCCGGCGTAGGCTCACGTCCGATCTCATGCAGCATCTGGCGCGACGTACGTACGATCTTGTTGATCGTCTCGATCATGTGGACCGGAATGCGGATCGTGCGTGCCTGATCGGCAATCGATCGTGTGATCGCCTGCCGGATCCACCATGTCGCGTACGTCGAGAACTTATAGCCCCGCCGATACTCGAACTTGTCGACGGCCTTCATCAAACCGATGTTGCCTTCCTGGATCAGATCCAGGAACTGCAGCCCGCGGTTGGTATACTTTTTGGCGATCGAGATCACGAGACGAAGGTTGGCCTCGACCATCTCTTTCTTCGCTTGGCGGGCTTCTCGCTCGCCCTTTTGTACGTTGCGCACGATCCTACGAAATTCGGGGATCTCAAGCCCGGTCTCGCTGGCGAGTTCGTGGATCTCGCTGCGGATGCCTTCGAGACGGATGCGCTCTTCAGAGATCATCGTGGTCCAGCGCTTGGAGCCCTGGTCGCTCATCCGATCGAGCCACGTCTGATCAAGCTCATTACCGTAGTACTGTTCGATGAAGTCCTGGCGCGCGACGCCAAAACTGTCGGCAACGCGCATCAGTTGCCCTTCGAGCTGAACGAGGCGCTTGTTGATCGCGTAGAGCTGCTCAACCAAGCTGTCGATCCGGTTGTTGTTGAGCGACAAACTCTTCACATCCGCGACGATTTCTTCGCGCAGCTTATCGTATGTGCGTTGCTGCTGCTTCGATCCTTGCTCGCCCGCAACCTCCAGTTCGAGTTTGCGATCCTGCATCTTGCGCAGCTTCGTGTAGTTCGATGCGATCCGATCGAAGGTTTCGAGAACCTTGGGCTTCAGCTCGGCTTCCATGGCCGCGAGAGACAACGCATTTTCGTAATCATCATCGTCGTCGTCGCTGTCGCCTTCGCCCTCCGGCTTTTCCTCATCGGATTGCGCGCCTTCACCACCTTCGGTTGCCGCCTGGCCTTCGGGCGACGTATTCGCCGCCGCGGGAGCCTCTTTCGCTTCGGGGCCCTCGTAGGTTGCCTCAAGGTCGATAATGTCGCGCAGCAGAACCGTGCCTTCGTTGAGTTCATCGCGCCAGATAATGATCGCCTGGAATGTCAGCGGGCTCTCGCAGAGCCCGGCAATCATCGCCTCGTGGCCGGCCTCGATCCGCTTTGCGATCGCGATCTCGCCTTCACGCGATAGGAGTTCAACCGTCCCCATCTCGCGTAAATACATGCGCACCGGGTCATCCGTACGCTCGGCAGGCTCCGACTTGGTTTCGGCTTTGACCGGAACCGCGTTCGTCGTCAGCGCCCTCGCATCGCTTGCGCCGTCTGCGGAATCGCCATCGTCGTCGTCGGTGTCCTCGTCTTGATCGATGACGTTGATGCCCATTTCGGATAGCATCGCCATGATGTCTTCGATCTGCTCGGACGTGACCTCTTCCGACGGAAGGACAGCGTTCAACTGATCGTATGTGACGTAACCGCGTGTTTTCGCGGTCTTGATCATGCGCTTTACGGCGCTGTCGGACAGGTCGAGAAGCGGACTATCCGTGCTTGGATCGGTCTGCTGCGTCTCCTTGCCTTCGACTTTTTGCATCATTTAAGATCCCGAGGTGCACAGCGGCTTAAATCGACAAGATCGGGAGCGATCCGACCTCACAAACGAACTTGTTAGGCAATGCCGGTTACCGCCCTGCAAGATCGAGACCGGAGTTCCGGACGCATCAGTCGCGTCTCCTGATCCGGTTCCCGCTCCACGCGTGGCCCCAACATCACAATTCTCGGGCATAAGACTGATTGCCGTTGCGACCGCTCATTGCATACTGGATGCAGAAAATTGGGCTACGTGGCCTGCGGCGAACGGGAACTAGTCGGATGCCTCCATCACGTCCACTGAGGACAACAGTTGCCTAATTGCAACAACTCGCTCAAGATCACTTTCATGACCCGTACGGTCGAACTCACGAATGGCTTCGCCTAGCTCACTAGACAATTCGCAGTAAGCAGCATGCCGAGAAACGATATGCTGCCAAGCTGCAATAACAGCAGTTTGGTCCAGTTCCGCACTGGCGGAGCGTACGAAATCCAGTGAGCTTTCCCTGTCAGCGATCGCCAAATCGTCCTGATGCCTCGATTGCGACAACTGGTGTCGTAACGCGATACTGTCAAGTCCCTCACCACGTGCGTGTAAGTCGAGGATGGCATCGCGCAACAGTTCCATTGCACGAGACGACAAGGGTAGCTCTCCAAATTCCTCAGCATGCTCATCAAGAAGCCACGGGTGTTCGATCACGAAACGAACGAGCAGAGCCTCCCGAGCAATCGCAACATCGCGCGGTCCGGTAACCAGCGGGCTTTGCCGCAAGCTTGTGGATACGGACCCGGTTGGGTTGACACCGTTCTGGAGGCGCCCGCCGGTTTGCCGGGCGATTCCAGGCCGCTGGGATCGGGGCGCGGTTGGCGCCGACCGGGGGCGTGACGAACCGGGCTGCCCGTGGCCGGGCGCGGACTTCGCCCCATGAGCAAATGGCGCTGCACCATTCTGGGACCGGTTGCGCCAAGCGTCCCGCAAATAGGACCGGATTGACTGCTGATAATGAAAGCGGACGGTCGCGTCGGTGATTTGACCAATCGCCGTCTGGAGCGATTTTTCGAGCAGGGCGCGTTGCTCCGGCGTTGCCCAGTTTCCTTTGGACCATTCCCGTTGCCACAGCACTTCTGCCAGCGGATGGGCTTGATCGAGGACCTTGCGGAGGGCCTGCGGGCCGCGTTGGCGCACTAGGTCGTCGGGATCCAGGCCTTCCGGCAAAAAGCCGAAGCGGAGGCTCTTGCCGGGGCTGAGAGCTGGCAGAACCGTATCCACTGCGCGGTCGGCCGCTTTTCGCCCGGCACTGTCGCCGTCAAAGCAGAGTGTCGGCTCGGATGCCAGCCGCCACAACAAACCGATCTGATCGCCCGTCAAAGCCGTGCCGAGCGGGGCAACGCAATTCGGCAGTCCCGCCTGATGAAGGGCGACAACATCCATGTAGCCCTCGACAACGACGATCTCATTCGTTTCGAAGGCGGTCTCGCGCGCGCCGGCTGCGTTGAATAGCACGCGGCTTTTGTGGAACAGCGGCGTTTCAGGCGAATTCAGATACTTGGCTGGCTGATTGGGATCGAGCGCGCGGCCGCCAAATGCGATGACACGGCCCTTGAGATCCAGAATCGGGAACATGACCCGGTTGCGAAACCGATCGTAGGGGACTGGAATGTCCGACCCGGCAATCATCAGGCCGGCCTCAATCATTTCTTCGTCGCGAAAGCCTTGCTGACGCAACTGCTTCGAAAGATCGTGCCGGCCGGCCGGAGCGTAGCCGAGGCGAAAATGATTGATCACGGCCGGGTCCAGGCCGCGTTGTGTCAGATAGGCGTTCGCTTCGCGACCAATCGCGCGCTGCAGGTTGGCCTGAAACACCGCGGCTGCGGCTTCGAGAACTTCATACAACCGCATCCGCACTTCGACGCGTTTGGGATCTGCCGCCTTGCGTTCGGGGAGTGCGACACCTGCGTCTTGGGCGAGCCGCTCAACGGCCTCAGGAAAACTCAGGCCCTCGGTCTTCATCAGAAACTTGAAGATGTCGCCGTGCTCGCCGCTGGCAAAGCAATGATAGAAGCCCTTCTGGTCGTTCACAAAGAAGGATGGTGTTTTCTCGGTTTTGAACGGAGAAAGACCGGCAAGTTCCCGGCCCTGCTTCTTAAGCGGCACCTTCCGCGAAACGACAGCGCTGACGGGCAGTCGTGCACGAATCTCATCAAGGATGTCCGGCGGAAATCGCATGCCCAG
>JBCCOV010000148.1:0-13027 GCA_039039985.1 Pseudomonadota bacterium | reverse complement strand
CGGTCGTATCCCGCGGCGACAAGTTCGTTTTCGCTCAGGTGCTCGGGGAAGTCGTCGAGTTCCTTGGGCTGGATGACAACACCGGCCCGGTGCTCTCACCGAAGCAGTTGATCGAGCGCTACGATCATATATTGGAAACGGCGATCCGTCTGACGCGGCAGATGCCGGACGATCAGCTTGAAAACATGCTCCCGGGCCGCCCGCGGTCATGGCGGGTCCTACTCCATCACGTCTTCCAGATTCCCATTGCCTATTTCGACATGGAGGCGACTGGAGAGCCTCTGACGTATGAAAATCTCGTTGCTCCGCCGCCTGAAGACCTGGATTCGAACGAGAACATTGCGAAGTTCGGCGAGGCGACCCGCGCACGGTTTCACGCCTGGGCTAAGACGTCGGGCGAACTAGATTTCAACGCCAAGGTTCCCACCTACTTTGGCGATATGCGGCGTCACGATATGCTTGAACGGACGGTTTGGCATTCGACCCAGCACGTGCGGCAAGTCGCATCTCTACTTGAGCAGGCCGGGATCGAGCCCGATCGCCCGCTGACAAGGGCGGATATCGAAGGATTGCCGCTCACCGATGCTGTGTGGGGTTGAGCGTATCGGTCGTCTTCTGGTGGCGTTTGGCAACCCGATGGCGTCCTGTTTTGGGGCCGCGCCCCCGACAAGCGCGCTGCGGCAGGCTGAGAGGTCTGTTTCTACACGGTCGTAGGCAGTATGCTTGAGGTATGTCCACTGATCTCAGCAGTTCGAAACTGAAAAACGCAAAGAGCGTGCTGGCGCAGTTGCCGTCGGTCGACCGCGTCTTGAATGCGCCCACTTCGCGCGAGCTGTTGGCAGAACATGGCCGGCAGGAAGTTACTCGGGTCGTGCGCCACATCTTGGCGGAACTACGAGACGAGCTCCGCGCAATTAAGGAAGTGGCGACGCCTCGTGTTGCCGTGACGGTCGATAAAGTCCTAGCGCGGGTCAGCGAGCAGTTGACCCGCGAGGCCGCCGGATCGCTTGTCGAGGTGTTCAATCTCACCGGCACTGTGCTTCACACAAACCTGGGCAGGGCCGCACTTCCAGACGAGGCGATCGCGGCGATCGCAGCCGTCGCGCGTGGCCCGAGCAACCTTGAGTTTGATCTCGAAAGCGGCAACCGTGGGGATCGCGATACGCACGTCGAGGACCGTATCTGCGCGATCACCGGCGCCGAAGCTGCGACCGTCGTCAACAACAACGCTGCCGCGGTCATGCTGGTCCTCAATACGCTGGCGCTCGG
The DNA here is from genome assembly GCA_039039985.1 of Pseudomonadota bacterium. Lineage (GTDB taxonomy): Bacteria > Pseudomonadota > Alphaproteobacteria > Rhizobiales > Hyphomicrobiaceae > JBCBWG01. The sequence goes on along the minus strand of JBCCOV010000148.1, from coordinate 11,758 downwards.
CAAGGAGGTGCCGGTCTCTCGCGGTGAGTTGGTCGAAATCGGCGGGTCATTCAGGATACCCGACATTATGTCGCGATCCGGCTGCAAACTTGTCGAGGTGGGTACGACGAACCGAACGCACTCGAAGGATTTCGCGCACGCGATCGGCCAAGACACGGCGCTGATCATGAAAGTGCACACCTCAAACTATGTCATCGAAGGCTTCACGAAGGTCGTGCCTGAGGCAGACCTCGCCGAACTATGTCGCCGCCACTGCATCCCGTTCGTCAATGACCTTGGTAGCGGCACTCTTGTCGATCTGGAACGCTATGGCCTGCCGCATGAGCCGACGCCGATGGACGCGCTCCGGTCCGGCGCCGACCTGGTCACATTTTCCGGCGACAAGATGCTTGGTGGCCCGCAAGCCGGGGTGATCGTTGGCCGGGCAGATCTCATCGGCGCGATAAAGTCGAACCCCATGAAGCGCGCTATGCGCTGCGATAAAATGACATTGGCAGCACTATCATCAGTGCTGCAACTCTACGCCAATCCGGACACGCTGCAGGAACGGTTGCCGACGCTGTACGCCCTGACGCGTCCTGAAAGCGAGATCCGAGCGGCTGCTGAGCGGCTAAGGTCAAGTGTCGATGCCGCCCTGCGGCTTGCCGGTGACGTTGCGGTCTGCGCGTGCGACAGCCAAATCGGCTCTGGCGCGCTGCCGACCCGGACGATCGAAAGCGCCGGGCTTCGGATTTCGCCTCGGGCTGCAATCTCTGAGACTGCGATACTGGATGCGTTTCGCGCTCTGCCCCGGCCCGTAATTGGACGGATCAAGGACGGGGCCGTTATGCTCGATCTCAGATGTCTGACGGACGAACAAGCCTTCGTCGACCAACTCGCAACCCTTAAAGTTGAAGCATGATCATCGCCACCGCAGGCCATGTTGACCACGGCAAGACCAGTCTCGTCCGCGCGTTGACCGGCGTCGATACCGACCGGCTGCCGGAGGAAAAGAAGCGGAAACTCACGATCGATCTCGGCTTCGCTTATCTGCCAATCGACGACGAGCTAACGATCGGGTTCGTAGATGTGCCCGGGCACGAACGGTTCATTCGCAACGCGCTCTGCGGACTGGCCGGCGCTGACTTTGTGCTTTTTGTCGTGGCCGCCGACGATGGACCGATGCCGCAGACTCGCGAGCATCTGGCGATCGCCAGCCTGATGGGGATTTCAAAGGGGGCGATCGCGCTTACAAAGATCGACCGGGTCGAGGCGGACTGGCTCGAGGTTGTTCGAGACGAGGTGGCTGATCTGTTTTCGAGGACTGCCTTGCGGAATGCACCGCTGTTCCCGGTATCCGCCGAGACCGGCGAGGGCTTTGCGGCGCTCAGCGCCCATCTGAGTCAGGCCGCCAGAACCACTGAACTCCGGCCGAGTAATGGCCGGTTCCGGCTCGCCGTCGACCGCGCGTTCAACGTCGTCGGAACCGGCCTTGTCGTCACCGGCACGGTGTTCTCAGGGCATGTCAGCGTCGGTGACGCGGTTCAGCTCGCAGGCCATGACATGCGGATGCGCATCCGTGGGCTTCACGCGCAGAATGCCGAGGCCGCGACGGCCCGTGCCGGCCAAAGGTGTGCGCTCAATTTGAGTGGGACCGAGCTGCGCAAATCGGAAGTCTCGCGCGGACGATGGGTCGTCTGCGAGGACGTCGCAGCCCCCGTGCGCAAGTTCGATGCGCGCATCCAAGTCGTGCCCGATCTCGCGCGAGCTCTGGCGCATTGGACACCGGTTCATGTCCATCTCGGTGCCGCCGAAACGACTGGGCGGATCGCGCTTTTGGAGGATACGAAGACCGAGCCCGGCGGGTCGGCCCTCGCGCAAATCACTGTTGATGAGCCCATCGGTGCAGTTTTCGGTGACCGCCTGATCCTTCGCGATCAATCGGCGCAATTCACGTTCGGCGGCGGACGTGTTCTGGATATCCATCCACCACGGCGGGGGCGGGCCAGGCCCGAGCGCATTGCCATCTTGAAAGTATCCGAGTGCTCCGACACGACCGAAGCGCTTTCGGCTCTGCTCGGCGCCTCCGATGCTGGCGTCAGAATCGACAGGTTCGCTGAGAACCGCAATCTCACCGAGGCTGAGCGGGCAGAGGTCGAGCGCCGGTGCGAGTTCCAAGTCGTCAACGATGACGCCGGCCGTATCGCGTTTTCCAGTCAGGTTTGGGATGGACTTCGTTCGCAGGTTTTCGATCAACTCGGCTCGAGGCATTCTGGAAGCGCTAGCGGGTCCGCAGCGTCCGGGCGCAATTCGAGCGGCAGGATCGAGCTTGTCGGCCGTAACGGCAGGCCACTTTCACGGAAACTCACGTCGATCATCGTCGACACGCTCGTAGCAGAAGGCGCGCTCGTCCGGGATGCCGACGGTCTACGCCTCGCGGGCCAGAAACCGAAACTGGATGGCAAGGATGCCGCCATCTGGGAGCAGGTTTCAGAGGTCTTTGAGAACAGCGGATTGCGGCCACTGACGCCCCGCGAGATCGCAGCTCAATTGGAAATGGAGCACATTTCGATGGAGCGCTTCCTGGCACGTGCTGCGCGGCAGGGGCTCGTTGCACAAATCTCGAAGAACCGGTTCTCAACACTTGGAGCGCTGCGCGCATTAGCAGGCTTGGCCGAAGACGTGGCAGCCAATGCGCCTGAGGGGCTTTTGTCAGTTATCGCGTTTCGCGATCAAACCGGCGTTGGCCGTAATATGGCGATCGAGATTCTGGAGCATTTCGACAGGCGCAGGTTCACGCAGCGTGTTGGTGACGGGCGCGAAATCTGCCAACCGGCTGACAAGGTCTTTCCATCGTCTTAAGGTTGGCGTGACGCGGACGATAACCAAGGAAGAGAATCGCACCCTGGTGGGGCGCCCGGTCTTCAAAACCGGTGGGGGGCGTGAGACGTCCCTGGTGGGTTCGACTCCCACTCTTTTCCGCCAATCGATTTTTGTCGCCCGGCGCTCTGCTGCCCTGGCTCTGCTGCCTAGGCTCTGGGGCCGCCAGCGACCGCGCGTTCATGGTGCTCGCCTTAGCAGGTCGTTCAAATGCGATCACGCAGAACTGTGTTTGCCTCGAAGCCGCTCCCGTGCGACTGTGTGTTGTCGTTGATAGAGGTTGGGAGCCCTTATGGCTGAAAAGCTTGGTATCGGCGCGACGTTCCCCGCAATGACCATTAACCTGGTCGACGGTGGTACGCTCGATCTGCCAGACGGTCTCACGACCGGTTACAAGTTGATCCTTTTCTACAGAGGTCATTGGTGACCGTATTGCCGTCGGCAGTTGGTCGGCTTCGCAGAAAAATCATCTGAACTGTCCGCTCTCGGCGTTTCCGTCGCCGCAGCAAGCGTTGATTCAATCGACAAAGCGAAGGAAGTGGCCGACGAGGTCTCTTTCCCAGTTGGTTATGGCGTTACGCGTGACATCGCAGACAAGCTCGGCTCGTGGTGGGAGGATCGTCGCCAGATCATCCAACCAAGCGAATTCCTGCTCGGCGATGACAACAAAGTCCTCGCATCGAGCTATTCCGACGGCCCAATTGCGCGGATGCTGGTTGACGATGTCATTGGCGTCGTATCGCTTTATGAGCGACGCAAGCGTGAAGCAGCCGGCGGGTAGACAACCCGCTGCGCCGCGATGCCTTAGGGTTCTGCCTCATCCGCCCCAAAATTCATTGAGAGGCAAGTGAGGCTGAGCCCCAACCTCCCGGTCCTCAAGGACATTGTGCTGATCGGTGGTGGCCACGCCCACGTCACCGTACTTAAGCGTTTCGGCATGAAGCCAGTGCCAGGGGTACGGCTGACGTTGATCAGTCCGGATGCACACACGCCCTATTCCGGGATGCTGCCGGGCCTGATCGCCGGCCACTACACCTATGACGAAGCACACATCGATCTCGTGCGTCTCTGCCGCTTTGCCGGCGCGATCTTCATTTCCGGAGCAGTCGAGGGCGTTGACGCTGAACAAAAGACCGTTCGGTGCGCGGCACGTCCGCCGATCCCCTACGACGTGTTGTCGATCAATGCGGGATCAACGCCCGACCCAAGTGTGATCCCCGGCGCTGCAGGCGTTGTCATTCCGGTCAAGCCGGTTGCCGAATTTCTGAACACTTGGGCGGCGCTGCAATCTGACGTCCGGACAACGCCGGATATGCAGATCGGCGTGATTGGCGCAGGGGCCGGCGGCGTCGAATTGGCACTGTCAGCGCAGTTCGCGTTAGGCGCGATGCTTACCGAGCGGGGCGAGATAAGACGTCCAAGATTCCAGATCTTGACCCGTGGCTCAGACATCCTCGAGACACACAATCCGCGAGTACGCTCGGTTTTTCGCAAGCTCCTTGCAGAGCGTGACATCAAGCTTGTTACTGACTTCGCGGTTAATCGTATAGAACCAGGACATGCTGTGGCAGGCGATCGCTCGATCCAGCTTGACCGCATGTTTTGGGTCACCGGCGCCGAAGCGCCCGATTGGCTATCTGCTAGCAACCTCGACACCGACGAACGCGGCTTCATGAGGGTCGACGAAACGTTGCGGTCGGTTTCTCATCCCGATGTCTTCGGAGTTGGTGACTGCGCCAGCATTGTCGGTCATTCGCGACCCAAATCCGGTGTGTTTGCGGTCCGGCAGGGACCACCTCTCGAGCGCAACCTGCGAAACCTCGTGTACGGTCGAACGCTCCAACACTACAGACCACAAAAAGCGTTTCTGAGTCTCGTATCGACGGGCGATCAGAATGCCGTTGTCTCCTGGGGCGGCCTGTGTTTGCAAGGGGCTTGGTGCTGGCGGCTGAAGGACAACATCGATCGTTCCTTCATGACGAAGTTTAGTGTCTTGCCGGACATGGCGGTGCAAACTCACCCGTTTCCGGATATCGCCGTGCCAGACAACGTCAAGGCGGAATTGTCTGGCGCCGACATGCGCTGTGGTGGCTGCGGAGCCAAGGTCGGCAGTTCCACCTTATCGCGTGTGCTTGACGGTCTGGCGATGCCGAACACACTCGGACACAAGGGTATTGAGCCAGGTGCGCGGGACGATGCGGTGATCTTGAACACCTCCGGCGACCAACCGATTGTTCAAAGCATCGACATGTTCCGGTCAATGATCGATGATCCGTTGGTCTTTGGAAAAATCGCCGCAAACCACAGCCTCAATGACGTCTATGCGATGGGCGCACATCCGAAATGGGCGCTTGCAATTGCAACTGTCCCGTTCGGTCTCGCGACCAAGACGGAGACGACGCTCTCGGACATTATGAGTGGTGCGGTTTCGGTGCTCGATGCAGCCGGTTGCCAACTCGTTGGCGGCCATACGGCCGAAGGTGCCGAACTGGCGATGGGCTTCTCGGTCACCGGTGTTCTTGAAGACAAGGCAGGTCTTCGCAAATCAGGCGCGCGGCCGGGTGAGTATCTCATCCTGACAAAGCCGGTCGGCACCGGCCTCATCTTTGCGGCCGACATGCGTGGCAAAGCAAAGGGTCGCTGGGTCCAGGCCGCGATCGCATCGGCGCTCGTCTCGAACCAGAACGCGAGTTCAATCTTGCGCAACTACGGCGCGACATCTTGCACCGATGTCACCGGTTTTGGGCTCGCGGGGCACCTTATCGAGATCCTTGATGCGTCCGGCTGCAGCGCACAACTTGAATTAGATGCCGTGCCGGTACTCGCCGGAACCCCCGAACTGATAGCGGCCGGCATCGCCTCCTCACTCTACGCTGAGAACGCAAAAGTGATAGCTCGTATCGAGCTTGGTGCGTGTGCCAACGACGTGCGCATCGCAGTGCTTTTCGACCCGCAAACAGCCGGCGGATTGCTCGCCAGCATCCCAGCAGAAAACGTACTGAACTGTCTCGAAGCTCTGAAGGCAAGAGGATATGTTGACGCCCGAGTTGTTGGTCGTCTTGTCAATCCAGGTACCCATGATCCTGTTGTTGAACTTCAGCCTATCGCATCGCCCCCGGTGCCGGTTACCAAGCGCACCTTCGCATAGACGTAAAGAATTTCGGTGCTCAGACTGAGTTGTTCAGCGCTGAACCAGTTGTCGACAAGCGGATAACTGGCGCCTCGACACCGTGCCAGTTGTCGGATCTCAAGAGCGGACACTGCTCACTATTTTTAGGCGCTCTCGCAGCCAACGATTGGCAGGGTCTTCTTGGTGTCGCCGGTGCCAGTAGAGGCACCAGTCGAATGTATCCGCTGCGAATGGCAGGGTCCGGACAATGAGCGATCGGGCAGGAACGGCGGTCGCAAAGGCGCCTGGCATGACGGCAACATAGTCGGTTGCCTCGAGAGCATGGGGTACGAGCAGCCAGTGAGGCACATTGATGGCAACGTCCCGTTCGACGTTCTCCTTAGACAGAACGTCGTCGGCGAAACGAATGTCCGTCGGAGCCATCGATACCTTGAGGTGTCGCGTTGCTAGAAAGCGCTTAAGCGTCAACTTACCCTTGGCCAAGGGATGCGTCTTGTGCATTACCGCAACCATGCGGTCCTTGAAGAGAACTTCTCGATTGATCGTTCCTGTATGCTCCAGCCCCATGCTGACGGCGACGTCAATCTTGTCCCGTTCGAGGGCATCAATTGTCTGAGTGGGTGACAAATGTTTCACGTCGAGACTGACTGCCGGAGCTTTGCTCGCAAGGTCTGATATTAGCTTGGGCAGAAACAGGTAGCTGAGAAGGTCGGACAAACGGATCGAAAAGCGACGATCGGATTTGGCCGCGTCGAAGTGTCGGTGACTTTTCAAAACACGTTCGATTTGGTCGATCGCTTGTCTCACAGGCTCAATCAATGCCTCGGCGCGGGGTGTCGGCTGCATGCCGGCCGCGGTGCGAACGAGAAGTTCATCCTTGAATACCACACGGAGTCTTGACAGCGCGCTGCTCATGGCAGGCTGCGACAAGCCGACGGCGCGTGCTGCCCGCGTCACATGTCGCTCGCGCAGTAATGCGTCGAGCACGACCAGCAAATTCAGATCGACTCCACGAAGGTTGGCCAAACGGGTTCCTCTCTCGTGTTCGACGACTCTTCGAACGACATCAACCATTCACAGAATCAATGAATATATTAAAATTATTGATTAGATGGATTGTCGTGTCTTTGCCAGACTCGTGCGATGGATTTGAGCGGAGCTGGCACATGGGACGCACAGAGATCTTGAAGCGCGAGGTGAAGGCGCTGGTGTTCGACCAATACGGCACCATAGTTGACATGCAGAAGGGCCTGACTGAGATCGCCACACCTTTCCTTGAAAAGAAGGGCTGGAAGGGCAATCCACATCAGTTTGTGACGTGGTGGCGCCGCACGCACTTCGAGAACTCGATGATCGACGCACTTTGCGATCGGGGTCACACGCCTTACCGGCAGATCGGGCATCGCGCGGTGTCGTACGTCATGGATCGATGCGGCTTCAGTTATACGCAGGACGAGGTGCAGTGGCTCGTGGCCGAGATCGAGAAGCTCAAGCCATTTCCGGATGTTATCGACGCGCTCGAGCAGCTGCGTGGCGCTGGTTACCAGCTCGCCATTCTCTCCAACGGCGATCCAGACATGCTGAAGGCGGCGTGTCCGCACATCGGTTTCTCGTTCGACCAGGTCATCTCTGTCGCGGAGGCCGGATACTTCAAGCCGCACTGGAAGACTTATGCCAAGGCTGAGGAGCTGATTGGCCTAGACCGTACCAGCTGCCTATTTGTTGCCAACCATGCATTCGACTGCGTTGGAGCAAAGTCCTACGGCATGCGCACCGCCTTCATCGATCGGCGCAAGCGTCCTTTCGGCGAAACGCCACATCAGGCGGATCTGATTACGGCGAACTTCGCCGAATTGGCACAGGCACTCTGCTGAGGTTTTCATGCGACCGCTCGATGGAATACGCGTGCTCGATCTAACCCGCGTTGTGTCAGGCCCATTTTGCACGATGCAACTGGGCGACCTCGGCGCGGATGTCATCAAGGTCGAGCGGCCAGGCGAAGGCGACGATACGCGCGCCTTCGCGCCTCCCTTCCAAGGCGACCAGGCCGCCTACTTTCTCTCCGTCAATCGAAACAAGAAAAGCGTCACGCTCGACCTCAAATCTGAGGACGGCAAAGCACTGCTCTGGAAGTTAATCGAGAAAACTGATGTGTTAGTTGAGAACTTCCGTCCCGGAACAATGGACAGACTGGGGTTTGGATTCGCAACTGTGCACGAGAGGTGTCCGAGTCTGATCTATGCGTCGATCTCGGGCTTCGGCGACAGTGGGCCTGAACGCACTCGCCCCGGATATGATGTCATCGTACAGGGTGAAGCGGGGATCATGGACCTAACCGGGCCAGTTGACGGCGCGCCGCACAAGATCGGAACGTCGGTGGCTGACCTTGCCTCTGGACTGACCCTGACCCAAGGTATTTTGGCGGCGCTTCTTGTTCGAGAAAGAACCAACCGCGGGCAGTACGTTCACGTCTCGATGTACGAAGCTGTTGCATCGTTGCTAACGTTCACCGCAAGCATCTATTTCGCGACCGGCCAATCGCCACGCCGGCGCGGTAATGAACATCCGACGATCGTTCCTTACGAGACGTTTGAAGTTTCCGACGGCTGGCTCAACCTCGGTATCGCGAACGACGAACACTGGCAACGATTCTGCAGCGCCGCGCAACGCGAAGACTTAGCGGAGAACAGCTGCTTCGCCAGAGCCGCCGACCGCGTCCGCCATCGAGCCGAACTCGTCCCGCTCATACGTGAGATCATGCTGACTGACACGCGTGATGGCTGGCGCCAGCGACTAGATGCGTTCGGCGTTCCGTGCGGTGCGATCCGTAGCGTTGGCGAAGTCTGTGACAGCGATGTGCTGAAGGCGCGCGAAATGATCGTCGATATGCCGCATGCCACTGCCGGCAATGTGAAGGGGATCAAGAATCCGATTCAAATGAGCTCTACGCCACTCAACGACTACTGCGCGCCGCCAAGGCTGAGCGAACATACTCATGAAGTGCTACGCGATCTGCTCGGCCTTTCGGAGTGTGAAATCGCGCGTCTGCGTAGGTCGGAAGCCGTTTGAGGAAAGTATGATGGCCGATGAACGCGATCGTGGGCAAGGTATCCAGCCGTGGCAGCGGGAGATATTTGAGGTCTTCCAATCTGGGTAGATCGCATGCTGTCACTGGTGCGCACATGAACGCCGCCCTGTCGTCCTCAATCCGTAAAGATTGAAGCAGTCAAAAAGGCTGAGCCCTCGACACGTGAGATAGAACTCGGCAAGTGCCTGAGGCATCTCGACCACGAGCTGGCTTTGCAGGTTCGTTCAGGTCCTCGCGCGTTATCGGCGGGAACACGCGATGGAAATACGAAAACTCCGCAATGACAGGCCGATGTCCGATTAAAATCAGTCCGTCGTCATACTCCTCGGCGCCCAAGTGCGACCACGTCTCGAGCAGCTTGAGCACAATTTGATCGCGAAGAGTCATGCGATGCTCCTTGGATCTCGTAGGGCTTGCCTTTAGCGGACGGGGCAGAGCATTCGGGCGAGGCATTTTGCCCATTGTGGCGTTCACCGACGTGGGCCTGTCGACGTTCGATACAAGGTCTGTGATCCTAGTGGTCGTTCTCTCGTAGTTCGTCCAAATCCTGCTTGATCCATACGTTTTCTACGCCGTTGTCGATGTCAACGAGCCGCTCTTCCACGTGCTCTGGATCCCATGCAGCCACGCATTCTAACTTCAGGGCTTCATCCAAAGTGGCAGGTTGCTCGCGCAGGGCGTTTCTGTCGTCGTGTTCGGTGGCCGGAAAGCCCCACTTTGTAAGTCGGTTTGAAAGTTCGTCGTATTTAAAAAAACAAGCCGGCACTAACAACGCCTCGGGCACATCACAGTTGAATTCCAGCTGCCACGGACTCTTCTTTTTGAAAGCATAGTCCATGACACACACGTTGAAGCTGACATCTCTGAGATCGCTGCACGTGATTTTCGTAGATCGTGGAACACGGTTGCTGAACACCGCGCATAGAGGTTGGTTGATGATCATGAGGAAGGCGTCGCTGCCCGTGCTCAAGGGGATTCGAAAGACGTTTCCACTCTGTTTGCGTGGTGGAGGCATGTCTTAAGCTCCTCGTCGTGTATTGGTCCGAATAGGACAAACTTGCTCGCCTGAACGCAGTCTTTGCCAACCGCATGTTCCATCGTCTGGCGAGTACCGTTTGCTTGTCAGTGCTGCGTTTGATGGTTGCCGAATGTGTCGAAGTCGTCGATGTGTCCGCGGACTTTGTGCGCGATGTCATCTAGCTGTTGCTCGATGGACGTTATGACCGCGTATTCCGGCATGATGCGCTTCGTCCAGTAGATCGTCCAACCTTCAGTTTCTTCACCTTCATCCTTTTCGACCAACACGCTAAAATCGAGCACTCTCAGCTCATCAAGAACTTGGGTGGCTGCGCTCTCGCTTAGCACTGCGATGAAGAACTCGACCTCCATGGACCTGGTGAGATCAGAGCCGTCCCTCTCAAGTCTCTCGAGCGTCTGCTGGGTCGTATCAGTCATTCGATTGGCTCATTCGCGGCGAGTCATCGGCATGAGTGAAGCCGAGCAACTGGTGGACTGTTGAGATCCCAGAGGTCAACACTGTTGCGTTCAGGCTCATCTTCAAACACTTCCCAACCCGCTGTCTGGATGAAGACCGCATCTTCGGCTGGAAAAGGGAATCAACCAAACCAGTACGGTGGGCGGCGAGGTTGCCAGATATCAAGCCTTGCGATGCTGTGTCGCTCTGTATGGTATTCCGAGCTTTCCGTCATTCGCGTCCATTCTGGCATTGCTCGCCCTTCGTGTCAGAGCAGTTCAACCGCTTGTAAGAACTCTATATGCCGTAACAATCCAGAACCCGTTTTTTGTCTTTATTGCTCGGAAACCGAATACTCTTCCTTTCAACAGGTTTAGCCAGGCATCTGCCAGTATCTCCTGGTTAGACGTTGAACGACTAGGTGGTTCTTTGAGTAGTTTGCGGAAATCTTTTCGTAAGCGCGATGGCGCTTCGAGGAACGCGCGCACGAGACACGTTGTCTTATGACGGGTTATCAGAAGGCCCCTGCGTTCACTAAATGCTGCCCCTAAAACCTTACCGCCAGTCGGCTCGTCAAAAACAAAGTAGGCCTTCTGGTCTGGTTTTGTGATGTCCTGCGCGTAGAGGGGGTGAAGCGCATCTTCAGGTGATTTCCAACCACTCGCTTTGAATTCCGCAACAGTCCGTTCGAATGTCAACTCCGGCAAACAGACTTTCTGGAAGGTGTCAAGAAATGTCACGGCGACTTGTGCTGTCGCCGGTGGTGAATTGAGCGTGATTACAACAGATGTCAGCGCCACAAAGAGAGGTAAAAGACCGTGTCTTTGCATGTCATCCCCCTTCGACACGAGTTCGTTGGAGGCGGTGTGGTCGAACCGCTTTTCGAACTCGGTTCAGTATTGCTTTCGCTTCGTTGTTTCTTTCTCGTTGTCAACTTGGTGTAAGCTGTTCAGCAGAAGGACATCGCACAGATCCGGGAACGATGCCATCTCCAGGGCGCTTTGTGACATTGGCGATCATCACCGGGTTGCGTCGTTGCCACCGTACCGGGTCGAGAACCCGCATTGGGTACACGATGCTTCGATTGCTCCTACGACAGTGAAGCTTGTTCCTACGCCGCAACGTTGGACTCTTCTGGTGGATGAGCGCCCAGAGGCCGGTACGAAATTGGAGCGCATGTGGTGCGTCGCTTGCACTCCCGTCAATG
>JBCCOV010000147.1:0-13090 GCA_039039985.1 Pseudomonadota bacterium | reverse complement strand
GCAACAACTCGTGCGGCACGCGCTCAATTCGCTACGGGATCATGCGCGACAATGTCGTCGCCATCGACGCCGTGCTCGCAAGCGGGACTGCAGCCCGGTTCGGCGAATTGCCCGCGAATTTCGACCGTACGAATCTCCCGGACGATATCAGCGAACTGTTCCGAGATCTTGCCGCGTTAGGTCAGCGCCGACGCGACACGATCGTTGCGGCGTTTCCCGAAGTCTCCCGTAGGGTTGGCGGCTACCTGGTCGATGCTTTGCTTCCTGATACGGGCGAACCGATTAATCTGGCAACACTGCTGTGCGGATCCGAAGGCACGCTGGCGATGTCGCAAGCCATTCAGATCCGGCTCGCCGATCACCCGGTCAACAAAGCCCTGGGTGTTTGCCACTTCCCAACGTTCCGGTCGGCGATGGAAGCCGCACAACACATCGTCACGCTGGGCCCGGTCGCTGTCGAAGTCGTTGATGCGACTTTGATTTCTCTGGCACGGGACATCGCCATGTTCCGCCCGGTGATGGATACCCATGTCCGCGGCAATCCGGATGCGTTGCTGCTGGTTGAGTTTGCTGAACCTAAGCAGGCCGAAAACCTGCGGCGCCTGGATCAACTCGACGAACTGATGGGCGATCTCGGTCATCCCGACAGCGTCGGCAAAGTTTCAGACCGCGGACAGCAGGCGGCAATCTGGGGCGTGCGCACGGCCGGCCTCAATATCATGATGAGCATGAAGAGCGAAGGTAAGCCGGTCTCGTTTATCGAGGACGCAGCCGTGCCACTCGAACATCTCGCTGACTATACGGAGCGCCTGACCGCGGTCTTTGAGAAGCACGGGACCACTGGCACATGGTACGCCCATGCCTCGGTCGGGTGTTTGCATGTGCGCCCCGTGCTCAATTTGAAACTCGAGCAGGACGCCGTGACAATGCGCGCGATCGCCGAAGAGGCGTTCGCGATGGTCAAGGATTACAAGGGCGCCCACTCCGGCGAACACGGCGACGGACTGGTCCGGTCCGAGTTCCACGAAACGATGTACGGGCGAGACGTTGTCACCGTCTTCGAGGAGGTGAAAGACCGCTTCGATCCGCACGGCACCATGAATCCCGGCAAAATCGTACGCTCGCCGCGCATGAATGATCGCCAGCTGTTCCGCTACAAACCGGACTACGGCACATCGCACCATGCACCCAAGTTCGACTGGTCGGCCTGGCCCGGCGGCGCTGACGGTTTTCAGGGCGCGGTCGAGATGTGCAACAACAATGGCGCGTGCCGAAAACTGGCCGGCGGCGCAATGTGCCCCAGCTATCGCGTCACGCGCAACGAGCGCGATCTCACCCGTGGCCGCGCCAATACGCTGAGATTGGCACTGTCCGGTCAGCTTGGCACCGACGCCTTTGCGTCTGATGCGATGCTCGAGACCATGAAACTGTGTGTCTCATGCAAGGCCTGCAAGCGGGAATGCCCAACCGGCGTTGACATGGCCAAAATGAAGATTGAGGTTCTGTCGGCGGCGAACGCGCGGCGTGGGCTGTCGCTACGGGATCGGCTGATCGCCTATATGCCACGCTACGCACCGTATGCGCGCTACCTGGCTCCCGCGCTCAATCTGCGGAACCAGATTCCGGGCTTGGCACGCTTGTTTGAGCCGATGACCGGTCTGGCGGCCACACGATCTTTGCCGCATTGGCGCATGCGATCGTTTTCTTCTCAAAGCGTGAAGCCCGATCCGGAGATTGACCCCACACGTCGTGTCGCGTTGTTTCCGGACACCTTCAATCGTGCGTTTGAGCCTGAGAATCTCGATGCCACTGTCGCTCTGTTGCGTGCGCTTGGGTATTCGGTCAGCTGCATCGGCGCCGAGGCCCCTCGCCCACTGTGCTGTGGTCGCACGTATCTGGCTGCCGGCCTTGTCGACGAGGCGCAACACGAAGCCAAGCGTTTCGTCGATGCTGTGAAAACGCATCTCGACGCCGGGACTCCAATCGTCGGGATTGAGCCCTCGTGCCTCTTCAGCCTGCGTGACGAGTTTCAGGTTATGGGGCTTGGGGCAGATGCCGAGCGGCTCGGCGAACAGAGCTATATGCTCGGCGAGTTTCTGGTCCGCGAGGCCGACGCCGGGCGCATCGAGACCCCGATCGCAACGTGGCGGGGTGGATCGCAGACGGTTCACCTTCACACGCACTGTCATCAAAAGGCATTCGGCGCAGCGGATGCGATTGCCGGCGCCTTGCGCCTTGTCGACGGCTTCGACGTTCGCCCGATCGAGTCGAGTTGCTGCGGCATGGCCGGCAGTTTCGGCTATCAGGCCGAGACCTACGACGTTTCGATGGCTATGGGCGAGCTTTCGCTTCTCCCGGCTGTCCGCGCTGCTGGCAGCGATGATATCATCGCAGCTGATGGCTTCTCGTGCCGTCACCAGATCGCCGATGGCGGGAACCGTCCCGCTGTTAACGTTGCACGCGTGCTTTGCCAGGCCGTTACAGGCGGGCAAGGCTGAGAATCCTCGTCAAGCAGACTCTGAATTGCCATGACCGAACAGCGCCGACGCATCGTGAAGGTTCCGGACCTCGGCTACGAGTACGAAGACGTCGGGCCGCTTGCGCCGAGCGAGCGCCGAAACTACGGCCCACGCAAAAACCTCCACGCGACGACCACGTATCGCGTCCGGCAGTTGATCCTCGACGGCGAGTTGCCGCCCGGCCAACGGATTAGCGAGCATGCCTTGTGCGAACGCTGCGGCGTTTCTCGCACGCCCGTGCGCGAAGCGCTGAAGGCGCTGGCAATTGAAGGATTGGTGAAAATCACGCCGAACCGTGGCGCCACCGTCGTCACCCTGTCACCCATCGAGTTGACCGAAACCTTTGCCGTTATGGGTGCACTCGAGGCTCTCGCGGGCGAACTCGCATGCCAGAACATGAACGATGGCGAGATCGACTATATCAGTGAACTCCATGACCGCATGGTCGATCACTACAAGCGACGCGAGATCCATGAGTATTTCTCCGTTAACCAGCGGATTCACGACGCCATCCTCTTTGGCTCACGCAATGACGTGCTCGGAGCGCAATACCGACAACTCGCCGGGCGCATACGGCTGGCGCGCTATCAAGCCAATTTCTCCGAGCGTCGCTGGGCCCAAGCAATCGCGGAACACAAACGGATCCTCGCCGCATTGAAAAAACGCGACGGCAAGCGGGTCGCCCGTCTATTGCGCGCGCACTTGAATAGTAAATTGATCAGCCTGTTAGACGTTTCAGGTTGCACCGACTCGTAACGAATTCCTCACCATAAGCTGCGAAGTTCTGGCCAAATGCCCCATAACCGCCGTGGCCAAGTTGTAACAGCGTCGCTTAGTTGCAACTAGTGAGGAGTTCGACATGCCGAATCTACCGTACATTCCAGGCCTTGCGATTGTCGCTGCTGTGATCGTGGCGGTTACAGCTTGGCTGTCCTATTTCACTGTCCCGCAAGGCTATGAGTCGATCGTCGTGCGCTTCGGCAAGGCGCAATATTCGGTTGGCCCCGGCCTGCACTTCAAGATTCCATTCATCGATACCGCGATACCCCTCGATATGCGTGAGGTCGTCAACAAGGAAGTCGTGGCCGCAGCGACGTCGGACCGCTTGGCGACGACAGCCGATATCTCCACGAACTGGCGGATCAAGCCCGGCTTCGTGATGGAGTTCTACAAGCGTTATGGAACACGCGCGCAGTTCGAGGCCACCCATCTCGACCGTCGTCTTCAGGCGTCGTCCAAAGCTGCGATTTCCACGTTCGATGCGGAACGTCTGATCAAGGAACGTGTGTCCGCGAGCCTGAAGATCGATGAACTCCTGCAAAGGGCGCTCGACGGCTACCCGGTTATCGTGACCGCTGCGCAGATCGAAAACATCGAATTCCCAAAGCAGTACATGGACGCCGTCCTCGAGAAGGAAAAGAAGCGCGAAGAAGCACAGCGCGAGCGCTACGAACTCGAGCGGCAGCGCCTGATCGCAGAGCGCACCGTGCAAGTCGCGGAAGCAGAGGCGAAAGCCATTCGCGCGCGTGCCGACGCTGAAGCGTATGCGACCAAGACGACGGGCAAGGCCAAGGCAGAGGCCGCCGCGCTGCTTGCGAAGGCGATTTCTGACAATCCCTCGATCGTTCAGTACGAATACGCAAAGCGCTGGAACGGCACAATGCCGAATATGGTTCCACCAACAAACGCGCCGATGCTGCTGAACGTGCAGTAGTCGTTTGCTCTTTGGCTACGTTATGAGGCTGGCCTCGGCAGCTGTGCCGAGGTCGGCAATTCCCGTGTCCAGCATACAAAAGCGCCAACGGCGGTTGGTACCGGACCGACACCGATAGAATAAGCGCGTGCGGCCTTTTTAGCGCCAGCGCGACAGTGAGCAGCGTCGGGGCTGACAGCTTGCTATCGGCCCTCGCGCCACCAGGCGAGCGTCATCAAAAACAGCATCGCGGCCAACGCGAGGAAGCCGTTGAACATCGGGGTTAACGACACACCTTTCGTGACGGCGGCTTGCTGGTCCTTCAGCGCCATCCAACTTGACCCTGCATAGAGACGTGCCGACGTCAGCATGGTGACGCGCGGGACTGAGACCGAAGCCGGGTCGCTGGACGCCGTGAGTGCGGCGGCGGCCTGCTTGGTCCAAAACAAGCCACCGCCAATCGAATCCGACAGCGGCTGCATAATGGCCTTGGTCGCCGTGACTTCCGACATCTCACGCGGGTCCGCAACGCCGGCAATGGCAACTGCCGTCAGTTTTCCGTTCGGGCCTTCGCTCTCGAATTTATGGAGCCCACGCTCGGTTGCATCGACAGTGGCGCGCCAAACGCCCTCGCCTGCAGACTCCAGCGTGACTTGTCGGCGCTCGCCGCCTGGCGTGAGAACCGTGACCGGGCCGACCCGCTCTTCCATCGAGCGGCGCTCGACCGTCATCTTGAGCCCTGCGGCCTCGGCAATCAGGCGCTCTTCCTCAAGATCCGGCTCTTTCATCAGCCAATGCGACAGCCGGCGCAGCAGGTCCGTGTGCGGCCCGCCGCCGTCGTAGCCACGCGCCCAAAGCCACGCATGGTCGGACGTCAGCAAAGCGACCCGGCCCTTGCCCTTGCGGTCCAACACCAGCAGCGGGCGTTCGCGAACGCCGGTCATGACCGTGCGACCACGCTCCGGGCGAACCTCGACTTGGCGGAACCACCGCCCCCAGGTCGGCGACGTCACGTCCCCCCCTGGCAGCCCACGTGTCACAGGATGCTTGGCTCCGAGCGTGGTGAGCCTCGGGCGGAAGGCCTCTTGCAGCACCTCGCCGGTCGGCAACGCCGGCAACGCGTTCATCAGCGGCGTGCGGACAACGCTTTGCGGACCCGCATAGTCATCGCCGGCAGCGACCAACAACGCACCGCCGTGCTCTTCGACATAGCGAGCGATGTTATCGTAGTAGAGCAATTGAAGAATGCCGCGATGCTGATAGCGGTCAAAGATGATCAGATCGAATTCCTGGATCTTGACCGAGAACAACTCACGCGTCGGGAACGCGATCAGAGATAGTTGGTTGATCGGCGTGCCGTCCTGTTTGTGGGGCGGCCTCAGAATCGTGAAGTGCACCAAATCAACGGCGGCATCGGACTTCAGCAGGTTGCGCCACGTACGCTCACCGGCATGCGGCTCACCGGACACCAAGAGAACGCGCAAGTTTTCGCGTACGCCGTCGGCAACAACAACAATGCGGTTGTTGGCGAGGGTCAATTCGCCGTCAACACCGGGGAGATCGATCTCAACGATGTTCTTGCCGGCGTGCGGAAACGCCATAGGGATCGAAATCGTTTCATCGATTTGCGCCGGGAATGTCAGATCGTCCTGACCTTCGCGGCGCACGCGAACCGAGACGGACTCCCCGACCGCGGACGGGCGAGTGCCGGCTTCGCGAATGGCCAGTTCGATCGTGCGCTCCTGCCCGACAATGCCGTAGCGGGGTGCCTTCAGGATCTCGATCCGGCGATCAAACTCCTGCGGCCGGCCAGTCAGAACCGTATGGATCGGTGCATCAAACCCCAACGAGTTAGCGGACTTCGGCACATCATGAACTTGGCCGTCCGTGACCAGGATAACGCCTGCCAGGCGATCCGGAGCGACGTCAGCGAGTGCGCGGTTCAGTGCGGCGAACAGATTGGTACCGCCACGGCCCGTGCCAGTCGGGCGTGCTGCCGTTACCCATTTGACGTCGAGCTTTTCAATCGCGCCAAGTCGCTGCTCCAGCTCCTTGCGAATGGCCGCCGATTGTTCCGGCCGTCCTGCGATCGACTGGCTGGTGCTTTCGTCAACGACGACGATGGCCACGTTGCCGAGGCTTTCGCGCTCCTCCTGCCGCAGCGTTGGATTGGCCAATGCAAAGATCAGGGCAGCCAGCGCGAGTGCGCGTAGCACCGCGCCCCGGGCGCCACGATAGACGAGGACCGCAACAAGCAGCACCGTAAACACAATCGCGGCCCAGAACAGCGGTGCCGGAAGCATCGGCGCGAAATCGATCGACCAATCTGACATTGTCACTCTTCGCTTTCACTCGTCGCCGGGCACACTCATCATTGCGAGCGCATACCCTTCGATCACGCCTATTGCCCGAGCCGTTGCAATAGCGACGGCACGTGGACCTGGTCAGCCTTGTAGTTCCCCGTCAGCGCGTACATCACGATATTGATGCCGGTTCGGAACGCCCATTCCCGCTGTCGCTCGCCGCCGGGCACCACCGGGAACATCGGCCGATTGTCGTTATCGAGCGCCCAAGCCGAGGCCAGATCGTTCGGCGTAATCAGGATCGAGCTGACGCCGTCGGCCCGGCGCGCTTTCCGGCCGCCAGTGCTGTCGCGCGCGGTGGCCTCAACCCACAGCTGCCCGCCATCCCAACGGCCCGGAAACGTGCGCAGCAGGTAAAACGACTTGGTCAAGACATGACCTTCAGGAACCGGCTCAAGCGGTGGAATATCAAGCTTGCCAAGCAGGCGTTGCAACGGCGTATTGCCACCGTTTCGCCGCTGACGCAGCCCCATCGGCAAGCCTTGTCCGTAGTCGCGCGTATCGAAAACGATCATGCCGCCGCGCTTCATGTACGCGTCGACTTTCGCCAGCGTCGTCGGAGACAATTCACCTGCCCGCTCGACAACTGGCCAATAGAGGATCGGAAAGAAGGCGATTTCATCGGAATCGATGTTCACCGCCATCGGCTCGCCGGGTTCGACCGATGTGCGCGCAGCCAACACTTTGACCAGGCCCTCGAGCCCCGCCTTGCTGGTCGAATCCACGCTCGGGTCACCGCTCAAGACGTAACCGAACGTCACGATACTGGTGGCCGCCAGCGCGCGACTGCTGGAGGCATTCCCCGTACTGCGATCCTGCGCGAGGGCAACGGTTCCGCCTGGGATGGCCGCAAACGCAATCAGACCCACGGTGAACGCCGCAACCGCGGCTGCCGACTGACGGGCCGTCCGCAGGCCGGCAAGCCCGCCAAACTGAATGGCCAGCACTGCCAGGATGTCGACCATCAAGAGCGCTAATGCCAAACCGAGGCACCACGGCTTCAAGTCCGTCTGGGTCTCACGTCCGTAGCCTGCCGTCGCGGCGCCGGATGGTGCCGGCCCCAGCGCGGTCAGGCTTGTTTCGCTTGTCGCGACGTTCAATGCCCGGCCACGATCGCCGGCGCCGTAATACCCCGGCGGGTGGGTCTTGCTGGGTCGCGCATTCGCAAACCGGGCAACGGACAGCGCCTTGGCGGTCGCTGGAGGCGAGACGAGCTGCCCGAAGCCGTCGAGCACTTGCGTGGGGGCCAGAACGGCAGACGACACCGGTGCGTTGTTGGCCTCGCTTGCGCCCTCATTCGTCGTTGTCGGCTCGGTATTCGACCGGGCGGCAGACGACGTTCCAAGTGTGGTTATGCGGCGCAACATCTCTACAAACAATCCTGACAGTGGCAGGTTCGACCAGTCGGAATTCGCGGTGACGTGGAAAAGAACAAGACGTCCCTCACCGACGCGACGAGAGGTGACAAGCGGCGTACCATCGGCAAGCCGCGCCCACACATCAATGCCTTCCGTGATCGCGCCCGGGTCGGCCAAAACCTGGCGTGACACGCGCACGTCTGCCGGAACGTCTAGCCCGGCAAACAGGCTGTCTTCCCCAAAACTCGACAGCGATTGCGGGATCGACCAAGACAGCGCACCTCCCAGCGTCCGTCCGCCGGCACGGAGACGAATTGGCAGCAATTCGTCACTGCTTTGCTCCAGCCGCGGTCCGGCAAACCGGACCATGACGCCGCCCTTCTGCACCCAATCCAGAACACGCTTTGACGTGTCCTGAGCCAGCGTTCCGATGTCCGCAAGCACGATGATCGTGGCGTTTTGATCCAGGATCGCCGTGACGCTCAGGTCGGCGCTGGCCGTCTTCGGCTCGACCATTTCCGCAAACGGAGCAAGCGCGCGGCGAATGTAATAGAGTGGACCAAGCAAAGGCTGCGACTGTTCCTGGCTCGCGCCGGATACCAGGCCGATCCGGTTCCACCGGGATCGCGCATCGAGCAGGTGCGTGGCACCCGCGGATGACACGCCGGCTGCAATCACGCGCGTCACCTGGTTACGAAGCTCAAGCGGCAGCTCAAACCCTACAGCGGTATCGGTCTCGCCTGACTGCAGGGAGAACCGCGCTTCACTAAGGATTTCGCCACGCGCCGATAGCGCATGCAAGATGCCTTCATCACGTCCGCCAAATGCGCGAATGATGCGCGCGTTTAAGCGCCCTTCGGCACCGAGGCCGGCGCTAACTGCGATTGCCGCAGCGTCATCTCCCGGGCTGACAACCGTGAGCCCACCAGGCGCAAGCGCGCTCAACCCTTCGCCGAACGCCGTCCCGTCCCCGTGATCCATCCCGTCGCTCAACCAGACGGCGCTCGCATTCATGTCTGCCGACACGGCGGCACGCAGCGTTTCGAGCACCTTGGCGCGTTCCGGCGCGAACGGCTGCGGTACCAGAGCTGCCGCCCGCGTCCGAGCAGCAGCCGGCGCCTCAAGGGCCGCAGCCGTATTGATGTCCCGGCCTGCGGTTTCGATCATGATGACCGATCGGCCATCGCCCTCGGCAGTGCGCAAAACGCGATCAACCATCGCCTGCCGCTCGGCCCAGTCGTTGCCTGTGGCCCAACCGTTGTCGATCACCAGCACGACAGGTCCGTCACCCGACAGCGCCAGTGACTTGTCCGGATTGAGGATTGGCTGTGCCAGTGCGAGAATAACCAAGGCTGCCGCCAGCATCCGGATCAGCATCAGCCACCACGGCGTCTTGTCCGGCGTTTTCTCCGGGTTCTCCAGACCAACCAGAATACGCGTTGCCGGAAAGCGGATCAGGCGCGGTCGCGGCGGCACGGTTCGTAACAGCCAGTAGATGATCGGCAACGCCGCGAGGCCGGCCAACAACCACGGACTCAGAAATGTCAACGCGCCAAGGCTCATGGTGCCAACCGTGCCCCCGTGACGTGCGCGGCCCCATCGGGAGCCTGCAATCGCATAATCAGCGACAGTAGCGGCTCAGTCGCGGATCGATCGGTATGATGAACCACGAATGACCAGCCAAGACTGCGCGCCAGAGCTTCCAGCCCGGCGCGATGTGCGCCTAGTTTCGCCTGATACGCCTCACGCAGCGTTTCCGTACGATCCGCAATCCAGCGCGCCTCATCGCTCATGCCGATGAACTCTGCACGCCCCTCATACGGCAGAACCTCCTCGGCTGGATCGAGAACCTGAACGAGATGGCCGCTGATACCATTCGCTGCCAGGAGTGTCAGACGCTCTGCGATCTTTGGTACAGGCTCAAGAAAGTCACTAATCAGAACGGTTCCTGAGAACCGGGACAACCGCTCTGCCGGCGGCAAAGGCGACGACAATATCGGGCCGTCCGCGTTCAGGCTCAAGGTCTCAACAAACCGCGTGGTCGCCCGCCGGTTTGCCGTTGGCCGCGTGAGCCCTAAGAGGGCGACACGTTCTCCCGCATTGACCAGCAGCTCAACACAGGCCAGCAAGAGGACCAGAGCCCGGTCCCGCTTTGTGGTGGTCGAGAGATGGCTCTTAAAGTCCATCGACTTGGACAAGTCGCTCCAAAGCCAGAATGTGTGCGCCGCCTCCCATTCGCGCTCGCGAATATAGAGATGGTCCGAGCTTGCGGAGCGGCGCCAGTCAATCTGAGCGGCATCGTCGTTCGTGCCGTACTGGCGGAACTGCCAAAACGTTTCACCAGGTCCCGCCCGCCGGCGGCCATGCATGCCGTGCGCAATTGTGTTGGACACGCGCATCGCTTCCACGAGCAACGACGGCAGTCGCGATGCGACGCCGTGCGCTTCGGCTTCGCGATGCACAAGGTCATCGACTGCCGCAGACCCCCCACGACCAGTAGCGCGGGTATTTTGAGGCGTTGGGCTAGCCAAGCGCTACTCCAGTGTCCGAGTAAGCCCTGCGATAACCGTCTCGATCGTCTCGCCTTCGGCCCGCGCCATGAAGTTCAGTGCCATCCGGTGTTTGAGCACGGGCTCGGTCAACGCGACGACATCGTCGACAGATGGTGCCAGCCGATTATCCAGCATCGCCTTCGCACGGACGGCCAGCATCAACGACTGACTAGCCCGCGGACCGGGCCCCCATGCTACAGCTGTATTCACCTCCGGTGTCGCATCAGGACCTGGGCGCGCGGCACGTACGACCTTCAAAATCGCTTCGACGACACTGTCGGGAACCGGCATCTGACGGACGAGCTGCTGTGCCCGCATGAGATCGGCACCCGAGAGCATGGGCTGAAGAGACGCCGCATCCGTTCCCGTCGTTGCGAACAGCATACGCCGCTCGGCATCCAGATCCGGGTATCCGACATCGATTTGCAGCAGGAACCGGTCGAGCTGCGCCTCCGGGAGCGGATAGGTGCCTTCCTGCTCCAACGGGTTCTGGGTCGCGAGAACGTGGAACGGCGCCGCAATGTCGTGGCGCTGCCCGGCAACCGTAACATGGCGCTCCTGCATGGCCTGAAGCAGTGCGGATTGTGTTTTCGGGCTGGCGCGGTTGATCTCGTCAGCCATCAGCAGCTGCGTAAAAATCGGTCCTTTGATAAATCGGAAGGCACGGCGTGCGCCGGTCTCGCCTTCGTGTTCCTCGAGAACCTCGGCGCCGATGATATCCGCCGGCATCAGGTCCGGCGTGAACTGGATCCGCTTCGCGTCGATGCCGAGCACGCGCCCAAGCGTCTCGACAAGCAGCGTTTTTGCCAAGCCGGGCACGCCGATCAACAGGGCGTGGCCGCCGGCAAGAAGCGTAATCAGCGCACGTTCGATAACGACGTCTTGTCCAAAAATCACCTCACCGACAGCGGTGTGGACGCGTTTGACGCTTGCGCCCGCCTGTTCGATTTCAGCGGCGATGTCCATCGGATTTTCAATGATTGCCGTCATGTGGCTCACTATCTGGGAGAACTCTTGCTACCGACTGAGCGCGGGCTCGAAGCAGCCAGGCGACGCTCTGTTTTCAGTTTGAGGTGGTCACTGGGTACTAAGGCTACTTTAAGGTGGCAACGGCCGGGGTCAAACCGCCTGCCGCCTCTCAGAGGATTAATTAAATGTCAGGTGAACCAGACAGCGTTAAGATCCAAGGCCTTGACAGCTTGGTCCGCGCCGCTGCGGATGACCGTCTTCCTCCGGTCGAAACCTGGGATCCACCGCACTGTGGCGATATTGGGCTGGAGATCCGCAGTGACGGAACGTGGTTCTATCAAGGTACGCCGATCGGTCGGCTGCGACTGGTTAAGCTGTTTGCGCGAATTCTGCGCCGCGAGCCCGACGGAAGCTATGTTTTGGTCACTCCGGTTGAGAAGATCATCATCAAAGTTGCCGATGCGCCGTTTCTCGCGGTCGAGATGGAAATTCGTGACGCAGGCCCAAAGCAGCGCTTGGTGTTTCGCACAAACCTTGACGACATTGTTACCGTCGATGCGACGCATCCGCTTCGATTTGTCGCCGACCCGGCGACCGCTGGCTTGAAGCCCTATGTCCGCGTGCGCAGCGGATTGGAGGCGTTGGTCACCCGAGCGCTGACATTCGATCTGGTCGACTGCGCCGTTTCAGGCCCGGATGACGGTTTCGGCGTCTGGAGCAGCGGCGTCTGGTTTCCTCTGGCTGCGCAATGATCTTGGCCGCGTGATCGCGGTTCGATTGCCGGTTGGCGTCCCAACATGGCGATTACGCATCGACAGTGATGCCGGCCGCTGCAAGCGCAGCGCGAACCTCGCGTTTCCCGGCGTCTGTGAGCGCTGATTGCGGCGGACACGGCGGGCCGACATCGTAGCCGAGCAGTTCGAGCCCGCCTTTGACGCAGGCGGCGAGGTTATAGCGGGCAAATGCTTGATTCAGCGACCAAAGCCGCCGTTGCAGGACCATCGCCTCATCCCAGCGATTGGCGACGCAGAGATCATACAGTTCGACGCTTTGGCGCGGCACCAGACACGCGGGCCCGGCCATCCATCCGGCGCCGCCGATCATCATGACGCACAATGGGATATGTGCGGAGGCTGAAAACACCGTCAGGCGATCACCAACCTTAGTCATAATCGACAATAGCCGGCCGGTATTGCTCGACGCGTCCTTGATGTACGCAACATTTTCGATGTCAGCGAGACGGGCAATTGCCGACAAGCTCAAGTCACTGCGCTGGAAACTTGGATTGGTATAAAGAACAACGGGCAGGGTTGTGCTTTCGGCAATTGCCGAGAAATAGGCGACCGTTCCGTCTTCATCGACGGGAAAATAGGCCTCCATGACGGCCAGAATGCCGTCGACACCCATCCGTTCATACGTTTGCGCCTGGTGGACGGCATCGGCGATTGTTGTCGATGCGACGCCCGCGACCACCGGGACCCGGCCCGCCGCAGCCTCGATAACCGTTTCGACCACGGCCTGCCGCTGATCCCAGTTGAGATAGGCAAACTCGCCTGTTGAGCCCAGCGGGGTCAGCCCGTGGACACCAGCCGCAATCAAATCCTTGCAGAGCTTTGCGAGAACGGCCCGCTTCACG
>JBCCOV010000146.1:0-13173 GCA_039039985.1 Pseudomonadota bacterium | reverse complement strand
TCATTTGCACTCGCCGGCGCCGCGCTTGTGGTCTTTGCTGGGTTCGCAGAAGGCGGCATCAGCACCCTCTACGCGCTGCTGACCGACTTTGAGGAGCAGTTCACAATCGTCGGGGTGTTTGCACTGCTGGTCATCGCGCTGCTCGTGCAGGCTCTTGTCCTATGGGGAGCATATGGGCCTCTTCTCCGCCTCATGACACCAGGTTCGCAGCGCTCCTAGATGCGAACTTTCAAAGGGTTGTTCGTTGGGGCCGGCGAAGAGGTTCCGCCGATCGCGGACATGATCTCGCTGATCGCCGCGGTGCCACGATCACGCCGGTCAGTGCCGCGCGTGACATTCAAAACAGCTTTTGCGTGTTCGAACATGGCCCACGAGCCACGGGGCCGCGACTGTCGCCTGGATTGCGACGGGCGTGTTGCGGAGTGGCTCACGTCGCAATCTGCAATCGGAGGATTTTCCCATTTTTCCGGAAGCTGTAGCACATTTTCCGGTTTGGCGCCCGCTCATTAGGTTTTCGATTGCCAACTATGCGCTAATGCTAGGTGTGAGCAGTGTCCAACCGTTTCTTGGTTTGGCGTTCGATCGGAACATCTATCTCGTTACCGCGATGATCGCAGCCGTTTACGCTGGAGTGTCATTTACTCGGCGTGCCGGCCGAACACCGGTTGACAACGAAATGTCAAAGCTGGTTTGGGGCTCGACCATTATTTCGCTGGTGACGGACATTGTCGACATGATTGTCGCAAGCCTGTTCACGAGTTCGGGTCTCGGCGGCTTGATGCTGATATTCGACAGGGTTGTCCAGCAGGTGTCTTGGTTCGGGGTCATTGGTGTCATTTTGGGTTCGCTCTTGATCCAAGCGCTCACTCTATGGATTGCCTATGGACCGGCGTTGCGCTTTGTGATGCGACGAGAGCCAGGATCATGAGCGAGGGCAAGCCAACATGTACGAGCAGGTGTTCGCCTATTGTGAGCGCGGTCTGGACACGGCGTTCTGGGCTGAGCCGATCAACGCCATTACCAATGCCGCATTCCTCATCGCGGCTGTTTTGGCCCTTGTACAATGGATGGCGACGCCAAATGGGCGCACGGGCGTGCCGGAACTTATCCTGGTGGCGGTTGTTGCCATCATCGGGATCGGGAGTTTTCTGTTCCATACCTTTGCGACAGTCTGGGCATCTCTCGCAGATGTTATCCCGATCGGCATTTTTATGATGGCCTACATGGGGTATGCGCTGCGCCAGTATCTGAACCTGCCGTGGTGGGCGGTGGCGATCGGGTTGGTTGTGTTCTTTGTCACCCTGGCACAAGCGAGCATGATGCGGTGCGATGGCGGTCCCTGCCTGAATGGGTCTGTTGCCTACTTCCCAGCCTTTATCGCGATGGCGCTCATCGGGCTCGTGTTAGCGGTCAAAGGTCATGCCGCCGGCGGCTATCTTGTATCAGCTGCCGTGGTGTTTGCCGTATCGCTGACGTTCCGTTCACTGGACCAGGCGCTTTGTCCTTATACGCGCATCAATGGTTTGGATCCCATCGGACTACACTTCTTGTGGCACGTGCTGAATGCAACGCTGCTGTTCTTACTGCTGAGCGCCGCGATACGGCACGGGCGGCAGCGCGCCTGAGCCTCAGTCTGACGTACGGTCCAACGCATGAGATCATTTCCGCCATGGGCGGGCTTACTTTGCCGGCCCGCACCCCATGTGGCCGGCCAGAAGGATCGAAACTCGGATGTGGGCTGGTGCCAGCTCAGTCTGAAACGCTCTTGGCGAGGTTTCGCGCCTGTTTCTGACGGGCTCGGCGCATCAGCTTAACATGAATGCCTTGCCGTCTGAGCCCGACTGCGTTTGATTGACTGAATGACAAAGTTGTCGTGGTGAAGTGGATAACCGGAGGATAAGAAACAGATGAAGCTGGGACACGTGGGTACTGCGGCGGCTCTTGCCGTGATTGCCGGTCTTGTCGTCACGACGACGGCAAGCAGCGCGAAGACTTTGAAATGGGCACGGCAAGGCGATAGCCTGACGTTGGACCCGCATGCGCAAAACGAGGGCCCCACTCATGCTCTTGCGCATCAGATCTATGAGACGCTCCTCCATCGCGACATGAGCGGCAAGATCATTCCGTCTCTGGCTGTCTCGTGGGCGCCGACAAGCGATCCCAAGGTTTGGGAGTTCAAGCTCCGCCAAGGCGTGACGTTCCATGACGGCAGCGCGTTCACAGCAGACGACGTTGTGTTCTCTTTCAAGCGCGCCATGCGTCCGACATCGGCCATGAAGGAACTTCTCTCGTCGGTCACCGATATCGCGAAGGTCGATGACCACACGCTTCGCATCACGACCAAGGGCCCTAACCCGCTTCTGCCCAACAACCTGACGAACCTCTTCGTCATGGACGAAGACTGGGCCAAAAAGAACAACGTCCAGGACCCGCAGAACTTCGAAGCCGGCGAAAAGAACTTTGCGGTCTCGAACACCAACGGGACTGGCGCATACATGCTGGTCAGCCGGGCTCCGGACGCCAAGACGGTTTTGAAGGCCAACCCGAATTACTGGGGTAAGGGCAAGTTCCCGCTGGAAGTGACCGAGATTATCTACACGCCGATCAAGTCCGCCGCCACGCGGGTTGCAGCCTTGCTCTCCGGCGAGATCGACCTCGTCCAAGACGTACCCGTTCAAGACTTGGCCAGGGTCGCCGGTGACTCGAAGCTCAAGGTCGTAACAGCTCCGCAGAACCGAACCATTTTCTTTGGTATGAATGTGGGAGATGCGGATCTCAAGAGCGACACGGTATCCGGCAAGAACCCACTTGCAGATGTGCGTGTCCGTCAGGCGATCAACATCGCAATCGATCGCGACGCAATCAAGCGGGTGGTCATGCGCGGTCAGTCCCAGCCAACCGGCGTAATCATGCCGCCGTTCGTCAACGGCTGGACGAAAGAACTGGATGCATATCCCAAGGCTGACGTTGCCAAGGCCAAAGAGCTGCTAAAGGCGGCTGGATATGAGGACGGTTTCGGAATCACACTGAACTGTCCGAATGATCGCTACATCAACGACGAGGCGATCTGCCAGGCTGCAACCGGCATGCTCGGCCGGATCGGCATCAAGGTCACATTGGATTCCAAGCCGAAAGCGCAGCACTTCCCGCTTATCAAAACCAAGCAGACCGACTTCTACATGTTGGGTTGGGGCGTTCCGACGTTTGACTCCGAGTATATCTTCAACTTCCTCGTTCATAGCACGACAGACAAGTTCGGCTCATGGAACGGAACCCGCTTTGTGAATGCGGATATTGATAAGAAGATCCAGGGGCTTGCTTCGGAAACAGATGCCGCAAAGCGCAACACGATGATTGGTGAGATCTGGGCGACAGTGCAAAAGGAAGCGCTCTACGTTGCGATCCACCACCAGGTTTTGAACTGGGGTATGAAGAATGAGATTGAGTTCTCGGTTCAGCCCGAAGACCAACCCCATTTCAAATTCCTCAAGTATAGCAACTGATCTGGATGCTTCACTCTGGCCGGCCGCTTCAGGTCGGCCAGAGGACTGACTATCTCGCCTCATACACCCCGCCTTGGCGACGAACGTCCATAGTCGTGATAACACTGATACCGACATGCCGCCGCATGGAGACGCCGTAAGGGCTGGCGGGAGACTGCGTTAAGGTCTTCCGGTGTTCCGAGTTTAGATCGCGGGGCGAAGGTCGCGCCGCACGCGAGAGATGCTTATGCTCGCTTACATATTGCGCCGTGTGCTCCAATCCATCGCTGTCCTTCTCGTCGTTGGACTGGTGGCATTCACGATGTTTCGGTATGTCGGCGATCCTGTCGAAAACATGCTTGGCCAGGAAGCGACTGTTGCCGATCGCCAGGCGCTGCTCGACCGGCTTGGCCTGAATGATCCCTTCTACATTCAGTACCTGCGCTTTATCGGTAATGCAGCGCAAGGTGAATTCGGTGTTTCCTATCGCCAGAGCCGCCCGGTCACCGAGGTCATCGCTGAGCGCTTGCCTGCGACGCTCGAACTCGCGTTCGTCTCGGGATTGCTTGCATTTTTTGGCGGGCTCGGTCTCGGCGTCTATACGGCTTTGCGGCGCGACGGCGTCGTGTCCAATATCGTTATGGCGGGGTCTTTGATCGGTGTATCGTTGCCGACATTTTTAATCGGCATACTTCTGATTTGGGTGTTTGCGGTTGAACTGAAATGGCTTCCGTCGTTTGGCCGCGGAGACGTCGTCGATCTCGGCTGGTGGGATACCGGCCTTATCACGCTCAGCGGATTAAAGTCGATCATTCTGCCCGCAATCACACTTGGGCTTTACCAGTTGACTCTGATCATGCGGCTCGTGCGCGCCGAGATGCTGGAGGTGCTGCGCACCGACTACATCAAGTTTGCCGAGGCGCGCGGCCTGAGCGACGGCGTGCTACATTTCAAACATGCTCTCAAGAATACGATGGTCCCCGTTATCACGATTACAGGACTGCAGCTTGGGTCTATTATTGCGTTCGCCATTATTACGGAAACCGTATTTCAATGGCCCGGTGTCGGACTGCTGTTTATTGATGCAATCCAGTTTGTCGACGTCCCGGTGATGGCAGCCTATTTGCTTTTAATTTCAGTTATTTTTGTAACGATTAATCTTTTGGTCGATCTTCTTTACTATCTGGTCGATCCACGTATTCGCGATGCACAAGGGCGCTAACCGTAAGATGAAAACCCGGCCCGACAGGATCTCCAACAGCAAACCGGTACGGCCGCGCCGCAAGATCTTCGGGCGTTGGTTGCGCGAGGCACTTGATAGCGACCTTGCTTATTCGTTTCGTCGGTCTCCGGTCGCGATCGTTGCCGCCGTAACCGTCGCCGTCATTGTGATTTCGGCCGTTCTCGCGCCGTGGGTGGCACCGCATGAACCGTTCAATCCTGCAACCCTCAACCTGATGGACGGCTTCTCCAAGCCCATGACCCCGAACGAGTTCACGGGCAACGTTTACTGGCTGGGCACAGACGATCAGGGACGCGATATCTTCTCTGCAATTCTCTACGGGTCCCGCATTTCCCTGTTTGTGGGCTTCGCGGCGGTTGCCTTTTCACTGATCCTCGGCGTCGGGCTGGGGCTGCTGTCGGGCTATCGGGGTGGCTGGATCGACGCGATGGTTATGCGGGTCGCGGATGTCCAATTGTCGTTTCCGTCCATTCTCATAGCGTTGCTGATTTATGGTGTTGCACGAGGCTTCATTCCGCCGACCGAGCGGGAGGCGGCGGCCATGTGGGTCCTGATCCTTGCCATCGGGTTATCCGAGTGGGTTCAGTATGCGCGCGCCGTGCGCGGGATCGTGTTGGTCGAGAAAGAGAAGGAGTACGTGCAAGCGGCACGTTTGATTGGCGTCAGCCCGTTGCGGATCACGGCAACGCATATTCTTCCGAATGCCGTCGGGCCGATTCTGGTGATTGCGACGATCGGGCTTGCGCTCGCCATTATCGCTGAAGCGACGTTGTCGTTTCTTGGCGTTGGTGTGCCACCGACGCAGCCCTCACTAGGAACGCTTATTCGAATCGGCCAAGGATTTCTCTTCTCTGGAGAGTGGTGGATCCTCTTGTTTCCGGCTCTAACCCTCCTCGCACTGGCCTTGTCGGTCAACCTGTTGGGCGATTGGTTGCGTGATGCCCTTAACCCGAGGTTGCGCTGATGTCGCTTACTGATGCCGCGCACAATGATGCACAACGTGCCGGACACTTGCTGACGGTGCGCGATTTGAGAGTTGCGTTCCCGGGGCGGCGCGGTTCTCTTGTCGCGATTGACGGTGTGTCCTTCACCGTTGCGCCCGGCGAAGTCCTCGGGCTGGTTGGGGAGTCCGGTGCCGGTAAGTCGATGACCGGGCAGGCGATCATCGGGCTGTTGGCGCCGCCAGGCCGTATTGTCGGTGGTGAAATTCACCTCGGCCAGAGACGGATTGATCAGTTATCGCGCACGGAAATGAAGAAGATCCGTGGTGCCAAGATCGGCATGGTCTTTCAAGATCCGCTCACGGCGCTCAATCCGTTGTTTCCGATTGGCGATCAGATCATCGAAACCATTCGCACGCACAAGAATGTCGACGTGGCTGCGGCACGTGCCCGCGCGATCGCGCTGTTGCAGGAGGTGGGATTGCCGGCCGCCGAGGAGCGCATGGCGGCTTATCCGCATCAGCTGTCGGGTGGCATGCGGCAGCGCGTCGTTATCGCCTTGGCCCTGTGTGCCGACCCGGAACTTGTGATTGCTGACGAGCCGACGACTGCGTTGGATGTCTCGGTGCAGGCGCAGGTGATTGCCGTACTGAAGCGCGCCTGTGCGGAACGGGGCGCTGCGGTCGTTCTGATTACCCATGACATGGGTGTGATTGCAGAGACGGCCGACCGGATCGCTGTCATGTACGCCGGGCGGATCGTCGAGATTGGGCCTGTTGCCGATACCATCCATGCACCGAAACATCCTTACACACGCGGGCTGATGGGCACGATCCCAAAACTCGATGAGGAGGCGGATACGTTGGTGCAGATCCCGGGGACGATGCCGCGACTGGGGGCCATGCCCGACGGGTGCCGTTTTCACCCCCGATGCCAGGACTGCTTTGATCGCTGTCGGCTCGAGCGACCCGAACTGATCCCAGTGCAAGGGAGTTCGGTGGCGTGCTGGCTGTGGGACGACAGCGAGACAGCGCGACGCGAGCAGGCGTTTGGGACGGCGTCACATGGCTAAGCCGCTCGTCGAGGTTCAAGGGGTCAGCCGTCAGTTCGATGTGTCGAAGCCTTGGCTCAATCGCATGATTGAGGGCGGGTCCCGGCGTTATCTCAAAGCGGTCAGCGATGTGTCGTTCTCGATTCCGCGCGGCGGTACATTTGGTCTGGTCGGTGAATCCGGGTGTGGTAAATCGACGGTTGCACGTTTGGTTGTCGGTCTTATGGCCCCTTCGGCCGGTCAGGTTGTGTTCGACGGTATGCCGGTCGGCGGCCCCAATTGGTCCAGTCAGCGCCGCCGCGTGCAGATGATCTTCCAGGATCCCTACGCCAGCCTCAATCCCCGCTGGCGGGTGGCATGGATTATCGCCGAGCCAATCCGCACTTTTGGTTTGCTGACCGGGGATCAGGCCGTTCGCGAGCGCGTGGACGAGTTGTTGGAACTGGTTGGCCTCGACCCGCGAGACGCGGAAAAGTATCCGCACGAGTTTTCCGGCGGGCAGCGCCAGCGGATTGCGATCGCGCGTGCTCTCGCATGCGAGCCCGACTTCATTGTGTGCGATGAGCCTACATCAGCCCTTGATGTCTCCGTGCAGGCTCAAGTCCTGAACCTGATGCGCGGACTTCAGTATTCGCTGGGCCTGACGTTTCTGCTGATTAGCCATGACCTTGCCGTCGTCAAACATATGTCTGACGCGGTCGGCGTTATGTATCTTGGCCGGATCGTGGAAACGGGTGCCCAACAGCAGATCTTTGAAAATCCACAACATCCCTACACGCAGATGCTGCTCGACTCGGTGCCGAAGCTCGATGCCGTCCAGGGCGACCGATCGTTCGAAGACGTCGGGGCCGAAGTGCCAAGTCCGATTGATCCGCCGTCCGGCTGCGCCTTTCATCCGCGGTGTCCGTTGCAGTTTGAGCCTTGCAAGTCGGAGATGCCTGTGCTGTCTGACCAGGGCCCGACCCGGGTTGCGTGTCACCACGTGGCACGCCGTTCCCAGTAGCTCGTGGGTTCGATCCGAAACCTGGTTGAGGCTGACGGGGCCGCGATGGTTCGCGCCCAGTCGCATCTGGCCCGACTTCGATGTAGTCCGGGCTTAGTCTCCAGCTCTGGCAACTGGCTTGGTGACGACGCGGACGTGGTGGAATCGGTAGACACACAGGACTTAAAATCCTGAGGGCTTAGCTCGTGCGGGTTCGAGTCCCGCCGTCCGCACCAATAAAATCAGGCGTTCAGCTAGCAAATTCCACCTAAGACGGACCGCTTAGACGGCAATCAAGACGGGCGAGTTCGTCTTGATCGTTGTTGCTGTGGTGGCTTTGTTGCGTGCGACGTATCCGGGGTTGATGTTCGTGTCATAGGATTAGTTGCGATCAGCCAAAGTGATTATGGTGCTGTCCGACGTCGCGAAGCGACGTCTGCACCAGCTGTCGGGCGCAGTGGATGAAATTGCAGGATCACCACCAAAGACTGTTCGAGCAGCAGAGCGGCGTTCGTCGACTTAGTATACCCCATGGACCGTGATTAATGCGCACATGCGCTAGGCCGGCGAGGCTGCATCGGGCGGTACGCGGTGCGCAGGTTTGGGAGCGCCCGTTGCCAAGTCTGCTGGACAGCGCCCGCGAAGCCATCAATCGAAGCGCCTTCAGGGGTCCTGCACGCAAAGGCCTGCACTCATACCGCATCCTCCTCTCGTGCATTCGCGCAATGGCCAACTGAGCGAAGCATGTAGGACAAACCGGAAACGACGAGCCTCCGATTTCTCCCATTCTTTGGGCGTCGAGTATGATCAGCGCCTAACCTGTGAGCAGCAGTCGTCTAATCTGATCGAGTGTTGCGCTGGCACGAGCATGTAAGGCATCGTCGTCCGCGTTACTGATCGGATGATCGATGATGACGAACGGATAGTCAGGGTAACCCAACACGCGCGCCATAAGCTCAGCGGCAGTGACAAACTGCGTCGTCATGACTGCGGCTGCTGGGACGCCTTGGCGTTCAGCTGCGATTGAATCATGCAAACTGCACGATGAACAGCTACCTCAATCACCGACACCAGTGACAACCGCATCCCAACGCTTCATTTGGCTCAGCACTTCGGGACCGGCGGGTGCGCTGTAGTTCGTTTTCGGGCACCAGACCACATCCTTGACGCCAAGCTCGGACCGGAGCAGGCGGTCGAGATGTCGGAAGTAACCTTTGGTCCCTTCCTTCTCATTGGTCACGATCCCGATGGTCTTTCCATCCAGAGACGAAAGACGCGGCGCGAGCCGTGTCTCGCCGGCAGACTTCTCATTGGTTGGATCAAGTACGTCGAATGTCACGGCATTCACTCCTTTCTAATTGAGCGGCGACGTTTGCTCTGGCTTCGGTGGTTCGCAGTCTATGCATGCGCCGATGGGCAAAGTGACCGCGCGCGTCTTGCTACCCATCCAGGGCGCGATCACGGCGCCAAACCCCCCGGCGGGCCCGCCTGCTGCGATGACAAGGAGATCGTCGGGTGAGCCAAGCGCCTTGAATTCGCGCTCTGCCCTGTCGCGGACTACCGCTGTCTTTCCGACTTGCGCCCACTCTCCGCGCCGGACTCTGGCCCGTTCGTAGACGAACTCGGCGATGTTCTGTTTGTTCCACCCCGCCTTATGAAACTGCTCTCGAAGCTGCTTTGGAATAACTATGGCGTAGTTTCCTCCATAAATGGAATAGTGCAGCTGATTGGCGCGCATTTCGGCAGCGAAGGTTTCGAGGATTTCGCGCGGGTCGCTTGTCCATTCATTCATGATTTGCCGTGGTGCCATCGCTGCGAATACCGTGACCGCCGAAAGGCCGTTTGGAACACCGCGAACTGTCGAGAGAGGTTCCCAAGGACTGTCCTCTTCGTCCTCGGCGACGCAGTAGCTGAACTTGCCAGGATGACCGAGCGTGGACCGGTCAATGCTCCCAGGTCGCACGTCCATTAGGTTGATCAGGCCAAGCCGAATACTCCGGCCGATAACCGCAGTAGCGCGATCGCTGTTGCCGAGCGCGTTGAAGGTACCGCTTGCGCCGATCTCAAGACGAATGGGACCGTTCAAGACGAGCATCACTGCGCAGCCACCCGTGCTCGACGAGATGCCGTGCAGCAGGAATTCCTCGCGCAACATCGCCTGCCAGGCTGTGACGACAACGGGGAAGTGCATGGGCAGGCAGCCCGCCATGACTGCGTTGATTGCAAGCTTCTCGCCAGTGATCGCAAGTTCGCGGACCGGTTCGATCCCGACGAGTTCGTCCGGCTCCATCGCGGCCCATTCGAGGCAGGCACGGACGGAGGCGTCGGTCGGTGGGACGATCGGCAAACCGTCCGTCCATCCCTTGCTGTGATAGAGTTCCTGGACGGCACTAATGTCCTCGGCCCGATAGGTTTGCGACGAAAGGGATCGCAGCTCTGTCATCAAGGCTCTCCAAACGGTTCAGATGATTCCATCGCGCTTCAAGGCTTCCAACTCGTCCTCCCCGAACCCGAATTCCTCGCCGAGTATCTTCTGCGTGTGTTCGCCAATCTCGGCGGCTGGGGTCTCATAATCCGTCGGTGCGCCGCTGAATTGCAGCGGAAAACGTGGGGCGAGCGGCCCATTGACGCCCGGCAGCTTTGGGTGCTCCAAGGGCTGCAGGAGGCCGCGCGCCGCGAGATGAGGCCAGTCCGCAAGACGACGAGCGTCGCGGATCGCGGCACACGGAATGTCGCGCGCCGACAGCCGTTCGAGTGCAACCTCGGTCGTCAACTTGCGTGTCCAATTGCTGACAAGCTGGTCGACCTCCGTATTGTTCTGAATGCGCCAGGCTGGATCGCTGATGGTCGGCGACGACTTCAGATCTGCACGCCCCATGACCTCAAGCAGTCCCTCCCAATCCCGCTGCGTTGCGGCTCCGAGCACCAGGCCGTCGTCCAGCGTCGGATAGGAGTTGAATGGTGAGAACCGCATAATGCGATTGCCCTGCCTGAGGCCCAGACCCAGGTCGTCATAGCAATCGAGCGGCTCGTCGAGCATCAGCGACAGGAGGCAGTCGACCATCGAGACATCAATGAACTGTCCCCGGCCCGTGCGCCCGCGCTGAAAGAGAGCTGCAAGAATGCCGGAGACTGCGAGACTGCCGGCAATGCCGTCGGTTAGAGACGATCCCGTTTTGCAGGGTGGTCCGTCAGGTTCTCCCGTAATGCTCATCATGCCAGCGGCGGCCTGGACCATCAGATCGTAGGCTTTGGCCCCGCTTTCCGGCCCGGAATGCCCGTATCCCGTGATCGCGCAATGCACGAGGCGTGGGAATGTCTTCTCGATGGTCAAGCGATCAAGGCCGAGTTTCTCGCCGACGCCGACCCTGAAGTTCTCGACCAGGACGTCCGCCGTACCGAGCAGCCGATAGAGGATTTCGCGTCCACGATCGGATCTGAGGTTGAGTGTGACTGACCGTTTCCCTCTGGCGCGCTTGAGATAGGCAATTCCCATGTCGGCATCCGTGCGCCGTGACATCGAAACGCCTTCGGGCCCGAAAAACGGTGGCGCGGATGCGGCCGGGTCGCCCACTATCTGACTGTCTACTCTGATGACTTCGGCTCCGAGGCCTGCAAGAAAGAGGGTGGCTTGCGGGCCGGACAGATAGCGCGTCAGGTCAACAACCCTCACACCTGAAAGCGGCTTGTCGTGTCCATGTTCCATCAGGGGAGATTGCCTCGCGACTGACGCTTGCATTCATCCCCGCGTACCGTTTTATGTCAATTTAAAATGGATAGCGATGTTTGATGCGGGTTTGTAATAGGTATGCACGAGGCACCCAATCTGAACGTAAAGCACCTGCGTGCGATCGTGGCGCTGGCCCGATTCGGCAGCTTCGTTGCAGCCGCCAATTTCCTAGGACTGTCCCAGCCAGGTCTCAGTCGGATCATCCAGCAGGCGGAAGAACTCCTCGAGGTTAGGCTGTTTCTTCGCGGCACCCGTTTGGTCTCACTATCCGAGGCAGGCCGGGAGTTTGTCTTGGTCGCTGAAAAAATGTTGGTCGATCTCGAGCAGCAGACGCAGCGCATTCGCGCGCTTGATGGTGAAATGCGCGGACAACTCGTGATCGCCTCGTTGATGTCAATCGCCCATCAGGTCTTGCCGGCAGCCCTGGTGCAGTTTCGGAAGCAGCATCCGAAAATGCTAATCCGCGTGCGGGAGGGCTTCGGGCCTCAAGTAACGGAAGACGTCCATGGCGGCATTGTCGACATCGGCATTGGGAATGCGTCAAGCGGCAACCAGGACATCCTGGTCGACCACGTGGTCGATGAGCGGTTCTACGCGGCCTTTCCAGCGGGACATCGCCTCTGGCGTCGCACAAGCGTCCAACTTGCCGATCTTGCTGGCGAACAACTCGTGTCGATGCCGATCGAATCCGGACTGCGGCGGATCATCGACCTGGCCGCCAACACAGCCGGGGTCACACTCGATCACAGCCTCATCACCAATCAGTTCGGCACCCTGTTCCAGTTCGTCGCGAGCGGGCTTGGCGTCGGTATCGTGCCAGCAACCGTCCTGCCGCCAAGCCACGATACCTCGATCGCCATTGTGCCGATCCGACCAGTCCTCAACAGAGACATCGGTCTCCTGCGGCGCCGCGACCGCCCTCTTTCCGAGCCGGCCCGGCTTCTTGCAACGCTGTTTGCACCGATCCTGAAGGACATGGCCCGGTCCAAGAGGA
Organism: Pseudomonadota bacterium; assembly: GCA_039039985.1. Classification (GTDB taxonomy): domain Bacteria; phylum Pseudomonadota; class Alphaproteobacteria; order Rhizobiales; family Hyphomicrobiaceae; genus JBCBWG01. Next base: position 750 of record JBCCOV010000146.1, on the reverse strand, counting down.
TGTAGGCGCGGCCAGATCCGCGGCAACTTGCACGACAAGCCGCTGTTGCGTAACGTTGCGGGATAGCCGAGCTTGTACCAACTCCGGAGAACATGATGTCTCAGACAATCAAGGTCTTCTGGCAGCCGCATTGAACGAGCTGTCTGAGGGTCAAGGAGTTCCTCTCGGTCCGTGAGATCGAGTTCGAGTCCATAAACGTAGTTGAAAGCGAAGATGGCCTCGAGCAGCTTCGCGCGCTTGGTGCTCGATCGGTTCCGGTCGTATCCCGCGGCGACAAGTTCGTTTTCGCTCAGGTGCTCGGGGAAGTCGTCGAGTTCCTTGGGCTGGATGACAACACCGGCCCGGTGCTCTCACCGAAGCAGTTGATCGAGCGCTACGATCATATTTTGGAAACGGCGATCCGTCTGACGCGGCAGATGCCGGACGATCAGCTTGAAAACATGCTCCCGGGCCGCCCGCGGTCATGGCGGGTCCTACTCCATCACGTCTTCCAGATTCCCATTGCCTATTTCGACATGGAGGCGACCGGAGAGACGCTGACGTACGAAAACCTCGTTGCTCCGCCGCCTGAAGACCTGGATTCGAGCGAGAACATTGCGAAGTTCGGCGTGGCGACCCGCGCACGGTTTCACGCCTGGGCCAAGACGTCGGGCGAACTAGATTTCAACGCCAAGGTTCCCACCTACTTTGGCGATATGCGGCGTCACGATATGCTTGAACGGACGGTTTGGCATTCGACCCAGCACGTGC